>PKUI01000185.1 GCA_002869605.1 Desulfuromonas sp. | reverse complement strand
GGGTGCCTGCCCGGTATCTGATAATGGAAACCACAACCAAGAGGAGCAAGACAAATGAAAAAAATGACCGTCCTTTGTATCGTGACCTCTATGGCGCTGTTCGCCAGCTACGCTGCTGCAGACGTCATCTACACTTGCACCAACACCGGCCAGGAACGCACTATTACCATTGTCTACCAAGATCAGGTGACGAAGGTCCCTTGTGAAGTGATCTACCAGAAAGGCGATGTCACGGAAACGCTCTGGAGCGCGCAGAACGAAGTTGGCTACTGCGAGGCGAAGGTCGAGGCATTCCTGGAGAAACAGCGCGGCTGGGGATGGGCCTGTAACGCGTCTGCCGTGCCCGCGAGCGAAGAAGGGATGATGTCGCAGAAGGCGACGAAGGAAGAGGCTCAAGAAACTGCACCCCAAGAAGTGAAGGGTGACATCTAAATATACGGACAAAAGATCGGGGCGCTCAATAACGGGTGCCCCGATCTCTATCGTTGCAGTTCTTTCTTAGGCTTTAACTTTTTTACGCTCCAATCGTCTCAGCCTCTTTCGAAGTCTCATACTTCGCTGTCATGGAAGCGGGTTGATGGAACAGACATCTCTGTTAAAACCCCGCAATCCAGGTTGCATGCGTCAACTCTGTCCAATGTTCAAAAATCATCAAGTTTCAGCATGTTGTCAAGCTGCCACCGCTTCATGTCAATCCTGGTTGCCCCCTCAAGACAACTGAATCTGACTGAATGCTTTCCAGGTTGATACTTAACGCCCAAGGCAGCCCATGGTTCGAAACCTGTCGCAACCAAGTGGCATAACCCGAAAAGGAACGAGGCGGCCTGAATAAGGTGTTTTTGTATTTCAGGGGCTTAGCGACATGTAGCCAACGGCCGGTGTGCCACCTTGTGACGCCTTGTGTCACCCAAGTGTGACCATTTATTGAACGCGTACCGTCGGTGTCCAGCTCAAGGTCCTGCTGAAGAAACTATGGTAAGCTGGCGGGGCGGGCAAATGCACAAAATTACACATCCTTTTAGACGCCTATTCCTTGACCTTTAGGACAAAAATACCTATCCTTTCGAAGTTCGTCGGCATGCTTATGGCCTTTTAAGGCGTAGCTTTTGCATTTCAACGCCATGATTTCATCCTGAAGTCATAATTTTGGATTTCTCTAACCTCGTCAGGGGCGGTGTTATATCCGATGAAACAGCTTGCTGAGATAGAAGAGCATTCATTGCAGGGGAGTGTCAGTAACGAGGAGATCGAGCTGGCCGCCGAGCGTCTGCAACGGATCGAACACGACCTCGAGGCGTTTGTCGACTCGACGGAAGAAGACTTCCTGAGTGTCGGCAATGATCTGCGCCAGTTTTATTCCCGTTCCGCCACCCTTTCGCGTCGCGCCAATACCGTGGTCAACCTGATGATGGGGGACGAAATAATCGCCACCGTCGAGGGGCTCGAGGGCCTGCTCGATCAGCTCAATGTCTATACCCGGATTCTCGACCAGGAGGCCGCTTCCACCGAGAAGGGTCTGCGCGAAGTCCTCACCATGCTCAATCAGGTGGTCGAGCCGGTTGAGAGTTTCAAGAAGATCGTCAAGACCATGAACATCCTAGGTCTTTCGACCAAGGTTGAGAACGCCCAGCACCTCACCGATGACCTCAGTTTTTTCCTGCTTGCCGACGATTTACGCAGCCTGGCGGATAACATCGACGCCCAGGCCGACTACCTGCTGCGCCAGCTCAAGGGGCTGGAAGACGAGGTGCTCGATGCACTGAGCAAGGTGAGCGAGCTGCGTCAGCGGCAGCGTGCGCAATGGGTGAAGATTATCACCAATACCCGGCGCAGCATGAACGCCATGGCCGAGCGCCACCAGTCATCCTCGAGTAACGCGCGACGCATCGCCGAACTGACCCGCGACATCTCTCTACGGGTTGGCGAGGTGGTTACCTCGATGCAGTTTCACGACCTTACCCGTCAGCAGATCGAGCACGTGGCGGTGGCCCTGCGCGACATCACGCGCCGTCTCGAGCGCGAGAGCAAGGGGTTGACTGAGCACGAGGCCAAC
This sequence comes from Desulfuromonas sp., assembly GCA_002869605.1. Next base: position 12,016 of record PKUI01000185.1, on the reverse strand, counting down.
GTCGATCTGCACCTGGCGCTGAGCTCGGTCTGCCGGGTTCAGGAAGCCCAGGTCAGCAGCGCCAAGGAAGAACTGGTCGGGGCGGTGCAGCGGATCAAGGGGAACCTCCACGATATTGCCACCTCTACGGTCGGCATCGCGCGGGAAACCGCGGATCTCTCCGGCGCCACCGACGAGGCCGGTAGTTCGTTTCTGGTCGAAATGGAGACCGGTATGCGCCAGGTCGCCGATACTCTCGAGGAGAACGCGCGACGCAACCGCGAGTCGACCACCACCATCGATTCGCTCGCCAACAGCGTGGCGCGCATGGAAGACTTTCTGCACGAAATCGAAAAGATCGGTGCCGAGATGAAGATCCTGGCTCTCAATGCCGGCATCAAGGCGGCGCGTGTCACCAACGGCGGTGCCGGTCTGAGTGTTATCTCGGGAGCGATTCAGAAACTCTCCTCGAGTGCCATGGCCCAGACCGACATCGTTGCCCGCTACCTGACCCGCGTCACCCAGGCGGCGAAAAACCTCGGTCTGCAGGACGAGGAGAGCCGCGAGGAGAGGCGGCGCCAGGTCGAGGAATTCCTTCATGAACTCGAGACCTTGCTCAATTCCCTGCACCTGCTGAACAAGGACGTGATTCGCAACCTGCAGGGGATGGATGCCGAAGGGCGGGGGCTGGCCGAGGATATCGAGAAGACCGTTGCCGGGATCACGGTGCATGATTTTACTACCCAGATTCTTGGCAAGGTGCTCAAGGATATCGAGTCGGTTGCGGTGGCCTGGCAGGGGAAGGAGCTGTTGGCCTATACTCCGGCAGAACGGAAACAGGTCATGGACGATATCGTGCTACGCTACTCGATGTCGCGTGAACGCAAGATCCACCGCAGTGTGGCCGGCTACGATGATCTCCACTCTGCGGATGAGGACCTTTTTGGTGGTCACACCTCGAAGGATTCTGAACTTGGCGATAACGTAGAACTGTTTTGATTTCAATAAAAGGGTAATAAGCCATGCCGAGAAAAAAAGCTGCCCCGGTCGTGTTTGAGCCTCAGGGAGCCGTTGATATCACCCACGCCCGCCAACTGCGCGACGATTTGTTGGCCGCCTTCGAGGGTGCCAAAGAAGTTCAGGTCAAGCTGAACGGGGTGAGTGAGGCTGATCTCTCTTTTGTCCAGTTGCTGTGTGCCGGGCACCGTGAGGCGACCAAGCAGGGGAAGAAAATGACCGTCGATGCCAGTGGCATGAAGGATGCGGTAAAGAGTCTGTTGATCGAGGGCGGGATCACCCGGCAATTTGAATGTCAGCATACCAAAGGACAGAAATGCCTCTGGTGTGGGGAGGGTTGGTAATGTCGAAGACGATCATGACGGTCGACGATTCGGCCAGTGTCCGTCAAATGGTCAAGTTTACACTTCAGAACGAGGGGTACGATGTTCATGAGGCCGTCGATGGCCAGGACGCATTCAACAAGATCAAGCAGCTCGACAAACTCGATCTGTTGGTAACCGACCTCAATATGCCGAACATGGACGGTATCGAGCTGATCCGCGAAGTTCGCAAGCTTGATACGTTCCGCTTTTTGCCTATCCTGATGCTGACCTCCGAATCGCAGGAGGGGAAAAAACAGGAAGGGAAGCAGGCGGGTGCCAGTGGCTGGATTGTTAAACCATTCAAGCCTGAGCAGTTGGTGGCCGTTATCCGAAGGGTGCTGGTGTAATGGATATACATGGCGAAGCTTTTCTCGACGAAGCACAGGAGCTGTTGACCGCCCTCGAGTCGGCCCTGCTCGAGCTCGAACGCAACCCGACCGATACTGAACTGGTCGACCAGGTGTTCCGTGCCCTGCACACCATCAAGGGCTCCGGTGCGATGTTTGGTTTCGATCAGATCGCCGAGTTTACCCACGACATCGAGACCGTTTATGACCTGGTCCGCGACGGTGACATCCCGGTGACCAAGGAGCTGATCACCCTGACACTGAACGCCCGCGACCAGATCCAGGCGATGGTCGATGCGGTGCATGGTGACACGCCACCCGATGAGGCGGCCCTCGAAGAGTTGACCGCAGCGTTTTTGGTCTACATCCCGCAGGGCAAGCAGGGCGGCGGAGAATCTGACGCGGATCTGCTGCAGGGCGAGGCGCAGAACCTTGGTGAGCGGCGCAAGACCTACCGTATCCGCTTTATTCCCGGTTCACAGATCTTCTTCCGTGGCATCAACCCGGTCGGCCTGTTGCGCGAACTCGGCCTGATGGGCGAGCTGTCGGTCATTGCCCAGACCAACAAGGTTCCGTCGCTTAGCGAGATTGATCCGGAGGCCTGCTATCTCTATTGGGATCTGCTGCTGACGACCCACGAAGATTACGACACCATTCGCGACGTGTTCATCTTTGTCGAAGACGATTGTGAGATCGACATCCGCATCATCGACGAGGAAGGGTGGCTCGACGATAGCGGCCAGTACAAGCGTCTCGGCGAGATCCTTGTCGAGCGCGGCGATATTACCCAGGACGAACTGACCAAGGCGCTCAACTCCAAGAAGCGTCTCGGCGAGAGCCTGCTCGAAGATGGTCTGGTCGACGAGGGCAAGCTCGATGCAGCGCTGGCCGAGCAGGAGAAGGTGATGTCGCTGCGCAAGGAGCGGCGGCACGCCGAGTACACTTCGAGTATCCGCGTACGTTCTGAAAAACTCGATTCACTGGTCAATCTGGTCGGTGAACTGGTGACGGTGCAGGCACGCCTGAGTCGGATCTCGGAACAGCGCGAGGATGGCGAACTGCAGGGAGTCTCCGAGGTGGTCGAACGTCTGACCTGGGACCTGCGCGACCAGATCCTGAATATCCGTATGATCCCGATCGGCACCACCTTCAGTACCTTTAATCGTTTGGTGCGCGATCTTTCTCAGGAGCTTGGCAAGAACGTCGATCTGATCACCCGCGGCGCCGAAACCGAGCTCGACAAAACGGTGATCGAGCGTCTTAACGACCCGTTGATCCACCTGATCCGTAACTGCATCGATCATGGTATCGAACCCCCCGCTGAGCGGCGTAAGGCTGACAAGGCGGAGAAAGGGATCGTAACCCTGACCGCGGTGCATGCCGGTGCCAATGTCATTCTGCAGGTCAAGGATGACGGGCGCGGTCTCGACTACCAGGCGATCCGTGCCAAGGCGGTCAAGCAGGGACTGATTTCCGCGGATGCGGAACTTGGCGACAAGGATATTGCCGAGCTGATCATGACCGCTGGTTTCTCCACCGCCTCGAGTGTCACCAATGTCTCCGGACGCGGGGTCGGCATGGATGTGGTCAAACAGGCGATCGAGGATCTGCGTGGCAGTGTCGAGGTTTCCGGCAAGAAAGGGCAGGGGACGGTGTTCACCATCCGTCTGCCGTTGACGCTGGCGATCATCGACGGATTACTGGTGCGTATCGGCGAGGAGTTCTTCGTCCTGCCGCTGTCGGCGGTGGAGGAGTGTGTCGAGATCAAGCGCGCCGAAGCGGAGGTTTTCAACGGCCGCAATCTCGCCAACGTGCGCGGCGAACTGGTACCGTTCATCAATCTACGTAAGCAGTTCCGTCTCGGCGACGAGGTCCCCGATATCGAGCAGGTGGTGATCGTTTCGGTCGACAACCGGCGGGTCGGTTTCCTGGTCGATCACGTCATCGGTGAACATCAGACCGTGATCAAGAATCTCGGCAAGTTCTACCGTGACATCAAGGGGCTCTCCGGGGCGACGATACTCGGTGACGGTACGGTGGCGCTGATCCTCGACATTCAGCAGCTTTACAAAGTGGCGCTCGATACCGAACAGATCCAGACCGAGTCGCAGCTTCAGCTTCGCCCAGGTGCGGTTCCTGCCAGCGAAGCACAATAAATGTGAAAAGGCCTGATGCAACCTTATGACGCGCAAGTCCTTTATACCGACTCTTGCCTCGATGACCGAAAAGGACTTTGATAAGTTCAGTCGGTTTATCCACTCCAATCTTGGCATCAAGATGCCGCCGCAGAAAAAAAGCATGCTCGAGGCGCGCCTGCGCAAACGTTTGCGTGCGCTCGGTATGAGCTCCTTCGAGGAATACCGCGAATATTTTTTCAGCGACGAGGGGATGCCGAAAGAGATCGTCAGCCTGTGTGACGTGGTCACCACCAACAAGACCGACTTTTTCCGAGAACCGGCCCATTTTGACTTTCTGACCCGTGCCGCGCTCCCCGACATGATTCAACGCGGCCTGATCAGCGAGCAGACGCCGCTCAAACTCTGGAGTGCCGGCTGTTCCAGCGGTGAGGAACCGTACACCCTGTCGATGGTGCTCTCCGAGTATGCTTCGCAGGTGCCTAATTTCGATTTTTCGATTCTCGGCACCGATCTCTCTTCACGAGTCCTTGAGCGCGCGGTCAACGGCATCTACTCCATGGAACGCATCCTGCCGGTGGTCGAGAGCCTGCGCCGCAAGTACCTGCTGCGCAGCAAGAACCGCGACGAACAGTTGGTGCGGGTGATCCCCGAGCTGCGGGCGCGCATGCGTTTCATGCGGCTTAACTTCATGGACGAAGACTATGGTCTCGACGAGAAGTTCCAGGTTATTTTCTGCCGTAACGTGATCATCTATTTCGATCGACCCACCCAGGCAAGCATCGTCGGCAAAATCTGCATGCAACTGAAGACAGATGGCTATATCTTCATGGGGCATTCAGAGACGCTCAATGGCATGGGGCTGCCTCTGAAACAGGTGGCTCCGTCTGTTTATCAACGGTTACCCGGTTACTAGGAGCGCGACACCATGGCCAAAGTCATCAAGGTTATGATTGTCGACGACTCCGCCGTCGTCCGTCAGACCCTCAGCAGCCTGCTCGAGCAGGAACCCGACATCGAGGTGATTGCCACCGCCCCCGATCCTTTGATCGCCGAGGGTAAGATCGGCAAGGTGCGTCCCGACGTGCTGCTGCTCGATATCGAGATGCCGCGCATGGATGGTTTGACCTTCCTGCGCAAGATTATGGCGAGTGAGCCGCTGCCGGTGGTGATCTGCTCCACCCTTACCGAGAAGGGGTCGGAGACCTCGCTGCAGGCGCTACAGGCCGGCGCCGTCGAAGTCATCACCAAGCCACGCCTCGGTGCGCGCAAGTTCTTCGAGGAATCGCGCATGCGCATCAGCGACGCGGTGCGCGCGGCGAGCCAGGCGCGGATCCGCAAGCTCCCTGCACGAACACGCGATGTGGCTCCCAAGTTGACTGCCGATGCGGTCATCAGCAGCAGCGGTCCACGTGTTGATGCCATGCGCACCACCGATACGGTGGTGGTGGTCGGGGCCTCGACCGGTGGCACCGAGGCGCTGCGCCTGTTTCTCGAGGCACTCCCTTACGATTCGCCGGGGATCGTCATCGTTCAGCATATGCCGGAGGAGTTCACCGCGGCTTTCGCCAGGCGTCTCGATACCACCTGTCGGGTCTCCGTCGAGGAAGCACGTAACGGTGACAGCGTGATCCCGGGACGGGCGCTGATCGCCCCGGGGAACAAGCACGTACTGCTCAAGCGCAGCGGCGCGCGTTACTATGTGGAGGTCAAGGATGGGCCGCTGGTTTGTCGTCATCGTCCTTCGGTCGATGTGCTGTTTCGCAGCGCCTCGCGCTATGCCGGGAAGAATGCTCTCGGTGTGATCATGACCGGCATGGGGGACGACGGTGCCCGCGGCATGCTCGAGATGAAGCAGCAGGGGGCGTTTACTATCGCCCAGGACGAGCAGAGTTGTATCGTTTTCGGTATGCCGAAAGAAGCGATCAAGCTCGAGGCGGTGGACAAGATTCTGCCGCTGGACAGAATTGCCCAGGAGGTGCTGAACCGGGCGCAGACCCATGCGCGTAACGGTTCGTGGTGAGGTGGGCGTTGTCGCGTCCGTTTGCGCTGTGTTAGACTGAGAAGCGTCGGGAAACCGGCGCTTTTTTTGTTTTTGCTGAAACGATTTCGGAAGTATGGGGTGAGGATGTTTTTAGTTCAGGGTCGCGGTGTCGTGGCCCCGCACGCCGCCTTACTCTTTTGTTACGCCACAAAAGGGTAAGCAGAAAAGGGCGCCCGGGCTCCTTGCTCGCCGCAGGGCGCGAGTTCCCTACGCAGCAACGCTTCTCGCCGGGCCTTCGCCATTCGCTGACGCTCAACTCTTCGGCCTGTTTCGGCGTGAATCGTTGCTGCTCCGGCAGCGTCACACGGGAGAAGGAAAAGCTTATGACTGTTCCACGGATCTTCCGGGGCCCCGTGTGCAGTCACCGAGTGCGGGAATTTTAATCTTGCTGTCTGGCGAGCACGCGAGCCGGCTGGATTAAAACTTCGCGCTAACGAGGGTACCTGATCATCGGGTGACGAAGCCGGGGTGTCTTTCTTTTGCCACCTTTTCTTGGACAAGCAAGAAAAGGTGGGCGCGTGCCGGGCGCCCCCGGTGAAGTTGATGTTTTATTTCTTTACTCTGACTTGTAGCCCGTTCTGTAAAGAGAGTTTTAACCGAATATGAAAAAAATTCGTCTCGATAAACTCCTGGTCGATCGTAGCCTCGCTGGCTCACGTGAGCGCGCCCGTGCACTGATTCTTGCCGGGCGGGTGCTGGTAGCCGAACAGGTGGTCGACAAGGCCGGCACCAACGTGGTTGCGGATGCCGATGTGCGGGTCAAGGGGGAGGATATCCCTTACGTGTCGCGCGGTGGGCTTAAACTCGAAAAGGGTCTCGAGAGCTTTGCCCTCGAGGTGAGCGGGCGAGTGGCAATCGATGTCGGCGCCTCGACCGGTGGTTTTACCGATTGCCTGTTGCAGCGCGGCGTAGCACGCGTGTTTGCCGTTGATGTCGGCTACGGTCAACTGGCGTGGAAGCTGCGCCAGGATGAGCGGGTCGTGAATCTCGAGCGGACCAACATCCGTACCTTGCAGCCCGAGCATCTCGATACGCCCCCCGACCTGGCGGTGATCGACGCCTCGTTCATTTCTCTGGAGAAGGTACTGCCGCCGACTCTTGCGCTGCTTGCGCCGTGTGCCGAAATCGTCGCCCTGATCAAGCCGCAGTTCGAGGTCGGCAAAGGGGAGGTGGGAAAGCGGGGCGTGGTCAGCGATCCCGAAAAGCATCGCGCGGTGGTTGAAAAGATCGAACAGTTGGCCGCCGGCCTCGGCTGCCTGGTGCGTGGCGTGGTTGAGAGCCCGATCCTCGGGCCGAAGGGGAACCGTGAGTTCTTGATCCACCTGGTAAGGGAGACGGCATGACGAAAGTTTATTTCATCGGTGCTGGCCCCGGTGATCCGGAACTGCTGACCCGCAAGGGGGCGAAGTGCCTCGCCGAGGCGGCCACGGTGTTCGCCCCTCCGCCGCTCGAAGAGATGTTTGCCGCGGACCTTGAGAGCAAGAAGTTGCGTGTGCCGTTCGATTTCTACTTCGAGCCGTTGATCGAGCAGATCAACGCTGACCTCGATAAGGGGTCGGTAGTCTTTCTGGTGCCGGGCGATCTGACCTTTTATGCGCCGTTCCAGGCTTTGGTCTCAGCCTTCGGTGAAAGAGCCGAAGTCGTCCCCGGGGTTGGCACCGCCAACGCCGCGGCTGCCTACCTGAAACGGACCCTCGACTTGCCGGGCGTCAGCAACAGGACCCTGCTCGCTTCGACGCGCACCCTCGGCGATCGCCCCGACGCGCCGCAGCTTGCCGAGATGGTCTCTCCTGGCGCGACCCTGTTGCTGTACATGAATAATCGCCCGCTGTCGGAACTGGTCGAGGAGCTTGCCTGCGGTTACCGCAGCCGTGAGGTGCCGATCGCCCTGCTGCATCGGCTCGGTCTGGACGGTGAGCGGGTGGTGCAGGCGACTCTCGACACCATTGTCGCGGCGGCCGGTGACTTCGACTGGTTCAACCTTGAGGCAATCGACAAACGCCCGGCGCTGACGCTGGTCGTGGTCGGTGACGCCCTGACCGCCGAGGTCGACGGACACTGGTGGGATTACCGTCGGGAGAACATCTGGCATCAGCGCGGAGAGTCGTCGTGAACCGCCCGCAGCTGATCTCCCCCATCGACCATGTCGACGAGGCGCAGACCCTGCTTGAGGCAGGTGCCGATGAGCTTTACGGAGGGCTGCTCCCCGCCGAGTGGCAACAGCGTTTCGGCCTGCTCGCCTCGCTCAACCAGCGCACCTTCGCACAGGCGCAGCTGCAGTCTTTCGAGGAACTCGAGGAGGTGGTGGCGACGGCGCACCGTTTCGGCAAGCCGTTTTCCCTGACCCTGAACGCCCCTTTCTATTCCCGTTCGCAGTATCCGCTGGTCGAGGAGTTGGTGACCCGAGCGGCTGAAATCGGCGTGGCCGGGGTGATTCTTGCCGATCCCGGCCTGTTGACACAACTGCACCGACGCTTCCCGGAGCTCGAGATGCATCTGAGCACCCTGGCGCATGCCACCAACGAGGCGTCGTTACGTTTTTTTCAACGGCTCGGAGCCGGCCGCGCGGTGATCCCGCGGCATCTCGATACCAGGGCACTCACCTCCCTGGTTACGGCCTTGCCCGGCATGCGCCTCGATGCCTTCGTGCTGGTTGGCAAGTGTCCCAATACCGAGGGGCTGTGCAGCTTTCACCATGCCCGTCAGGACCGGGTCTGGCCATGCGAAATCTGCTACGCGATCGAACCGTTCGAAGGTGACGGGAGCGCATTATTCGACCAGGCGCGGGAGCGTCAACGGAGCTGGGGAGAGAGCAACCGGCGTCATGGTTGTGGTCTCTGCGCGCTGCCGGCCTTGTGTCGTGCCGGTGTTTATGGTCTGAAACTGGTCGGGCGCGGCGCGCCGACCGCCATGAAACAGGCCAATCTGCAACTGGTTGGACATTTTCTCGACCAGGTGCGGGAATCGATGGACGAGCATGCCTACCGACGCGCCGCCCGGGCTGCACATGCCAGGCGTTTCGGCTCGCCCTGCAGCGCCAACGTATGTTACTATCCCGAATTCTGCCAGGGAGATTAATCACATGATTCGTATCCTGCATACCGCCGACGTACAGATCGACGCGACCCTGCCGGAGCTCGGCAAACAGGCGCATCGCCGTCGCGGCGATCTGCTGCATACCTTTGAACACCTTGTTGCCCTCGCCATCCGCGAAAACGTTCACCTGTTCCTGGTCAGCGGGAACCTGTTTGCCACCCCACGCCCTGAAGAGGCCGCGGTGCAGCGTGTTTCTTCGGCGCTGCGGCGCCTGACCGCGCGCGGCATCCTGCCGGTACTCCTGCCGGGTGACTGTGACGGCATGATGTCTCCCGACTCGGTTTACCTGCGCGAGACCTTCCGCAACCTGTTGGTGCTCGACGGCCGCGACCCGGCTTCACCGGTCACCACGCGGATTGCCGGACGCACCGTGCACCTGTATGGTTTCTGCCAACGTGGTGAGCAGCCGCTGCCGGGAGAAAACCTGCGGCTCGATGAGGACGGCTGTCATATCGCCCTGATGTGCTTTTCTTCGACGCTGCACATGGAGCCGACCTTCCTCGAGCGGATTGCCAGCTGGGAGATGGATTATTTTGCCTGCGCCCCGACGCCCCAGTGGCAGGCCATCGAGCTCGGTGACCGGTTGTTCGGCTGCGCACCAGGGTCCCCGGAGGGGTATGCCTTTTCTCACAGCGGCCCACGCTATGTGGCCTTGGCCCATGTTGAAGGGGAAAACCTGCGCCTGGAGCGCCGTGAAGTAAATCGACGGCGGGTTGAGATCCAGACCCTTGAGCTGGATGCCTATGCGACAGTTCAGGAGCTCGAACAGGCAATTCTCGAGGGGGCACGTAATGATCTGTTGCGTCGCACGGTCCTGACCGGGACGCCGCGCTTTGCGTTCAATCCGGAACGTTTACAGCAGGTCTGTGCAGGTGCCTTCTACTATTTTGAACTGCGTGATATGAGCCGGGTGCTTGCCGGGGAGGTGGCGCAGCGGATGTTACAGGAAGGTTCCAGCAGCGGCGAGTTTATGCGTGCCGCGAAGAAGATGACTGACGAGTTGTCCCCCGAGGAGGGGCGTCTGGTCGAGGAAGCGGTACGTGCGGTGCTCGCCACCCAGGATCTCGTGGAGGTTGACGATGAAACTGAGTGAGTTGCGCCTCTCTGATTTCGGCCTGTTCGCGTCACGGCACTTCACCCTGTCCTCCGGCGTCACCCTGTTGAGTGGAGCCAACCGCAGCGGCAAGAGTCTGGCCTATCGTGCTCTGTACTCCGCTCTGGCTAATCGGTTGCCCGAGGGTATGACGGCCGATGGCGATGCTCCGCCCGCGGTGGCCGTTAAGCTCGAGGGTGTCGAAGGAGCCGAGCTTGTGGAGCGTGTTTTTCGCGACGATCCGGACAGCTCTGACGAGCCGCTTACAGGCATTCCGACGAATCTGCTGCTCAAGGCCGGGTTCTGGTCCGATGGTGGGCTGTTGGCGCTGTCCCCTGAAGAGCTAGCCGCGACATTGCGTCAGTTGTCGCTGCTCGACGGCTCGGACGATGCGTCCCCGCTGCCGCAGTTGCAGCGTGAATACCGGGGACTGACCTCCCGCGATCCGTGGGGGGGACAGAGCAATAAGCCGGGCGAATTGGAGCAAATCCGCGAACGCCTGGCTGAAATCGAGTTTTTATGGGAGGAACGTCTCGATGCACTCAAGCGGCTTGGTGCGCTAAGCGCTGAGAGTGAGGCGGTGGTATCCTCCGGAGATACTCCCCAGCCGGTGAGCGAATCTCCGCTCGTTTTAGAGAAGACCGAGGACAAACAATCCACTACCGAGCCTTTATGCGAGGATTCCCCTGTGGAGCCGGCCCCGCAAACAGTGGTGACCTTCGATGGTGAACAGGATTGGTCCGATGGCTTTGATGACGAGCTGCGGGAAATCGACCCGCGCAAGGTCCGTGAGCGTTTATGGACGGTGCAGAAGGAGGCCGCGGCGCTACGCCAGGAGTTGGTTTCGGTCCCCTCTCTCTCGCCTATGCTACCAAGTTTCCTGACGCTGTTGTTCCTGCTGCTTAGCGGCTTGCTGGGCGTCTTTCAGCACGACCTGTGGCAGGCCGCCGGGATGGCCGGCGGCGCCTTGATCCTCTGCACCTGGGCGGTTTTTGTCTTTCTCTCCCGCAATAAGGGGAGTGAGCTCGCAGGCCTTAGAGAGCGGCTTGGTGCTGCCGAGGCGGAGCGGGAGTCGTTGCTTCAGGAACTGGATCGTCTCGATGAACAGCGCCGTTACGGCTCTTCCGAGGAGATCGACGACGAGCCTCAAGGCGAGGTGACGGCGCAGCCCCTCCCGGTGGATGATGTGCCGTTGCCGGTGGATGATCTTGAACAGGATCAAGCGGGTCAGGACGAGGTTGCGGCAACACCACCGAAGATGAGTTATTGGCAGCAGCGACGACGTCTGCTCTCGGAGGTCAGCGATTTGCGTGCGCTGGAGATGGAAGGTGAATCGTTGCGCTATCGCGAACAGCAACTTATGACCCGGATCAAGGTTCTGACCACGGCGATTGAAATGCTGTTGCAAGCCGAGGAAAACTTCAGCGGAGACCGGCGTGTCGCGCTCGCCGCCGGAATTGGTCGACAGTTGCAGGATTTGTTGCCGGAATCCGGGCTCAGCTGTGAGCTTTCTCCGAGCTGGCAGTTGCAGCTAAAGGAGTCGAACGGAGAGCTGCCGCTGTCGCAGCAACAGCTGTCACGGGGTGAGAAGACGCTGCTCTCGCTTGCAATACACCTTTCGCTACTCGAGCAGTCTACTTCAATCCCGCTGCCGTTGATCGCCGATGACCTGCTCGATGGACTGCAACTTGATCTGCGTGACCAGGCCCTCAAGGTACTGGGGCGATTCAGCAGTTCCCATCAGTTGATACTGACCAGCCGTGACCCCGAGCTGCGTACCCGCGGTGCCTCGCTGGGCTGGCACCTGATCGGACTGGATGGCGCAGCGCCGGTTAAGAAAACCAAGCCCCCCGTGACCCCGGAAAGGAGCGAGGATGAGCAACAATTGCATCTTCTGTAAGATTGTCGCCGGAGAGATCCCCTCGGAACAGCTGTATGCC
>PKUI01000034.1 GCA_002869605.1 Desulfuromonas sp. | reverse complement strand
TCTGGGTTACCGTTTCGAATCTCAAGGGGAAGACGGCCATCGTGGTCGGTGGCAGTGCACATCGTAACCAGCCGGCATTCGAGCTTTATTTTGACCAGTTCCGTGAAGAACTCAAGCAGGAGCTTGAGTCCTAACGTCCAGCTTCCTGTAGAGGAGTTAGCAAATGACCAGTTCATCACTTTTTAATATTGTTACCTTTGGGTACTTCGTCGCCATGATTCTGTTCCTGGTCTTCCTGGCGACCCGTTCCAGGCAGATCGCCCTGATCGCCAATGTTGTCAGCTGGGTCGGGCTGGCCCTGCATACTGCGGCCTTCGGCTACCGCTGGGTCGAGTCGTACCAGATGGGCTACGGGCGTATCCCGTTGACCAATCTCTACGAATCTGCGGTCTTTTTCGCTTGGTCGGTGGTGCTGTTCTATGTCCTGCTCGATCTCAAATATAAGCAGCCTGCCATCGGCGCCTTCGTGATTCCCTTTGCCTTCCTGACCATGAACTGGGCGCAGCTCGGTTACCTGCCGCAGGGTATCCGGAGCAGCCTCGAGACGATGGCCCGTGGCATGGGAGATTCCTGGTACACAGGCTTTGCGCGGACCATGCTGCTCGGCCCCGGAGATACGATTGAGCCGCTGGTGCCGGCGCTGCAGAGCAACTGGCTTACCTACCACGTCATTACCTGTTTTATCGGCTACGGAGCGTTTGCCGTGGCCTGCGGTGTGTCGGTGATGTACCTGATCAAGGCGCGCCAGGAAGAGCGTGCCGAGGAAGGGGCTGTGGGTGGGCTGCTCGGCCTGTTCCCTTCGATCAAGGTGCTTGACGATATCAACTACAAGGCGATCTTGGTCGGATTCCCGCTGTTGACGCTCGGCATCATCACCGGCGCGGCCTGGGCCAACTACGCCTGGGGGACCTACTGGAGCTGGGACCCGAAGGAGACCTGGAGCCTGATCGTCTGGTTCATTTATGCCGCCTTTTTGCATGCCCGTTTCACCCGTGGCTGGGTCGGCAAGCGCGCCGCCTGGCTGTCGATCTTCGGCTTTGCGGCAACCCTGTTCTGTTATCTCGGGGTCAACCTGTTGCTGTCGGGGCTTCACTCCTACGGGGGCGGTTAGAGGTTGAGGGTTTGGGTGGCGCGCTCTTTGCAGATTAAGCAGGGTCGCGACCCGTTTATATGTGGAATATTGAGGCCCCGCCGGGGCCCGATGCCGGGTCGCCTTTTCGGGTGAGTTTGCGTCGGGAGCCCACTGGCGGGGCTTCTGCTTATATTTGGAATTCATTCAATCCTGTTCCCCGTGTTCCGGGCAGGCAGGTCTTCAGGGGGGAGGTCGGGACGTTGATGCGACTTCTATTCGGTTTTTTTGCGGTAGTCTGTGTGGTGATTTCCCCGGTATCGGTCATGGCGGAGTGCGTCACTTCGTCGTGTCACGCGGTAATGGGGCAGGCCCAGGTGGTGCACAGCCCGATCGCCGATGACGGCGATTGCGAGAGCTGTCACGAAGCGACGGGGAAACAGCACCCCGGCAAGCGAGGGGCGTTCAGCCTCGCCGAGGGCGGGGGCAATGAGCTCTGTGCCATGTGTCACGATGACGTGACCGGCGGACAGGCCCATATCCACCCGGCGCTCGAGGATGGCTGCACCTCCTGCCACAGCCCGCATCAGAGCAATAACGACCAGATACTGCTGCAGGAAGGCAACAGCCTCTGCTACATGTGCCACGACGACAAGGAGGGGGGCAAGCACCGTCACCCGATCCTCGAGGACGGCTGCACCAGCTGCCATGGGCCTCATGCCGGGGATGCCAGCGCGATGCTCAGTGAAGAACTCCCGGGGCTGTGCCTGCAATGCCACGATGATCCCACAACGGACAAGACGCATGTGCATCCGGCACTCGATGACGGTTGTACCTCCTGTCATGATCCGCATCTCAGCGACGCGCCGAAGATGCTTGCGGCCGAGGGGAACGATCTCTGCTACATGTGTCACGATGACAAGGCTGGCGGCAAGCACCGTCACCCGATCCTTGAAGACGGCTGCACCAGCTGCCACGGACCGCACGCCGGTGATGCCAGCGCCATGCTCAGCGAAGAGCCCCCCGGGCTGTGCCTGCAATGCCACGACGACCCCGCTGCAGGGAAGGCGCACGTTCACCCGGCACTCGATGACGGTTGCACCTCCTGTCACTATCCGCATCTCAGCGACGCGCCGAAGATGCTGAGCGCCGAAGGGAACGCGCTCTGCTTCGAGTGCCACGGTGACCCGACTGCCGATGTGGCAGGGGTGCATCCGATTATCGAAGACGGCTGTATCAGTTGTCATAACCCTCACGGTGGCGACGCCGCGGCAATGCTGCCGCTCGAAGGAGCGGCACTCTGCCTGATGTGCCATGAAGATCCTGCTGCCGGGCATGCCGTGCAACATCCCCCGGTCGCCGACGGCGAGTGTACCTCGTGTCACAGCCCACATGCCGGTAAGGCCTCCGGGATGCTGCTCGAGGCCGGCGCGGCGCTATGCGAACAGTGTCACGACAGCAAGAGCGCTGATATGCAAAATCTCCATCCACCAGTAGCCGATGGGGAGTGTACCTCCTGCCATGGTATTCATGGCGGACCGGAAGCTGCGTTGCTTCCCGCAGCCGGAACAGCGCTATGCGAGATGTGCCACGATGATGTCGTCGATAGTGCCAACCAGGCCCGTTTCCCGCACGCGGCGGTCGAGGAAGATGGCTGTAGCGCCTGCCACGATCCGCACGGCACCGGCAACCCGCAGATGCTGCTTGAAGCTGATGGCGAGGTCTGTTTCATGTGTCACGACGACATGGCCGAGAAGGTCAAGAACGCCAAGCATGGACATATGCCGGTCGAGGACGGCGAGTGCGCCTCGTGCCATAACCCGCACGGATCGAGTAACCTGGCGATGCTTGTCGGCGCCTACCCGAGCCAGACCTATATCGGTTACGACGAGCAGGCCTACTACCTCTGTTACCAGTGCCACGACCCGCTGCTGGCCCGCTATGCGCAGACTTCTGACGGCACCAACTTCCGCAACGGTACCGACAGCCTGCACTGGCTGCACGTTAACAAACCGAGTAAGGGTCGTACCTGCAAGGTCTGTCACGACGTGCATGGGTCGGATCAACCTCGTATTCTGCACCCCGAGTCGAAAAACTTCGGGCGCTGGAATATTCCGATTATTTTTACCGAAACTGCAAACGGCGGGGGCTGCATGGTCGGTTGTCACAAGCACAAAGAGTACAATCGGCAACAGCCGGTTACCTATCACTAGCTGGGAGTCGGACGTTACCGTTGGTTATTCTTCGCAAACTGATATGGTTCCTAATAGGGATGTTCTGTGTGCTGAGTGTGGGGTGCTCCCCTGCTGCGCGGCCGGTGAGGCGCTACTTCTGGCCTCCTCCGCCCAATGAGCCCAAGATCGAATATCTCGGTCCGTACACCAGTGACGCTGACCTGCGCCGCGGCCACAGCAGCTGGTTTGAGGATGTGGTGTTGGGACATACTCTCCCACAGACCCTGTTTGTGCAACCACACGACGTTGCTTCGGATGGTCGGGGGCGCTTCTTTGTTTCCGATGTCGGCCTGCGCCGGGTGGTGGTTTGTGATCTGAACAAACGTGAGGTTCGTTATCTGCAAGGGGACCCGGACCGTGACTGGCTGATGTTTATTACGCCGTTTGCACTGGCTGTCGATGGTAAGGGGGGGGTCTATGTCTCCGATATGCACAAGGGGCATATATTCTACTTTGGCTCTGATGCGAAGCTACGTTTTGCTTTCGGCAACGGAGAGCTGGAGAGGGTTGCCGGTCTGGCTGTCGATGTGGCTCGGCAGCGTCTTTATGCCGTTGATGCGCCGCGCAATAAGCTTCTTGTTTACAACCTTGTCGGGGAGAAGCAGACCGAGTGGGGGAAGCGGGGCGGCGGCGTTGGTGAATTTAATTACCCCCTGGATGTCGATGTCGATGCTGCCGGCAACGTTTATGTGCTGGATGCTTTGAATTTTCGCGTACAGGTGTTTGACCAGCAGGGGAATCCTCTGCGACATTTCGGTCAGCTCGGTAGGCAGCTCGGTGGTTTTCAACTGCCCAAGGGGATTGCTGTCGATACCTCCGGGCATGTTTACGTGTCTGATTCGCGTGCACACCGCATGCTGATTTTTGATCTCGAGGGGCAGCTGCTGCAGGTCATCGGTGGGTATGGGCGTGTCTCCCCCGAAGGGGTATCTCCGGGTGCATTCAATCTCCCCTCCGGGGTTGACGCCGATGTCAACGATGGTGTTTGGGTGGCCGATACTTTGAACCGCTCTGTCCATCGTTACCAGTATTTGAACGAACGGTTCTTGGCGGAAAATCCGATCCGTTCAGAAGAAGTCTACCAACCCTCCGGGAGCGATTACTATATCCCTGCGCAGGATATCCCGGCGCTGAAGAAGTAGTTTGAGGCAACGGTTGGGCAGTGGTTCCATGAGCCATTTGTTTGTATCTTTAATATCAAAGGCAGAAGAGGCGCTATGAAGCGGATCGTTTTTGTACTCGTGTTGGGTTTGTTTATCCTGGGACCTGTCGCGCAGGCGGCTGCGGTGGAGATTTTTTATCCTGCCGACAGGACCTACGTGACACATGCCGATTACCTGATCATCAAGGGAGGAAATCCGCAGCTCGAGGCGATGGTGTTGGCTTTCAACGGCCTGCGCAGCGCACCGATCAACGTCGGCGATCCGAATTATCGCAAGGCCTTCGGTGACATGCTGATTATTCCGTCGCCACCTTTCGAGAAGGGGCAGAACGAGATCGTTGTTGAGGGGTACGTGGCTGGCAAGTTGATGCGCAGTTCCCAGGCGACCATCTATTACCAGCCGGACTACACCGTGGCGCCTCCGGAAAGTTTCGTGCGTTTTGTCATGCACATCCCCGAGAGGGAGGCCGGGTGCGCCGGCTGCCACACCATGCAGGTCGACGAGGCGCAGATGTCGATTTCAGATCCGGCACAGAACCCCTGTCTCTCATGCCACAAGGCGATGGTCAAGGGGAAGTATGTGCACGGGCCGGTCGGATCTTTCAGTTGTGGTGATTGTCATTTGATTGCCGAAACGGGGGAAAAGTACCCAGTTGCCATGCATGGCGCAGGGCTCTGTAATGAGTGTCATGATGACAAGGCCGAGGAGTTTAAACGCAACGCGTTCGTACATGGGCCGGTTGCGGCCGGAATGTGCGAGGCCTGTCATGATCCTCACGGAAGTGCCAATCCAAGGCAGCTCATTGAACGGGTCAACGTGCTGTGTTTGGGGTGTCACGTTGACATTGAAAAGAGTTCACACGTTGTGAGGGGGGTCGGTGGGGCTTCTCATCCGCTTGAGGGGGCCAAGAACCCACGTAACCCGAAGGAACCGTTTAGCTGTGTCAGTTGTCATGATCCGCATGGTGGCACCGGAAAAACTTTTCTGATCGAAGGGCAGACTCAGGCTTTTGGTGTGTGCACTTATTGCCACGAGAAGTAGGCTGCTGGGCAGCAAAGGAGTATTTTATGTTGAAAAACACGTTGTGTCTGTCGTTGTTGCTTTTGGTTTTGACGGTTGTTGGCTGTGCACAGCCTAAGCTGCCTCGATTTGTGATCCCGCCTCCCCCGGATACGCCGCGTTATGAATTCATCCAGTTGTTTTATTCAGAGTTGGATTTTACAAGAAGCAATCTCTCCAAGAGTGTCGGGGAACTGGTGGGAGAGGATCCTGTTTATACATTTTCGACCCCTTTTGGGATTGCCAGTGACGGGAAGGGCGTTGTTTATGTATCAGATATCCATCAGCATAATGTAAGGGTTTATGACTTTAATTCAGGCTCGGTGCATCTGCTGGCTGCGACAGCCCCCTTCGCGACGCCTGTCGGTATTACTGTCGACAGCAAGGGCAACATCTACGTGGCGGATGCCGGGGTAGGCAAGGTGTTTGCTTATGCGGGGATCGATAAGCCCCTGTTGGTGTACGAGGACGCCGATCATTTGAAAAAACCTTCTGCTGTAGCCATCTCTCCGGATCAGAAGCGACTGTATGTAAGCGATGCCATGGCTGGGGTTGCTGTGTTCGATCTGGCCAGTGGGAAGTTCCTCTTTGATTTTGCGGTGCCCAGCCCGCCAAAGTGGAGGAAGTCTGTCATGTATTCGCCGCAGGGTCTCGCCTTTTCACCGAAGGATGGTTTGCTGTACGTTGTCGATATTTATAATGCTCGAATCAATACTTATTCAGCGGATGGTGAGTACATAAGCTCATTCGGTGAGCGTGGCGATCAGCCGGGCACGTTTGAAAATCCGCGTGATATAGCGTTTGACTCCGATGGCAATATCTATGTGCCCGAAGGGCGCAGAAATGTTGTGCAGATCTTCGATCCGGATTTTAATTTGTTGATGAATTTCGGGGCGGGGAGTTCAAGCGGTAGTGCCTGGGGATTCGCCTCGCCTCGGCATGTTTTCATTGATCAGAACGATCGCATCTATGTGGCCGAAGCGCTCGGGAAGCGCTTTGTGGTCTGGCAATATATGAGCGAGTCTTACCTGAAACGCAACCCTTTTACCGAGGCGGATCGGGATTACTTGATGGAGTATATGGGGTCGTTTAAGAAGGGGAAGTGACCGGTTGGTTTGGCGCGCATGTTTCTTGGAGCTATAGGCTCGGTGGGAACAGGTGGCGCGATGGCCTTTAGGCGAGATTTATTGTGTCTTTAGGCGAAGACGTGATCTGCTTATGGGGGATAGATCCATGAAATTAAGAGGTTACGTATTTGGCACAATGTGTGCTATTAGTATGGATGAAGAGGACGTCGAGGCCGGCTTATGAGCTTCGGGGTTTAAGTGGAAAAAGGGTCCATACCTCTGTCGAAGATGTGTATGGTCTAAACAAAGGGCGTTGGTGCCCGAAAACTAATGGAGGAAGAAAGATGAAGAAGGTTTTTGTACTGGTGGCCGCGGCAATGCTCGTGGCAAGTAGCTCGATGGCAGCAGCTGTGTCAGCAACCAAGCACAACCTGTCGACAAGTGGTACCGGCACGATCAAGTCGACGGACTCGGACCAGATCTGCGTTTTCTGCCACACCCCGCACGGTGCTACGGCAGCTAGCGGTATTGCGCCGCTGTGGAACCGCACGTCTAATGACCCGACCTCGGCTTATGGTGACCCGGTTGGCAGCATGGATTCGACCGCAGACGTAACAAATGCAGTTTCGTCGGACGCTCCCCTGTGTCTCTCCTGTCATGATGGTGCAACCGTCGCCGGTGCGCTGAACAACCCCCCCAACGCACTTGGTTGTTCTGACCCGGCCTTTGCGGCCCCCAATGACACTCTTACTGGCCTTGATACTGACATCAATCAGGCTTTGAACAATGATCACCCGATCGGCATGCAGTATGACAATGCAGTGGCTACCGACGCCGAACTGAAGGCCCTTCCTGCTGGTCTGCCGTTCTTCCAGACGGGAAATGAAGTATGGTGTTCTACTTGTCATGACGTCCATGGCACTGCTGTTCCTGCTGCTGCTGATGCGCTTCTGCGTGTCGACAACGCCGCTTCGGCTCTGTGTCTGACCTGCCACACCAAGTAATTATTGCTAGTTTATAAGTGTAGATGTTTTGATCTGGGGGGACGGTATGCCGTCCCCCTTTTTTTTGTGCTGCGCGGATAAGCGGAAAAAGGTAAAAGGTCGGTGGCGAAAGGGGGTTGGGTTTGCGGTCGCCAAAATATAAGCCTCCCTGGGTACTACCGACATGCTAGGTTATAGACGTCACAATCTTTTCAGGCGGGGGTTTGTGTTAGGTATATACGAACAAGGCGATGCCCAAACCCTCCATATCCACCTGTCTCCCCAGCCATCCAGCCATCCAGCCATCCAGCCATCCAGCCATCCAGCCATCCAGCCTGGATGCAGTTGCTGGGGGGGGGCAGATCAGGGCCGGCCTCGTCGCCTCGTCATGGATGAATTTACCCTGCGTAAAGGACATCGCGATGAAACTATTGTCATTTGCGCAGATGCTCAACAGGTTCTGTGGGGTAGGGAGGGGTGCAGTCGCGCCGAGGTTCGTCCATTCTTCGAAGGGTTAGGGCCTTCTGCCATCCGGTCGAAGCGATTGCGATGGATATGAGCACGGTCCAAATCCTTGTGGTGCAAAAGAGTTGCCCTAGTACAGAAGTCCTCGATAATCTGTTTCGCGTCATCGCCAAGTTCGATCGTGGAGTCATTGATCGGGGCGTGGTCGATCGGGCCGCGCCCTGCATTCCGATAAGTCGGCTCGCCGTATAGTCAAGCGCAGCCGCTGGTTACTGTTGCGCAATCAAGACAACCTGTCGTCCGAACAGGGTATGTAGCTAGGCGAGCTGTTTGTCACGAACGAGCCCTTGGTGACGGTTTATCTGCTCAAGCAACAGCTTAAAGGCCGCTGGTCCGCTTCCGGTAAGGAAACTGCCTGGCAACGAAGGCGAAGCTGGTTTCAGGTGGTATTGGGGGGGCAATAAAACCGGTTCAACTATTTGCAAGACGCTTGATGAGCAAGACCTCGAAAAATTGCGTGGTTGGAGTCGTTGCGAGTGTCCGCTACCGACTGAGCCCCCCCCCCATACTCGAGGGAACGAACAACCGGATTAGGGTCATGAGGCAGATGGCCTATGGTTACCGGGGTAACGACTACTTCTTCCTGAAAGTCAGGGCGGCTTTTCCCGGTAAGGCGCGATGAACTTTTTTAGTCAATAGGCGTAAGAGATGTGTGTAAAATAGCGGATCTTTTCGATGTTTACGCGCAGAGGCATTTGTTTTACTGGATAGTGGGGGTGGGTACATATATTGCATGTATTTTAAGCTAATTATTTTCTGGAGTTCTTGAATGTGTAAGTCTGCTGTCCCTGCACCGTTGAAGATGGTCGCGATCTGCTTGTTGTTGCTCTTGTGCGTGGCTACTGGTTATGCGCATGCGTCCTCTCGTGGGCTGTGGGGTGGTGTAGGGTTGACTTATGGGGGGCGTGATTACAGTCGGGCCGGTCTGGAAGATACGGAGCAGAGCTTTTTTTCGCAACAGTACGTT
Organism: Desulfuromonas sp.; assembly: GCA_002869605.1. Next base: position 5,073 of record PKUI01000034.1, on the reverse strand, counting down.
TTGGGGTACGGGTTCACTCGCGATCTCGCTCGAGGTCGTCTCGGGCAGTTTTCGTTTGATATCGGTTACGAGTGGTTGGCGCTGAATACGGATGTGAACGGTGTAACTGATAAGGTCGATACGGACAAGCTTTTATTCAACGGGGAAATTGAGCTGGCTCCTAAGGGGTTGCCGTTTTACTTAGACCTGTATTCGAGGGATATGCAGCGTTCTCATTTCGGGCGCAACAGGGTCGGATCCCTATTCGATGACTATTCTTCGTACGGAGGCTTTATGGGAGACAGCATGCGGCCCGTGTCGAATATCTTTAATGGAACCCATATCCGTAATGGGGCAACACTAATGGTTGGGATTAATAACGGACATTACCAGGGGGAGTATCGCGACCTTCTGGCCCATGCCCCGAAATTGCTCGTCGATTACTCCGAAGATATCGTTGAAGACCACATGAATGAAATTGACTATGTGGCCAGGAACCTTGCGTTTGTGTCGCTGAACAAGAAAGATAACTGGTTGCATGTTCGCCAATCGGATTACCAAAACAATTACAACCATGATGAGGATTTCTCAGAATATTCCATGCTTCTGGGGACAATTGACCATCATAATCAACGACGTTGGATTAATCTTACAAACTGGGTGAAGTTGTCTACGGATATTTCTTTTGCCGATCATGCCGCTGAGCGTACAGATGACTCGCACGAGACTTACTACGCAAATCTATTTTTTTCGGCTCAGCGTGAAAAATACAGTATTGACGTCTTTAATAATTTTGCACGTAAATATTCTGTGTCGCCCGAAGAGATTGAGCGCACCTTGGAGGTCCCAGTTTATTTCCGCTACAACCTCTCTGAAGATTCCGATGTCCGCGCGATGTTTATCGGTGAGGCATATGAAGTTAATCGTTCCGCGTCCTTGAGCGAGTTTGACAATGATTACTATGCCACACTTAAACACGACTATGTGACACAGGGGGGCGGAAGGTTCTCTTATAATCTGGCGGCAGAAACGCGTGAGTGGGAAACTGGTGAGGGTAATGCCTTTGAGGCGGGCGTTGATTATTATTATGCCCCTAGGAGGCGTTCTAAAACCCGCTATTCCGTCGGTTATAAATTGGCCTCCTTCGATGGGGAGGACGCGGGTTTTAAGACGGAATTCTTGGAAAATTCAGTTTTTGGTTCCGTGACCCATCATATCAATGCTGGATGGTCGCTCGGTTTTACAGGTTCGATTGCTTATGGTTCCGGAACGATCGATGGAAACCTGATGACTCATATCCATGCTATGGTAGTTAAGCCATTGCGCTATTCTCATGATCATTCTGTCGAGTTAAGTCATGACACGTTACGCTATATGGCAACCCTGTTTACGGAGGCTAAGCATAACCGGCTCGCCAATCGTATTGAGTTGTCCTATGATTTTAAAGATAATGGTGTAGAAGCTGAGGGACAGTACGTGGCCTCCCACCGATTGGATTATGATGATAGAGACGTCCGACTGACACTTTTAAATCGATATTTGGGTGGTGACGGGCTTTATTTTGCAAATGATAGTGTTGAAGGCCTGTATGCTTCTGAACCTTCAAGTAGCGATTATGAGCAGGTCTTTGAGAGTTCCGCGGATTTGCGCTACACCTTAAATAGATATTATTTGTTGACTGCGGGCTATCAGTATGAAAAGAAATTCAGTTCAGATTCTGGGACAGATGCGTTGTCCATCAGCCAGGAATTGCAACGTGTATTTTTCAAGACCAATGGTATGGTGCGAAAATATGTAGAAGTCATCGAACGTCTCGAATATGAGTGGTCAGAGACCCAAAAAAGTGGTATCGACGATGAGTACTGGGCTTTGTCTTTGGAAAGCACATATTGGCCACGCCACTGGGCCTTCGTCTCGGGACGTGTTCGTTACCTTTTGGATATTAATGATGAATCCGGTTACCAAGAGTATGCTTTCAAGACGGGGGTTAGGTTTAGGCGTTTGAGCGTGGAGTTGAAATACTCCTATGGGGAAAAAAACTTTGATTCGAGTGATTCGAGTGGATCGAGCAGTGACGAGAATGAAAGTTTGTATGAATTGTCATTGAATAAAACGTTTTAGTAGTGTTGGTTGTGGCGGGTCTGGGGGAGGGTTACCTTCCCCTTTTTTGTTGTGGGGATAATCTGGTAGGGATGGTTTGTGCTATGTGCCTGGGGATATCTTCGCAAGTCGTTGATCGGTTGTCGTGGTGAGAGGTTGTCGCTATTCTATTGACCCATTTCTGCTGGCAAATTTTGCGGTTGTTAAATCGACAGATGTCTGCGCTGATCTTGGAGCTGGTAGCGGCATTCTGTCTTTTTTGTTCGGCCATCTTTACCGTCCTCAAGTGATACATGCTGTCGAAATACAACCAGCGTTACTGACCGAAGCGCCGCCGATGAGGGAGCTAAATGAGGGTGCCTGTGAAATTTTTTTCCATGCTGGGGATGTGAGGCATATTGATCGATTGCTTTCATCCCAATCGTGCCAAGTGGTTGCGACGAACCCCCCTTATCGACAACTTGGTATGGGTAAGCTAGCTCCGAATCTAGAACGTGCCGCGGCGCGCCATGAGTTGCACGGCGGCCTCGATGATTTTCTCAAGGCGGCGGCCTACCTGTTGGGCGATGGTGGCCGTTTTTACGTGGTCTACCTGGCGGAGCGGTTGACCGACCTGCTCGAGGGGATGCGTAAGTATTGCCTCGAACCGAAGCGGCTGCGCTGTGTGCATGGGCGTGTCGGCGATGTGGCCAAGATGGCGCTGGTCGAAGGGCGCAAGGGGGGCAGGCCGGGGCTCAAGCTGGATCCGCCGCTGATTGTCTATGAGGGAGAAGCGTACACGCCCGAGGTTCAGGCGATCTACGACCGGTTCAGCGGGTTGTGGTAGGGAGAAGATGGGGCTGAGGGGTAAGCGCAGGACTGAGTGCTGTGGTCTTAGTGCTGGGCCATAATTAATGGGGTTTGCTCAGTACTTAGTCCTTAGGTTTTGGCACTAAGTCCTTTTTCGCCTTGCGAAGCTTTTCCTGCTTCTCCAGCAGGTGCTGCAGGTGGCTGCGCAGCTCGGGGTCGTGCAGCGCGGTGGTGGCTTCGGCGATCGCTGAACGTTCTGTGTCGTCCAGGGTGATTCTTTTCCAGTCGATATTCGGGGCTTCGCTCTCGCCATCATGGTTTGTTGGGTTGAGTGGACCGCGCTTGAGGTAGATATCCTTGAGCTGAGCTCCCTCGAGACGCTGGTTGAGCTTGGTCAGCAGCTGCGGTTTGAGCAGCTGTAGCTGTTGCATCCAGATCGGTTGGCTGACGCGCACTTCGAGTACCCCGTCACGTAATCGCAATGGCCTCGCCTGTGCTGCAATCTGCGGTCCGACACAGGCTTCCCAGACCAACCAGACCCGGTATTCCTCAAGCTTGTCCTTGAGACCGTTACGTGCCAGCAGTTCACCAAGCAGTTTGGTGACCCGTGCCGGAGCTTTCATCTGGGCGCGATCACTGCGTTTCATGCTAGTTTTGCCGCCTGCCGTGAAGGCGCCCGCCGAGCAGCTGTCCGAGTATGGCGCACAGCAGGGTGAAGGGGATGAACTCCCAGCCAAAGCCGAACACGATCCGCATCATGACGATGAACGGGATCGAAGCGTGGACGTAGGCGAACCAGGCCAGTGAGCGCTTGCGCGCTCCGGCACGCAGATAGCCTAGGGGGATGTTGGCGAACAGGGCAAAGCCAAGCAGGTTGGCGAGGTTGAGGATTTGATCGTTATTCACGTGAACCTTTCGGCGTGACTTCCCGGCAGCTGGTAGCACCACGGCAATACGTTATCATTAAAGTACAGTCTACTCGTGCAGGGTGAAGGGTGTCAATCGAACGCTGCCGCGGAGGATAATTGGCGGGGAGAAGGCTTGCCACGCCGCTGACTTCGTGGCATGATGCGCGCCCTGAAGATGTAAGGAGTTGCGATTAGTATGGTGCGCGAAGGAGACCGGGTGGCAATATTTCACTCGGTACATAAGGTGATGAAGGCCGAGAAGCTACTCAAGCTGGCGCGCGTAGAGATGATGCTGATTCCGGTGCCGCGTGAGCTCAGCTCCGATTGCGGTCTGGCGATCCGTTTCACGGCGGCGGCAGAGCCGCAGGTGCTGACCGTGCTTCGTGAGGCCGAGTTGCCGCCGGTCGAGCTGTACTGCAAGGAGGCGGGTCACTACCGTCTGCAGTCGCCGGCGACTGGGGATAACGCTTGATTTTAGTGGGGTTTTCTCTCGGGAAAAAGGCTTGACAAAGGGTTGGGGGCTATCTATAGTTGCTCTCTTTGCTGGAAGGCTGTCGTAGTGCGCGATGTTTGATACGTTAAGCGAAAAACTCGACGCGGTTTTTACCAAGCTGCGGGGACGTGGCAAGCTGAGTGAGCTTGATGTTCGCGAAGCGCTGCGTGAAGTGCGGCTGGTGCTGCTCGAGGCGGATGTCAATTTCCGTGTCGTCAAGGAGTTCGTCGCTGCGGTGACCGAACGCGCGGTCGGCCAGGAGGTGCTCAAGAGCCTCACCCCGGCCCAGCAGGTCATCAAGATCGTGCGTGACGAGCTCGGTCGCCTGATGGGCGAAGGGGAGGAGAACTCCCTGCAACTCGCCGGACGCCCGCCGGTGGTGGTCATGCTGTGTGGTCTGCAGGGTGCGGGTAAAACCACGACCTGCGGCAAGCTGGCGCTCAAACTGCGGCGCGACAAGCGCAACCCGCTGCTGGTTCCGGCCGATGTCTACCGCCCGGCGGCGATTGAGCAGCTCAAGACCCTCGGTCGTCAGATCGATATAGATGTTTACGCCTCCGCGGCCGATCAGGACCCGGTGGCGATTTGTCGTGACGCTCAACAGTACGCCGAGCGCAACGGCTACGATACCCTGATCCTTGACACCGCCGGCCGTCTGCATATCGATGATGAGCTGATGGCTGAGCTGGAGCGGATCAAGGCGGCGCTGGTTCCGAACGAGATCCTGTTCGTCGCCGACGCCATGACCGGCCAGGATGCCGTCAACGTGGCGCAGAGCTTCAACGAACGCCTCGAGCTCAGCGG
>PKUI01000112.1 GCA_002869605.1 Desulfuromonas sp. | reverse complement strand
GTGTCGCCGACCTCGATGAACGCACCGACACCGCCGAAAAGTTGATTGCACTCGCGGACCAGGCCCTTTACCAAGCCAAAAGGGATGGCCGCAACCGGGCCGGCAGCCATCGGCACGACAGAAAGGTGCGACGCATGCTGGACGCTCAAGCGACCTGCTCGAGCTGACACCCACGCAAAAAAACGGGGGGACAGACTGTCCCCCCGTTTGCTTCTTCGCTTTCCGGAATGCTTCTCAGTCGACGTCAGAGCGACCGAGGCTGTCGAGGTACTCCTGCCACTCCACCGGCAACAGGCTCTGCTTGCGACTGTTGCACTCCTTGCAGGCCGGCACACAATTTCCCCGCGTACTACGCCCACCCCGCGACAACGGCACCACGTGATCGAGAGTCAGTTCCTTGGCGGCAAAATGCCCACCGCAATAGTGGCATTCGCCGCGCGCTATGCGGTTCTGCCACCAACGGCTCTTGCGCAACTCACGGGCCTTTTCCCGCTCTTGGCGCAGCGTCTGTTCATCCGGTTCAGGGTACCAATCCATATCTCCTCCGCGATCATACTAACGGCTGAAGGCATGATCTTGCAAGCACCCAGCAGACTTGTGCTCTACGCCGAAATGTGCCATGAATACCCCTTACACTACTGCCACGATGCGCGCTTCTGTGCGCATGGATGTATAACACCATGAAAATACTGATTGTCGGAGCCGGCCAGGTCGGCAACTTCCTCTGCGAGCGTCTCTCCAACGAAGGACACGAGGTCATCCTCATCGACCGTTCGCCGGATGCCGTTCGTCAGATCGAGGAGCGCTACGACCTTCTCGGCGTGATCGGCAACGGTGCCAGCGCTGAAGTTCTTGAACAGGCCGGCATCAAATCCTGTGATATTTTTATCGCCGTCACTGACCTCGACGAGGTCAACATCCTCTCCTGTCTGCTGGCCCGCGAGTACGCCGTCGAAACCCGCGTGGCCCGCGTCAAGAGCATCGAATACGGTGGCGAAGGAGCCGTACTCTCCAAGGAGAAGCTCGGCATCGACCTGCTGATCAACCCCTACGAGGCGGTGGCCGATGAGATCGTGCGCATCTCCTGCCGCTCCGGGGCTTTTGACGCCGCCGAGTTTGCGGAAGGAAAAATTCAGTTTCTCGGCTACCGTATCGACGAGCAGCACCCCCTGTGCAATCTAAGCCTGCGCGAACTCGGTGAACTTCGCGGCATCTACAGCTTCGTCGTCACCGCTATCAGCCGCGAAGGGCGCATCATTATCCCGCGTGGCGACGATGTCATTCAGTCCGGCGACGAAATCTTCGTCTTCGCCCACCAGAAGGAGATCCCCGCCCTGCAGTACCTGCTCACCGGCGAGGAGGAGCGCAAACGCCAGAAGCCGCGGGCGTTCATCCTCTCGGGTGGTCAGATCGGGCAACGCGTTGCGCGCGAACTTGAGAGCCTCAACTTCGACGTACGCCTGGTGGAAAAGGATTATCAGCGCTGCGAACGGCTCGCCGCGACCCTCGACCGCACCATGATCATCAACGCGGACGAGACCGACATCCGCACCCTGATCGAAGAGGGGATCGATGACGCCGAGATTTTTATCGCCGTCACCGAGTCGGACGAGACCAACATCCTCTCGGCGCTGCTCTGTCGCCAGCACGGCGTCAACCGAACCCTGGCCCTGGTCAACCGTCCCGAACTGCTCAAACTCGCCCCGACCCTTGGCATCGACGCCTGCCTCTCCCCTCGGGTTGCAGCAGCTGCAGCGATCCTCAAGTACGTGCGACGCGGTGACGTCATCTCCATCGCCGCCATCGAGGGGAGCGACGCTGAAGTCCTGGAATTTCAGGTCAAACCGGGTAGCGAGATCATCGACCGCCCCTTGAGCGAACTCCATTTCCCGGAAAACGCCATTATCGGCGCCGTCGTGCGTCCGGCGAGCTACGAGATTCCCACCGGAGACACCCGCCTGCGTCCCGACGACCGTGTGGCGGTCTTCGCCCTTCCAGAGGCGCTGACCAAGGTCGAAAGGTTCTTCGAGTAGCATGAATGTCACCCTGGTTCTGCACATCCTCGGTGCGCTGCTGATCTTCCTCGCCGGCGCGCTGCTGTTCCCGGTCGGCTTTTCAGTCTGGTATCACGACGGGGCCCTCGCAGCACTGCTCGAAGCGTGCATGGTCTCGCTCCTTATGGGACTCTTCCTGATCTACATAACCCGGGGCAGCCGCAGCAAACGTGAGCCGGCCATTCGCGACGGCTTTGCCATCGTCACCTTCGGCTGGCTGGTCTTTGCCCTGTTCGGAGCCATCCCT
>PKUI01000123.1 GCA_002869605.1 Desulfuromonas sp. | reverse complement strand
GCATCGGCAGCATCAGCGCCACGGTCATCAGGCCGACCAGCCACTTGCACTTGCGTAGCATAGTCATCTCCTCCTTCATTCTTAGCGGGTCAGCCCGGCGCCGCCGTCAGGGAAACCGTCACCGTTGGCATCGATCACCGGTACAGTCTGCGACGGCAGGTCGGTACCATGGACCACGCTGTGGCAGACGGTACACTTGGTCAGGAAGCCACGGCTCCAGCCATCCTCTCCGGACACATCGTTGGTATAGGTCACGGTCACGTCATACTGCGGGTAGGCAGCAAGCGCTTGCGAGGGGGTCATACCATCGTTGGCCACGGTCGGGTCGCCGGTAATCGCCGCCCAGGCAACCGGATCGGTGGCCTGCAGTTCTGCCAGTGCGTTGCCGTCGAAGCCGAACTTGTCGGCCGGACCGGAGTCACCACCGACACGCGCGGCATGGAAGTGGCTCTCGTGGCACTGCAGACAGAGGAACGGTTCGTTCTGCTGCAGCAAGTTGTTGGCGATGGTGCCGTGAGGATCGTGGCAGATGTTGCAGTCCTCTTCGACCGGACCATGCTCAAACACGAACGGCCCCTGGTAGCGGGAGTGACACTCGAGGCAGAGATCACGCGCCAGCTCCTCGGTCTGCATTTCCCCGTGCGGGTTATGGCAGTCGGAGCACTTCATCTTTCCTTCTTTGATCGGATGGTGGGAAGGGAAGCTGGCCTTGGCCATCTCTTCCTGGTGGCATCCGTAGCAGAGCTCCGGATCTTCCGCCTTGAGATTGGGCCCGACTTCGTCACCATGAATGGTGTGACAGTCACTGCAGGCCACATCAGCCATGGCGTGCTCGCTGTGGGTCCAGTCCATCACACTACCGCTGGTATGGCAGGCGGCACAGATCGCCGCCGACTGATCGGCGGTCAGTTTGGCAGGCTGGTTAATCTTGCTGGTGTCGCCATCGCCATCGACGTGCAGGGAGCCCGCACCGTGGCATGACTCACACCCCTTCTGCCATCCCATCAGCTCGAAATCGGCCAAACGCCCATGGACGTTCAACGCGAGTCCGGCTGCCTTGTCCTCGTGACAACCGGCGCAGGTTTCCATACCTACGTAGTCGGCCCCCTCGATGACAGGCAAGGTCAAAAGCTTTTCGCGGATGGTTCCCGTGGCGCAAGCGCCGAGCAGGACCAGCAGCGGAAGCACTCTGACCAGCCACTTGCCAGTGTTCTTACTTCGCATGTCCTCTCCTCTCCTTCTCTTCCTTTGACTTTTTTTGCTGTTATTTCAGCTGGTTATAGAACATGCAAACCAACCTTGTCGAACCGCAAAAAATCAAGCCAGGTTAATGTTTTGCACGCTATACATTAGCCATGACGAATGTTAGGATAAAGCGAATTGTTTTGGTGCACCCATAAGGCATGCTAATAATTTTCTATTAATATATAGGAATTCCTGAATGGAAACCCGCTACCTGCAGACCCTGATCAAAACCACCGAGGTCGGAAGTTTCTCCAAGGCTTCTCAGGAGTTGCACATTACCCAGTCGGCAGCATCTCAGCGGGTCAAGTTCCTGGAAGACCTGTTCGGCCACCAGCTGCTAGATCGCTCCGGACAGATGTTGAAGCTGACCGAAGCTGGCGAAATGGTCGTGCGACACGCCCAGCAGATTCTCGACATCGAAAAACGCATGCTCGACGACATCGAAAGCCTCAATGGGCATAAACATATCGCCATTGGCACGACGCCGACCTTCGGCACCGCCTTCCTGCCACAGGCCCTGAATCGCTTCATCCTGCAGAACGCCGACCTTGCCGACATCAAGTTCAACTTCGGCACCCCGGAACAGGCCTTGCTCGGGCTCGAAAACAACGACTTCGACATCGCGATCCTCGAGCATTGCGACTGCCTCGACCTCAAGGACAAGCTTGCCTATCGCCTCCCCGACGACGAACTCGTGTTTGTCAGCGCTCCCGAGCTGGAAATTCCCGAAGGAGAAATCGAGCTGCAGAAACTCTTGCCATCCAGGATTTTCATACGTAAGGAGGGGTGCAGCTCACGCCAGCTATTGCGTAGCAACCTGAGCCAATCCGGAAACAGCCTCGACGACTTCTCCGGCGTCGTCACCTCGGACGACCTGCGCCTGACCATTCAGACCGTTCTCGCCGGTAGCGGGGTTTCATTCATGTCCCGTAGCCTGGTCCTTGACCACCTGAGCAAAGGGCTTCTGCGCGCCCATTACGTTAAAGGGACAACCCATCGACGTCAGCGCACCATTGTTATCAACGTGCGCCGTGAAGAAGACGAAACCCTGAAGCAACTGAT
>PKUI01000147.1 GCA_002869605.1 Desulfuromonas sp. | reverse complement strand
TGTCAAAGTCTTCGACCTAGTCCCCGTGTGACGCCGCCGGAGCGGCAACGCTTCACGCCGAAACAGGCCGAAGAGTTGAGCGCAGCGAATGGCGAAGGCCCGGCGGGGAGTGTTGCTGCTCCGGGTACCCGCGGACCTTTGACGGGCAAGGAGCCCGGGCGCCCTTTTCTGCTTACTCTTTTGGGGCGTCACAAAAGAGTAAGGCGTCGTCAGGGGGCGCACCCCCTGGGTTCTTCTCCACCGATACCACAAACAAAAAACCCCCGACCTTTGAAAGGCCGGGGGTGGCATAACACCAATCCTCCCAGAACCCCTCCCGCGAAAGGTCGTCAGGCATCATCCGGGCAGGTCTCCTGGCTTGTGGATCGTCTTACTGACCGGGCCTTCCCGCCCTCCTTGAGGGCAGTGGCAGTTTCCGGTGTTCATCACCACTTACAGTTGCGGGGCAGCGAGGGATTCTCACCCTCTTCCCTATTCTCCCGGCCATTGCCGGGCACCCGAATTTTTTTGTATCTGTCTGTTTTACTGTGCGTTTCTTTGTAGCAGAGCCCCTCGCGGGTGTCAATGCCTGAGCACCCTAGGACGTACTTTCAGCACCCTCCTCGGTCGCGACGCCGATCCTCTCCCAGACCTCGTCCTTGCCCCGACGGGTATGCGCCGAGAAGAGGCTGAACGCCTCTTCGGGGAGCCCGGTCACCTCGGCGATCTTCTTCAACTGGCGCCCCACCTCATTTTTACTCAGCTTGTCGACCTTGGTCACCACCGGGATGGTCGGAATCTCGAACTCCTCGAGCCAATCGAGCATCTCGAGATCATCGGCATTCGGCACCCGTCGCACATCGAGAATAAAAATCACCGCCCGCAGGTTCTCGCGCTGCCCCAGGTAGCCGCGGATCATCGGCCCCCACGCTTTCTTCACCGCCAGCGGCACCTTGGCGAAACCGTAACCGGGCAAATCGACCAGCGTCATGGCGTGGTTGATATCGAAAAAGTTGATCAGCTGCGTCCGTCCCGGGGTGCGCGAGGTGCGCACCAGGCTCTTGCGGTTGACCAACACGTTGATCAGCGAGCTCTTGCCGACATTGCTGCGCCCGACAAACGCCACCTCGGGAAGAACACTCTCTGGATATCCCGCGGGCTTGACCGCACTCTTTATAAATTCTGCCGAAACGACCTGCACAACAACGCTCCTGAATGGTTGGGTGCCGGCAGTCTAACTCAGCCTTCACGGTGATGCAATCACCTTGGGCGAACTGGACAACAACACGCCTTTTGCTATGCTGTCTCTACTGAATTTAAGCCCTTACGGAGGTTTCCATGATCAGCGACAAACTACTTGATGCCCTGAACGAACAGATGAAGAACGAATTCTTCTCCGCCTACCTCTACATGGCCATGGCCGGCTATTTTGAAGATGAGGACCTGCCCGGAATCGCCAGCTGGATGCGCGTTCAGGCCCTGGAAGAGATGACCCACGGCGAAAAGTTTTTTAATTTTATCTGCGAAGCCGGCGTGCGCATCGACCTGCGCGGCTTCGACAAGCCGCAGAACGAGTACGACTCGCCCCTGGCAGCATTCGAATACGGTCTGGAACATGAGAAGTTCGTTACCGCCAGCATCCACAACCTGGTCAAGATCGCCCGCGAGGAGAACTGCTACCCGGCCGACACCATGTTACAGTGGTTCGTCTCTGAGCAGGTTGAAGAAGAGTCCACTTTCTCCCTGATCCTGCGCAAACTGCAACGGATCGGTGACGACGGCAACGGCCTGCTGCGCCTCGACGAGGAGCTCGCAGCACGCACATTCGTGCCGCCTGCTGCCGAAGCCTGACTCAATCACCTTTTGAACAGATCATAAAGGCGGGTCTTCGTGACCCGCCTTTATCTTAATGACGTGACTGCATAGTCCCAAAGTGACAATGACCCTCTTCACAGTTGCGCCTCGGTAGCCAGGGGCGTAGCCAGGCAAACAGCTCATAACCAAGCGTCGCCAGCAGATGGACACCCGGCAACTGGACTCCTGCAGCGAACAGGTCCAGATGGATCCCGGGAAGCCTCCTCCATATCTCCGCAAACGCATCCACCCCGGTGAAAAATGTCCCATCGGCGGACTTGACGTGCAATCGCGCCATAAAACGTTCAAGACTCTGCCCGTGGAGATGTGCCTCGAACCGGGGCGCCGAAATATCGATGAATTCGAGCGTACATGCTTTATCCCTTCGCCGGTAATGATTCATCTCCTGAGCACAAACAGAACAACTGCCGTCAAAAAAGACCTCGAGCTTATCTGTGGTCATTTTTATTACCCCTTTCTTGTTCATTACCATTTTAGTCATAGTTACATATTCGCCAACCCCTGAAGGATAATATTTTCATTTAATTTCGAAGATCGAAAAGCTGTCCTCTGTTCCCTGCGCAGCGCCCTTCGTCTTTGCGTGATTTGACAACATCGTATCGACAGGCAAAAATGGTGGTCACTTATCATCTGACAGAAAGCAGGGATGCCATGACATCACACGCTTCAAATCGCTTTGGCCACGCTGCTGCCGCATCTTTAAGTCTCGGCAAGGGCACCCAGGAACGTCTTTCGGCCTGGCGAGCCGTGGTCGAGTTGGCCGAGGAGAGTCTTGCGCATGACCCGACGGACACCACCCCCACTGCCTGTGGACCCGGCTGTGGAACCTGCTGTGCGATTAACGTCGAGATCCTCGAACCCGAGGCATTGGCCATCGCCGAATACGTGCAGCAGACCTTCTCCGCAGCCCACCGCGCAAAACTCTCTACCGACCTCGCAACCCTTCACCAGGAGACCCGTTGGCTCGACGACGAAGAACGGATGATGGTGCGTAAAGCGTGTGCCTTTCTCGACCCGCAGCAAAATTGCTCCATCCACCCGGTGCGCCCGCTGCTCTGCCGCAGCATCAGCTCGACCGACCCCGGTCAGTGCCGCGAGGCGATCGCCATGCTCGCCCTCGGGGAACCCCCTCAGATCATCTGCAACCTGAACCAGAAGCAGCTTTTCAACACGGCCTACCTCGGCCTCGCTACGGCCCTCGAAGAATACGGCTGCGACCACAACTCCTATCGCCTCGCTGGATTACTGTCCGAGCACATCGACAACTAAAAAGGCCGCCCAAGCATGGACGGCCCCTGCGTCAGGTAACCTTTGTTGTCTATTCCAGCAGCTCGCCACTCTGCAACATGCGCCCTTCCGGCTGTTCTCCCTTGCTGGCAAAGTAACCTTTGCGTGCACAGCGATCCCATAGCGGTCCGCGGCAGTAACAATCAATAAACCCTTTGCACACCCGGTCGCTACTCTCGCCATAAAGTTTGAAAAACTGGCAGCTTTCAAGAATGTTGCAGAATGACATCTCCCCCCCTTTTTAACATTAGGAGATCTTAACATAGCGACGAATCTTTTCAAGCTTCCGTTCTGACAAAAAAAAGAGAGGGGCCAGGCCCCTCTCCTTGTTCTTCCGTATCTGTCACTATTTTGTCGTACGCTGCAACTCCTCCTCAACCATAGCTTTCAAGGCCTCCGGGCTGCGCTGCTCAAGCGGTCTGCCATTGACATATATCGCCGGGGTGCCGCGTACCCCCACCTCCTGACCAAGCCTGAAATCGGCGGAAATCTGCTCATAGCCTGCCCGTTCGACACGATCCTTCTCGAAACGGGCCATGTCGAGCCCCAGCTCCTTGGCAAACTTGCTGTACAGCGGCTCGTTCAGCCCCTTGCCGGCAGCAAACACCTTGTCATGATAGGGCCAGAATTCCCCCTGGTTATGCGCCGCCAGCGCTGCTCGAGCCGCCGGCAAGGCCTGTGGGTGGTTGCGTAACGGAAAGTTCTTGAACACTACTTTGACATCCTTTGGGTACTGCTCGACCACCTGGTCGAGTAGCGGGAGAACCCGCGCACAGTACGGTCATTGGAAGTCGCTGAAAACCACCACCGCCACGGACGCATCGGCCGGCCCACGGAACGGCGAGTCTCCAAGGGGTATCGTGTAGCGTTCGGCCAGGGAGATAACCTGCAGCCGTTTCTTGCCCGCCTCGTTGAGGAACAGGCGCTTGCCATCGGCGCTGATATCGAGTCCCTCGGCCTTGAACGGGACCTCGATCACGGTCTCCAGCCTGCCGCGGGCATCGTAGACCTCGATATTTCCCTTTTCGCCGAGTACGTAGAGACGCTTGCCGTCGGGCGAACTGACCGTGGCGACAGGAGCCTCTTCGAGTGCCAGCGGTTGCTGAAGCTGCCATTCCAGGGCCGCGTTGGCATACCCACCGGCCAGCAGCAAGCCCAGAGCGATAACCAGTATCCTGAAACGCTTAATGTTCATGGTAACCGAGCACCACCAGCACGCAGGAACCATCGGCAATCACGTTGATGCCGGCTTTCTCGCAACTGGCCACAGCGGCCGGGCTCTCGGCGCCCGGCTGCATCCAGATATTTTCAATCCCCTTGGCGATCGCCGCCTCGACCACCTGCTCGGTGATCTTGGGTGGGGTAATGATCGACAGGCTCTTCACCTCTTGCGGAAGATCGGCGACGCTGTCCACGCATGCAACCCCTTCGATCTGCTCGGCACGCGGGTTGATCGGCACCACCTGGCGTCCGTTCTGCTGGTAGCAGCGCAGTACCTTGTTGCCGTACTTGTCGCGGTTGGTCGAAGCTCCAGCGACACCGTAGGCCGAGACGGAAAGAAATTTCTCGATACGGGCTTCCATCTGTGACTCCTTTGTCAGGATACGATTCGTCCGATCAGGTCGATCAACGCCCCCGGGAAGATCCCTAGCAACAGCAGGGCCAGGAAACAGACCGCCAGAGCCGCGCTTTCAGGCGCTACCGCCTTGCGAAAGTCCCCTTCCTCCGGAACATCCATGTACATCACCATGATCACCTGGAAATAGTAGTAGACCGAAAGCAGCGACGCAAGCACCCCGAACACCGCCAGGGCGACCAGGTCGGCCTTGAGCGCCGCCATGAAAATGCCGAACTTGCCGATGAAGCCACCGGTGAGCGGGATGCCCGCCAGCGACAACATGAAGAAACTCAGCAGACCGGCGCGCCACGGCATGTAATAACCGGCTCCGCGCAGCTGGTCGCGCTCCTGAAGCTCGACACCGTCGCGTGCCAAGGTGGCAAGCACGCCGAAAGCACCGAGGTTACTGGCCGCGTAGACCACCACGTAGAACACCAGCGCGCTGCGGCCCGCCTCGCCGCCGGCAATCAGCGCGGTGACGGCATAACCCATGTGCACCACCGAGGAAAACGCCAGCATCCGTTTGACGTTCGACTGGCGCAACGCCGCAAAGCTGCCGACCACCAGTGACAACAGGACCATCACCGTCAGCAGGTTGAGCACTTCGGGCGAGGCAACATAGAGCATCGGCACCAGCGCCGCGAGCACGGCCCCCTTGGCCCCGCTGGAGAGCAGGCCGCTGACCGGGGCCGGGGCTCCCTGGTAGACATCGGGGGTCCAGAGGTGGAAGGGAACCAGCGAGATCTTGAAGCCGATCGCCACCAGCAGCAGCGACCAGGCCATCAAGCCGAAGGAACGCAAGCCATGCTCCCCTTCAAGGGCCAGCAGGGCATCCGGCAGGGCGAAAGTCCCGGCGACCACGTAGATCAACGCAATCGCGAAGGCGACGAAGCCGGTCGCCACCGCACCGAGCACCAGGTACTTGAGGCCCGCCTCCATCCCGGCATCGCGGTTACGATGAAAGGCGATCAGGATGTACAGCACCAGGGTAAAGGTCTCGAGCCCGAGGAAAAACCCGAGCAACGAAATCGCCGAGGAGAGCATCCCCATGCCGGCGGCGGCAAACAGCACCAGTGCCGTGTACTCCCCCGAAGGGAAATCGTCCTCGTTCCCCCAGTCGCTCGACAGCATCAGGGTCAGGGCGGCGGTCAATGACCAGAGAATCACAAAGAAGCGCGCATAGCCGTTGGCCGAGAACATCCCTGCGATCTGGGAGACCTCACCCGGCCCGAAACCGGCAAACACTGCTGCCAGCAGGGCGCAGACAATACCGGTGCCAAACTGTACCGGGCGTTCCTGGGCAAAGGTCGCCATCATCAACACCAGGCACGAGCCGCCGACCAGGATCAGGATCGGCAACAGAGCGATCAACTCGAGTCCGCTCATGGCGTCACCCCCGGCAGCGGCGGCCAGCCACCCTGCAGCAGGCTCTGCACCGGGTCCCGCAACGGCACCAGGAAGGTCTCGGGGTAGATCCCGACCCAAACCACCAGCACCATCAGCGGCAACATCAGCAGTCCCTCGCGCAGACCGAGGTCAGGCCAGGGCGTCTTATCGCCGGTCGGCCCCCAGATCACCCCTTGGACCATGTGCAGCATGTAGGCTGCTCCGAACAGCACCCCGACAGCGGCGATCACCGCCCACAGCGGCTGAACCTGGAAGGTACCGATCAACACCATGATTTCGCCGGTGAAGTTATTCAGCCCCGGCAGCCCCAGGGAGGCGAGGGAGAAGAACAGGAATACCGCCGAGAGCAGCGGGATGCGCCCCCACAGGCCGCTCATGTCACACAGCCCCTGCGAGGCGCAGCGGACATGGATCATGCCGACCATGGAGAACAGTGCCCCGGAGGTGATGCCGTGGTTGAACATCTGCAGGATACCCCCCTCCATGGCGGTGGTCTGCCAGGCACAGATGCCGAGCACCACGAAGCCGAGGTGGGAGATGGACGAGTAAGCGATCAAGCGCTTGACGTACTCCTGGCGATAGGCACACAGCGCCGCGTGGAAGATACCGATCAGCGCCAGCAGTGCCAGCCACGGCAAGCTCTGTTGTGCCGCGTTGGGGAACAGCGCCAGCCCGAAGCGGAGCCAGCCGTAGACCCCGGTCTTCAGCAGCAGGCCGGCAAGGTCGATGGAACCGGCCGCCGGCGCCTCGCTGTGGGCATCGGGGAGCCAGGTGTGAAACGGCACCAACGGCATCTTGATCACGTAGGCAACCAGGAAGCCGAGGTAAAGCAACCACTCGACGGCAGGGCTCATCTCGGTCTGCTGCAGCTCGGTAAGGCAGAAGGTATAGACCCCGGTCTGCTGCCCATGCACCAGATAGAGGCCGATGATCGCCAGCAGCAGAAAGAAACTCCCGGCCAGGGTGTAGAGGAAAAACTTGAGCGCCGCGGCTCGCCGCCCCTCGTGACCCCAGACCGCGATGATGAAGAACATCGGGATCAGCGCCACCTCCCAGAAGAGGTAGAACAGCACCAGGTCGTGGGCCAGGAACACTCCCATCAGGCCGGCCTCGGTGAGCAGCAGCAGATGACAAAGCAACCAGACCTCGCGGCGCTGCGGCCAGGAGACCCCGACCGCCACCACCTGCAGGATGGCGGTGAGCAGGATCATTAACAGCGACAGGCCGTCAATGGCCAGGGTGAAGCGCATGCCGAAGCGCGGCACCCACGGGTAGTCCTCGACCAGCAGCCAACCGCTGCCGTCGGCCAACGCCGCGTAGCACCAGATACTCAACACCAACACGCTCAGGCCGGTCGCTATCGCGCACCAGCGCGCCAGGTCGTCATTGTGCCGCATCAGCAGGCAAGCCGCCGCCCCGATCACCGGGATCAGCACCAGGCAGCTTAACACCGGGAAGGTATGCAAGGTCGTCTCTAGCATGATTTCACGTCCATATCAGTGTCCACCGCCGACATGCAGCAGCGACTTCACCGCCGCCCAGCAGAGCAGCACAAACAGCCCCCATGCAAACGCTCCAAGGTAGGTCGAGACCCTCCCGGTCGCCAGTCCCCTCAGCCCTTCGCTGATGCGCAGCGAGGTGCGTCCGGCCTCCATGAGCAGGCCATCGATCAACGCCCGGTCGAGACCATGAAAGGCAAAGCGGGTTGCCGCCCGGAAGGGGGCCAGGATGCCTTTCTCGACCAGCGCATCCGCCTGCCAGCCATGCAGCAGGAAACGGCCCAGGCGATCCTCGCGCGCGGGGCGGAAGCCCCGGCCGTAGCGGTAATGCGCCAGCAGCCATCCACCGGCGAACAGGCCGCTGGCCAGCAGCCAGAGCAGCCACTCGGTGGTATGGCTTACGCTGTGCATGGCAGCGTGCCCGTACCAGGTACTCAACGGCTCACCGCCACCGAGCAGCGCCGGCAGGTTGAACAGGCCGCCGGCCAGGCCGAGCAGCGCCAGCGGCACCAGCGGCCAGACCATCAGGCGTCCGGGTGCGTGCGGATGCGCCTGGTTGCGCGGCTCACCGGCCAGCACCAGGTAGAGCAGGCGGAAGGTATAGAACGAGGTCAGCAGTGCGGTCAGCGCGCCGATCCCCCACAGCACACGATAGAACGGGTCGGGGTGGGCAAAGGCCGCCAATAGTACTGCGTCCTTGGAGAAGAAGCCCCCGGTGAGTGGCGCCCCGGCCAGGCAGAGCCCGCCGGCGATCAGCAGCAGCGCCACCGGGCGCGACAGGCGCCAGATGCCGCCCATCCTGAAGATATCGTTCTCCTCGCCGGCAAGATGAATAACGCAGCCAGCGGTCATGAACAGCAGCGCCTTGAAGAAGGCGTGCACCAGCAGGTGGAACTGCGCCATCGCCACGCTGCCGGCGCCGACAGCCAGAAACATGTAGCCGACCTGGCTCATGGTCGAGTAGGCGAGCACCCGCTTGATCTCGCGCTGGGCGAGGGCGCAGGTGGCAGCATACAGGGCGGTCAGCGCGCCGACCCCGGCGACGGCGGCCATCGCCGTGGCGGAGAGTGAAAGCAGTGGAAAGAGACGGCACAGCAGGTAGACCCCGGCGGTAACCATGGTCGCAGCATGGATCAGCGCCGAAACCGGGGTCGGACCGGCCATGGCGTCGGCCAGCCAGGTCATCAGCGGCAGCTGCGCCGACTTGCCACAGGCCCCGAGTAGTACCAGCAATCCGAGCACGGTTACAACCGTCGGTGCCAGCCCAGAGGCCGCGAGGTTGATCTCGCTCAGAGACAGGCTGCCGGTAAGGGCAAACAGCCACATCAGCGCGATCAGCAGGAACACGTCTCCGGCCCGGGTGACCAGGAACGCCTTGCGCCCGGCCAGGGCGTTCTTCTCTTCGGAGTACCAGAAGCCGATCAGCGCGTAGGAGCAGAAACCGACCCCCTCCCAGCCGAGAAACAGTAGCAACAGGTTGTCGGCCAGCACGATCAGCAGCATGGCGAACACGAACAGGTTGAGCAGCGCGAAGAAACGTGCCGCATCCCGCTCTTTCTCCATGTAACCGACGGCGTAGAGATGGATCAGGGTTGCAACCGCGGTCACCATCAATGTCATCGGCGCCGCCAGGCGATCATAGAGCAGTTCCATCGGCACGTTGAAGCTGCCGCTGGAAAACCAGGTATAGAGCGTCACCCGGGTTCCCTCGCCGGCCGCCAGCGGCCAGAGCTTCAGCGCCAGCAGTGCTGCCACGGCCACCCCGGCGACCGCCATCCCGGTCACCACCCGACGCGGCAACAAGCGGCCGAACAGCATGTTGACCACGGCACAGGCCAGGGGGAGCAAAGGGATCAGAAAAAGCAGCTTGGGCGACATCGATTAGCCTCTCAACTCGTTGAAGGCGTCCGCCTCCACGGTGCGCCGACGCCGGTGCAGATAAACCACCATCGCCAGGGAAATAGCCACCTCGGACGACGTCATCGCCATCATGAACAGCACGAACACCTGGCCGTCGACCTGTTGCCAGAGCGCCGATCCGGCGACCATCACCACCCCGGCCGCGTTGATCATGATCTCGATGCCGATCAGGATCATGATCAGGTTGCGCCGTACCAGCACCGTTACCAGCCCCATGACGAACAGCAGCGCGGCGAAGGTCAGGACGTGGGCAATCGGGACGATCATTTAACCCTCCCTGCGCTGCGGCTGCGCCGTTTCCAGTCGCTCTTGCCGACGTAAAAGGCTCCGACCGCGGCAAACATCAGCTGGAAGGAGACCACCTCGACCGCCAGTCCGTAGTCACGGAACAGCACTAGGCCGAACTCGCGCGGCGAAGCATGGTAGCTGCCGACGCTCCCGGTCGGGTCGGTAAAGATGATAATCAGCGTGCAGCCGAGCAGCACCGCCGCCAGCAGCAGCACCGGCACCCAACGCTGCCATCCCGGCCCCTCGGTCTCGGTGGTCGGGGCGAGCTCAAGCATCATGATAATGAACAGGAACAGCACCATGATCGCCCCGGCGTAGATGATCAGCTCCCAGGCGGCGACCAGCGGTGCGCCGAGCAGGTAGAAGATCAGTGCGATGTCGAACAGGCCGTTGACCAGATAGATCACCGCGTGCACCGGATTGCGCCGGGTGATGCACATCAGGATCGCCAACAGCGTCGCGGTGGCGAGAATATAGAACAGAACCGAGGTTATCATCGTCCTTGCACTTCCATCACGGCAGTAGGCTGCGCGGGTCTTCGGGGGGATTTTCGCCCGGGTTGCCGCCGCGCGGGTTCACCACGCCGATCCCGGCGTGACGGTAGAAGTTGTAGCTGTTGTCCTTGCCACCGTCGGCGATCAATAGGTCCTCCTTCTCGAACACCAGGCTCAAGGGGTCACGCTTGCAAATCTCGTATTCCGGTGACATCTGGATCGCCAGTGTCGGGCAGGCCTCGGCGCACAGGCCGCAGAAGATGCAGCGCGCGAAATTGATGCGGAACCAGGCCGCGTAGCGCCTCCCGTCCTCCCGCTCGGCAGCCTGCATAGAGATGCAGTCGACCGGGCAGGCGGCGCTGCACAGGTGGCAGGCGACGCAGCGCTCTTCGCCATCAGGGTCGCGGGTCAGCACCATGCGCGCACGGTAACGCGCCGCCGGGATGCGCTTCTGCTCCGGGTACTGGATGGTGGTCGGACGCGTGAACATGTAGCGGAAGGTCACCGCGAACGGCTTCAGGGTGCCGATCAGGCCGCGCCAGAAATGCCTCATACGCCCCTCCACCACATGATCAAGGCACCGCTGACCAGCACGTTGAGCAGCGAGATCGGTACCAGCACCTTCCAGCCGAGATTCATCAGCTGGTCATAGCGGAAACGCGGCAGCGAACCACGCACCCAGATAAACATGAAGTTGACCGCCAGCACCTTGATCGCGAACCAGACCATCGGCGGCAGCAGCGGGCCGTTCCAGCCACCGAGGAAGAAAATGGTCACCATCGCGCCGAGCACCACCATGTTGATGTACTCACCGACGAAGAACAGGCCGAAGCGCATGCCGCTGTACTCGGCGTGGAAACCGGCCACCAGCTCGTTTTCGGCCTCGGGCAGATCGAAGGGGGTACGCTTCGATTCGGCCAACACGCTGATCAGGAAGATCAGGAAGCCGGTCGGGTTGAGCAGCGCGAAGGGGATATCGGCCTGCGCCTTGACGATCTCGGTCAGCGAGAAGGAGCGGGACATCATGATCACCGGCACCAGCGCCATACCCATCGACAGTTCATAGGAGATCAGCTGCGCCAGGCCGCGGATCGAGCCGAGCAGCGCGTACTTGGAGTTTGAGGCCCAGCCGCCCAGAGCGACGCCATAGACCGCCAGCGAGGAAAAACCGAGGAAGTAGAGTACGCCGATATTCAGATCGCAGATTACCAGCGGAATCTCGCGGCCGAACAGGTGCAGCGGCGGCCCGAAGGGGACTACGGCAAAGACCATCAACGCGGTGAGCGCGGTGACCCCGGGTGCGAGCAGGAAAATCCAGCGATCGCCGGCGGCGGGGACGAAGTCCTCCTTGGACAGCAGCTTGATCACATCGGCGAGCGGCTGCAGCAGTCCGAAGGGACCAACCCGGTTGGGTCCGTAACGCAGCTGCATACGCCCGAGGATCTTGCGCTCGGCCAGCACCAGGTACGCCGCCATACTCAGTACGATGGCGAACACCAGCAGCAGCTTGACGGCGATAATCGCCAGATCGATCAGGATATCGTACATGACGCCTCCTTATCGATGCGGCACGGCCAGGCAGTGCTGCCCGGGACGAACATCTCCAACGGGGTATTGCGCAGGCGCGGTACCAGCAGCAGACCCGGGGTCAGCTCCGGCTCGACGATCACCCGCACCCTGGCCGAGGCGTGCTGGGTATGCAGCCGTACCCGGTCACCGTCGGCCACCCCGTAACGTTGCGCGTCGACGCTCGACATGCGCACGTAGGGATCGGGGATCAGCACCTGAAGATGCCTGCACAGCGAGGCGAGCAGACCGCTACCGAAGGTGTCGGCTACCGCCAGCAGACGCAGCCCGCCTTCGGGAAGCGGCTCTACGATACGCGGTTCAGGCTCAAAAGTCACTTGCGGGGCAACCGTCACGCGCCGACCGACATCCCCCGGAGACAGGGTTGACAGCCCAGCCAGTCGCGGATCGTTGGTTTCGAGCTCACGACGCAATTCGGCCAGGCTCTCGCTGCGTCCGAGCAGCTTCTCGAGGATCAGCCAGTCGGGAAGCGGCGCGCTGCCGGGGGTCGCCCCCTCGAAGCTGCGCAGGGGGTAGCTCCCGTCGGCAGCGACACGCAGCGGCTCTCCCGGGTCAAGCACCCGGGCGAAGGCCTGCATGCGCCCCTCGGCATTGACGAAGATGCCGTCACTCTCGGTCACCACCCGGCTCGGCAGCAGGATGTCGGCGCGACGGGTCGTCAGGGTCGGCAGAGAGTCGATCACCACCAGCTTCTCGAGGTGCGCCAGCGCCACGGCGGTGCGTCCAGGATCGGCGGTATCGCTCAAGGGGTCGCTCGCGAGGCAGATCAGTGTGCGGATGGTACCGGCCTCCATCGACTCGAGGAGCTTCTCGAAATCGTCGTCGGTTTCGGCGAGCAGCGCGGCGCCGATGCTGTTCGGACCGTTGAAGACGCTATAGCTCAGGCAGTGCTTCTCTCCGGAGCTACTGTGCAGCGCCAGCGCCTGCAGCCGCTCGATGCCGTCGTAGCCGAGCAGATGGGCACCACCGATCAGCACCGGACGCTCTGCCGTCTCCAGAGCTTCGCGCACCGTGGCGAGAAACTCCAGCGCCGCGTCACCGAGTTCGGCGTGTTGTTTGCCTCCCAGCACCTCGAGGGCAAGGTCGAGATCACGCGCCGCCAACGGCAGGTTCTCGAGACGACAGGGGAGCTTAACCGGACGCGGGTCGATGCAGATGACCCGGGTTCCCTTGCGCGCCGCCTGGCGCATCGCCAGCCCGAGCACCGGGGCCTCGGCGAGGGGATCGCAGCCGACCATCACCAGCAGGTCGCTGTTGCGGACATCCTCGAGGCTGGCGCTGTGTGCAAGCCCCTGCACCGCCTGGCGTGCTGCCCGGTCGCGGCGCGTGTGCGCCTCGAGCACCACCGGCAGGTTGCGCTTACGCCCCCATTCGACCAGCAGCGCGTTGGCCTCGAGAGAGGCGCGCGACGAACCGAGCAGGGCGACGCTACCGTCACCGTGACGCGCGGTCATCTCGAACACCAGCTCCTCGAGCGCCTGTAGCGCCTCGTCCCAGGAGACTTCACGCCCCTGGATGGTCGGGGTACGGGGGCGATCGGGGTGGTTGGCATAGGCATGCCCGAAGCGACCCCGGTCGCAAATGAAACAGTCGTTGACCTCGGGGTTGTTCCCGGCCACGATCCGTTGCAGCTCCCGGAAACGTCCACCCGGGACCACCGCGCAGCCGACCGAGCAGTGCGGGCAGACCGAGGGCGCCTCCTGCAGGTCGTAGTGGCGGCTGGTAAAGCGGAAGGTCTTGTCGGTCAGCACCCCGGTCGGGCAGAGATCAATAATGTTGCCGGAGAAGGGGCTCTCCAGCCGCCCCGACTGGAAACGCCCGTAGCTGACCCGGTTGCGCGAACCGAGCACCCCGTAGTCGTCACCGCCGCAGTACTCCTGGTAGGTCCGCGAGCAGCGGTAACACTGGATACAGCGATTCATCTCCTGAACCACAAAGGGACCGAGGTCCTGGTTGAGGTAGGTGCGTTTCGGTCCGTCATAGCGGCGGATGGCATGCCCACCGGCGATGGTCATGTCCTGCAGCTGGCATTCACCCCCCTCGTCACAGACCGGGCAGTCGTGGGTGTGGTTGCTCATCAGCCACTCGATCACGTTACTCCGCTGGTCCATCGACTCGGCATCGCCGGTGGTCACCACCATGTCATCGGCGGCCTGGACCATGCAGCCCATCTGCACCCCCTTGACCGGACCCTCGACAAAGGTCATGGCGCACAGGCGGCAGGAACCGATCGCCCCGAGCGCCTTGTGGTAACAGAAGTGCGGCACCACGATTCCGAGCTCGATGGCGGCATCGAGCACGTTGCTCCCCTCGGGGACGGTGACGCTCAGGTTGTCGATGGTCAGAGTCGGCATACGGACAAGCTATCCCTTGTGCAGCGGACACCCGCGCTGGCGGATGTGATCGCGGATTTCATCTTCAAACAGGCGCAGCAGCGCGCTCACCGGCCCCATCGCCCCCTGGGCGAGGGCGCAGAAGGAGCGACCGTCGATATGCTGCACCTGCTGTTTGAGGTTTTCGAGGTCCTCCT
>PKUI01000195.1 GCA_002869605.1 Desulfuromonas sp. | reverse complement strand
TGAACTGCCTGCGCAAGGAGTTCTCCCGTTCGCAGCGCATGCAAACGCCGCTGTCGTTGATCATGATCGACCTCGACCACTTCAAGCGGGTCAACGACACCTTCGGCCACCAGGCCGGTGACCGGGTGCTAACTACGATCGGCCACCTGCTTGCCGACCATGTCCGCCCCTACGACATCGCGGCCCGCTACGGTGGCGAAGAGTTCTCCCTGCTGCTGCCCGAAACCGAGCACAAGGAGGCCGAGATGATCGCCGAGCGGCTGCGCAACGGCATCAGCGCCCTCGCCTATGACGGCGAGTTGAGCGACTTCAAATCGACTGCCAGCTTCGGTGTTGCCAGTTGCCCGTCAAACAGCATTCTCAGCGCAGAGGACCTGATCCGCGAGGCCGACGAGGCGTTGTACAGGGCGAAGGATTTGGGGCGTAACCGGGTGGTCTGCGCTGCCTGAGGCAAGCAGAATAACAACAAACAGAAAAGGCCGTGTCCTCAAGACACGGCCTTTTCTGTTGTAGACCATTTAGACATAGATTCGCCGGGGGTGCCCGGCAGCACCCACCTTTTCTTTGATGGCAAAGAAAAGGTGGTAAAAGAAAGCCACCCCGAACTCCGTCACCCGACGATCGGGTGCCCTCGCTGGCCGGAAGTTTTAATCCAGCCGGCTCGCGTGCTCGCCAGACAGCAAGATTAAAATCCCGGCACTCGGTGACTGCGCACGGGGCCCCGCAAAGGCCATGGAACCGTCAAAGGCTTTTCTCTTTTCCCGTGTGACGCCGCCGGAGCGGCGACGGATCTCGCCGAAACAGGCCGAAAAGTTGAGCGCAGCGAATGGCGAAGGCCCGGCGTGTGCCGTTGCTGCGCAGGGAACCCGCCGTCTTCGGGCGGGCAAGGAGTTCGGGCGCCCTTTTCTGCTTACTCTTTTGGGGCGTCACAAAAGAGTAAGACGGCGTGCGGGGCCGTGACCCCGCGATTTCAAACCTCATTGAAGCAAACGGATATCATCGTAACAGGCCGTCACGCTCCCGCCAGTGTTGTCGGTATCGGTCATAATCGCGATCGCCCCGACCTCCGGTGGCTCCTCGCCGAACAGTTTCCGGAAATCATCGAGCACATTGCGTTCTTCGCTGACCCATTGCCCGACCTTCTCGGGGCCCGACTCGACCGCGAGCATAATCGCCTTGTCGTAATAGGTGTTGGGGATGGCTTCGCCCTGCAGCAGACGGTTGGCCCAGATGTAGTTGATGCTGCGGGTTTTGGGCGGGAACCAGTGCGGGAAGATCACGTAGACTCGTGCCGGATAGTCATCGGTCTCTTTCGAACGGACGTCACCCTTCTTAAGCACACCACCCACTTTCCAGCGCCAGGCCAATCGCGGCCATTCGTGCAGGTCGTATTCAATCTCGTGGATGAAGCCGGACGCGGTTGCGTTGCTCTCGGCGCTCAGGCAATGCCCCTCCCCTTCCGGGACGATCGTGTAGCGGGTATTTCCGACAAACGATTCCTCTTCCCAACCGGAGAGGCGTCCCGACTCGAAATCATCAATGAGCCTTTCAGCGGCAAACACAGGTGCGCATAGCAACAACAGCAGGATTGCGATTACGCCTTTTTGCATGCCGAATCTCTCTTCATGGCCCCGTAGGCGGGGATAGCCTGCAACGGATCACTGCCGGCGCGGGTCTCGCCCTCGTGGATCACGCGGATGGCGCTGGTCCCGACCACCGGACATCGAGTCTCACAGATGCCGCAGCCGATGCAGCGCTTTTTGATCACCCGCGGCAGCTTGAGGCTCTTGATCCCCTCGGGAGTAAGCACCTCCTTGTGGTCGAAGACGATCGCCTTCTGCGGGGTCGGGCAGTGCTCCTCACAGACCAAGCACTCCTCGCCGCGGGCATAGGGCAGGCAGCGATCCTTGTTGAATACCGCCAGGCCGATCACGGTCTGGCGTTTCTTCTCCAGTGGCAGCTTCTCGATCGCTCCGGTGGGGCAAACCTGGCCACACAGGGTACAGTTGTACTCGCAGTAGCCGAGTCGCGCCACCAGCAGCGGCGTCCAGAGCGCCGCCGCGCCGGCCTGCAGCAACGCCGGGTGCAACGCCTGGCCGATACAAACCTTCATGCACTCGCCGCAGCGGATGCAGCGCCGCAGAAATTCGGCTTCCTCCGCCGCCCCGGGGGGGCGCAGCAGGTACGGGTTCTGACGGTAGCTGGGCGGGGCGATGCGCATCACAGGAGCCGCCAGGGCCCCGCAGGCCACCGACGTCACCAGAGAGCGCCGCGAAAGGTCGACTCCGGCCCGACGCTTTGCCGCCCCCCAGGTAAAGGCCACCCGCTCCCGCTCACAGTAGGAGC
>PKUI01000094.1 GCA_002869605.1 Desulfuromonas sp. | reverse complement strand
CCGAAGCGGTTCTGAATCAGCTGTGCGTAATTGATGATACCGTTCACCGGGTTGTTGATCTCGTGGGCGACCCCGGCGGCCAGTTCACCGAGCGCGGCGAGCTGAGCGGTATGTTGTTGCTGCTTCTGCAGGCGCACCTTTTCGGTCACCTCCTGAACCATCTGGATGACTTTCTCGACCTCTCCGTTGGCCATCAGAATCGGCACGGCGCGCATAATAAAATGCCGACCTCCCTCATCCTTGAAGTCGCTCTCTTCCACCTCACCACTCTCGAAAGCACTGCTGACCGGACAGGTTTCGCACGGAGTCTTTCGCCCGTAATAGACCTGATGACAGTGCTGGTTGTCATGCTTCAGTGCCTTCGGGGGGCCGTGGTTACCCCAGATCAGGCGATAGTCGCGATCGACCAGCAGAATCTGATCCGGAATCCCCTCGAGCAGCGCCTCGAATTCACCACTTAGGCGCCGCAGCTGCTTTTCACTGACCCGCAAGGCTTCCACCGACTGCTGACGCACCAGCTCGGCCTCGGCGCGTGCGGCGAAAATCTGCAGCAGCTGCTCGACGAGAGAAACTTCGTGGATCTCCCGCTGATACATCACCGCAATCAGCCCGATCGGTGCCCCCTCCTCGCTATACAAGGCACGCCCGACATAGCCCTGCACCCCCATCTCAACCAGCAGATGGTCATCGGGGAACTGTTGCTGCACTCCCGACGTGTAGGCACACACATCATCGTTCAGCGCCCTGTAGCAGGGGGTTCCGCGCTGTTCGTACTCGATATTTTCAGCCGCTCCCCACGGGGAGGTTACGCTGATGGAACGGAAATAGTCAGGCTTTTCGGGGTGCACTTCGCTGACGAGGACATAATCCGCCTCGAGGGCCTTGGTCAGGTGCTGAGTCAGGGAAGCGAAGAATTGCGTACCGGTACGCGAGGAGACCCCCCGGGCCACGTTGTCGAGCAGCTCCTCGCGACGTTTCCGCTCCGTCACGTCGACAAAGGTCACAACGGCGCCCTGAATCTGACGACCATCGGCGCTGCGTAACGGAGAGCTGTTGACCTCAAGCCAGAGCATCGGTTGACCCGTGCGAACGAGCCCCATCAGTTCCTGATGGACCACGGCGCCTTCCCGCAGGGAACGCGTCAACGGCAACTCATCCTCGCCCCAGGGGGTATTATCACCCCGGACCACCTTGTCGAGCCAAAGACGGTAGGACTGCCCGAGCAAATCCTCCCGCCCATCGAGGAACGCCTTTCCGGCCGCATTGCAGGTGATCATGCCCCCCTCGCGGTCGAAGACCATCAGCCCCTCCTCGATCGATTCGATCACGGTACGGTAACGGGCTTCACTCGTACGCAGGCGCTCCTCCGCTGCGCGCATTTCAGATATATCGCGCAGCATGAGCAGGATGTACTTCTCTTCGGCGATATTAAGCATCGTCGCCGAGGCGAGAGCAACCTGCTCCCCCTCGGCGGTGCAGAGCCTGACCTCGTAATTGATCACCTTGCGCTGTTGGCGCAGTTTTTCCCGCAACGCACTCCACTGGCGCGGGTCGTCCCATAACGGCAGCCCCTCAACCGCCTTGCCCAGAACCTCGTCCCGGCTTTGCCCATGTTCAAGCAAAAACGCCTCGTTGACATCGACCACCTTCCCGTCGCTGAAACGGGCCAGGCAGGTCGCATCGGGACTGAGGCTGAAAACCAGTCGGAAACGCTCCTCGCTGTCACGCAGGTGCCCTTCCCGGTCGGAGATGGCATCAAACATCTCCTGCATACCGGCCGAAAGGATCTTAATCTCACGGTAGCGACTTTCGGGGAATCTTCCCCGCAAACTCCCCGAACCGGCCTCGACGACACGCTCGAGCAACTGCTGCAACGGCAGCATGAGCAGCCTGGACTTACGCAACGCAACCAGCGTGGCTAACATGATCGTGGCACTCATGAAGACCAGGAGAGTCGCGCTCAGGGCGGATGCCGGCGCCATGACCTCCTCGAGATCTTGCCCCACCCAGACCAGCCAGCCGAAGTCCTTGATCATCACCACGCTCTCAAGGTAAGGGATGCCAGCATGGATATTCTGTTGGGTTTCAAGCGCTCCCTTGAAGCCATGAACTTCAGGATGGTAGCCGAAATTTACCTGTTCAAAAACTTCCTCGCGTCGATTGGAGACAAGCACCGATTTATCGGGGCTGAAAATCACCACCGCGGCATGGTCAACGGTCTGGATCAGGCGTGCCATCGTTGAATTGAGATTGCCGAGGCTGACGTTGCCAATCAGCACCCCCCGGGAGATCGGGACCCCCAGCGACAAGGTCTGATTACCGCTGATCACGGAAAAAAATGGTGAGGACCAACGCAGCT
>PKUI01000198.1 GCA_002869605.1 Desulfuromonas sp. | reverse complement strand
GGTGTCGGTGCGACCGTCCTGCGCTAGCGGGACATCGACCAGCTCCGCATCGAGATAGCGGCAGTAGGTGGCCACGGTTTCACGGTACTCGGGGTGCACACCGGCCGAAAGCAGGACCTTGCTGCGGCGCGTAGCACGCATCGCCATCAGCGCACCTTCCGCGCAGGCCGAGGCACCGTCATACAGCGAGGCATTGGCGACTTCCATACCGGTCAGCTGGCAGATCATGGTCTGGAATTCAAAGATCGCCTGTAGCGTCCCCTGGCTGATTTCCGGCTGGTAGGGGGTGTAGGCGGTGGTGAACTCGCTGCGCAGCACCAATTGATCGATGGCCGCCGGGATGAAGTGCTGGTAGGCGCCGCCGCCTAGAAAGGAGAGGGTATTGGTGGAAGTGGCGGCGTTACCGGAGAGGCGCTCCATCTCACGAGCCAGCTCCGGCTCGGAGAGGGGCGCATCGAGATTCAAAGGCCTCTTCAGGCGCAGCGGCTCGGGGATCTCCGTGAACAGCTCGTCGGTGTTTTTGACCCCGATCGCTTCGAGCATTTTACGGATATCCTGCGTGGTATGCGGGAGGTAGTGCATCGAATCAACCTTCGTTTTCGACCAGCGCCTGGTAGGCCTCGGCGTCGAGCAGTTCGTCGACCTGTGACATGTCGGAGACCTGGATCTTGATCATCCAGCCGTCTTCGTAAGCCGAAGTGTTGATGACCTCGGGAGCATCGACAAGCTCCTCGTTGACCTCGACGACCTCCCCGGAGAGCGGCGCGTAGATGTCGGAAACCGCCTTGACCGATTCAACCACGCCGAAGGCTTTACCCGCCTCGAGCTTGGTGCCGACTTCAGGGATCTCGACGAAGACCACGTCGCCAAGCTGGTCCTGAGCAAAGTCGGTGATGCCGACGGTGGCTACTTCCTCTTCAAGGAGGATCCATTCGTGTTCTTCGGTGTACTTGAGGTCGTCTGGAAAGTCCATGGCTTGTCTCCTTTTGTTTATTTATACCGTTGAGATGATTACCGGCCGCAGCCGTTATTTTTTGAGGAATGGAGGTTTACAGATCGTCGCCGCGACCTTGCGGGCACGAATGCCGATCTCTATGGAACGGCCGATCTCGGCGACGCGGCTTTCCAGCAGGGCCAGGCCGACCCCCTGGCGCAGGCTCGGGGACTGGGTGCCGCTGGTGACCACACCGACTTCGCGGTCATCGACGTAAACCGGGTACTCGGCGCGCGGGATCCCCGGGGCGTCCATGGTGAAGCCGACCAGGCGACGCGGCACTCCTTCTTCCTTCTGCCGCAGCAGCGCTTCGCGGCCGACGAAGTTGTCGGCGTCGAGCTTGGTGATCCAGCCGAGACTCGCTTCAAGCGGGGTGATGGTGTCGCTCAGTTCGTGGCCGTAGAGGGCATAGCCCATCTCCAGCCGCAGGGTGTCGCGTGCACCGAGGCCGACCGGCACCAGGCCATCGTCCTTGCCTGCCTCGCTCAGCGCCCGCCACATCGCCTCCCCCTGGTCGGCGGGGGTGTAGAGCTCGAAACCGCCGGCACCGGTATAGCCGGTGCGGCTGATGATGGTCGGGATATCGGCGACGGTTCCTTCGCGGAAGCGATAGTAGCCAAGCGACTCGAGCTCGCAGTCGGTGAGGCGTGCCAGGATCTGTTCGGCCTTTAGCCCCTGCAGGGCGATCTGGGCGTAGTCGTGGCTGGCGTTGCGCAGGGTGACGTTCTTTAAGGGGCTGGCTTCCAGCACCTGTTCCATCCAGGCGAAGTCCTTTTCGCTGTTGGCGGCGTTGACGCAGAACATGAACCGCTCCGCGCCGAAGCGATACAGGGTGACGTCGTCGACGGTGCCACCGTCGGGGCGGCAGAGGGCCGAATACTGAACCTGGCCGTCGGCGAGTTTTGTGGCGTCGTTGGTGGTGAGGTGCTGTGCCAGGGAGAGGGCGTCGGGCCCTTCGACGAAAACCTCTCCCATGTGCGAGACGTCGAACAGCCCGGCGTCACGGCGCACCGCAAGATGCTCGTCGATGACCCCGCTGTACTGCACCGGCATGTCCCAGCCGCCGAACGGTACCATGCGGGCGCCGAGTTCACGATGTAGGGCATTCAGAGGGGTTTTATTGAGCATGGCAGAACCTCCTGGAAAAGATAACTGTCAGATAAAGTTCATGTGTCGAGAATGGCGGGGATCAGATCCTCCCGTCCGAGAGTCATCAGGTGCACGCCCTGGCACTGTTCACGTGCCGCCGCGACCATTTCGCGGGCGATGGCGACGCCCTCTTCGAGGGGCTGCCTGGCGCTCTCCAGACGCAGTATGAGTTCCTCAGGTACCATGACCCCCGGGATGTTGTCATTGAGAAAATGGGCCATGCGGGCACTTTTTAGCAGCAGGATGCCGGCAATCACCGGGGCCTCGAATTCGCTGCGTGCCGTGGCCATGAAGTGTCCGAGGTGTGCGGCACAGAAGACCGCCTGGGTCTGGAAAAATTGCGCTCCGGCAGCGGCTTTCTTGACGCATTTCTGCATCATCAGTTCGAAAGGTTCCGAGGCCGGGGATACGGCGGCTCCCGGGAAGAAACGCGGCGCTGCAGAGAGCTTCTTGCCGGCGAGATCGTGTCCCTGCTCGAGGGCAGAGACCGCCTGCAGCAGTTGCACCGAGTCGAGATCGAAGACCGAGCGGGCCTCGGGGTGGTCACCGAAGCGGGCGTGGTCACCCGAGAGCAGCAACAGGTTTTTGATGCCCAGGGCCGCAGCGCCGAGCAGATCGGACTGTAGGGCCATACGGTTCCGGTCTCGGCAGGTCAGCTGCAGGATCGGTTCCACGCCCCGCTGCAGCAGCAGCCCGGAGAGGACCAGCGGGGTCATGCGCATGTTGGCCCCCTGGTTGTCGGTAACGTTGACGGCGGTCACCTGGTCGAAGGCGGCCGCGGTGTCGAGCGCCGGGTCCGGGTTACACCCTTTCGGCGGGGCTACTTCGGCGGTGATGACGAACCGGCCATCGGCCAGCTGTTGCTGAAGTCGGGACATGGTTTCTTCCTGTCGCAGTCAGCGTACCTTGTGGCGCCCCGGTTTACGGTGGCGCGACCAGTTCTTGGGAGAGACGGTGCGGGCGAAGATGCCCTTGCGTTTCTGGGTTTTGAGCCGTTCGTAGATCAGTACCCAGGCACAGTCGTTGTCACGGTCCGCCTCACACTTGCCGTCTTCCATGCCGCCGCAGGGCCCGTTGAGTAGCCCCTTGGCACAGGTGGTTACCGGGCAGATGCCGGCGGTCTCGTTGAGGATGCAGTCGCCGCACAGGGAGCATTTTTCCTCAAACTGTCCAAAGCGACGTACATTGCCGAGAAACAGCGAGTTCAGGGCGCCGATAACCCGCTTGGGGCTGTTACTGGAAATCGACTGGATACCGGCGCCGCAGGCGAGTACCACCAGGGCGTCGGCGTCATCGACCTGGCTCTTGTGAGTGCGCAGGTCGCGGCCGGCGCGGGCGATATGGCAGGCTTCCTCGATGATCACGCTGCCGGTCACCTGCTTCCCTTCGGCTTCCAGCCATTCCTGCATCTCGAAGACCTGTTCTTCCCCACCCGACTTGCAGGCGGTGGCACAGGCGGCACAGCCGATCAGGAACAGCTGTTGCTTGTCTTGCAGACAGGCCAGGATGGCGTCACGGCTTTTTTGTTCGGAGATGATCATCGCGATTAAATAGCAAGCCCGTGCCCTGGCAGGGCACGGGCTTGGCGGGTGAGGTTAGCGTTTGTCTCTGAGCTTGGCGCTTTCGACCGTGTTGTGCAGCAACATGGTGATGGTCATCGGTCCGACCCCGCCGGGAACCGGCGTAATTGCACTGGCACGTTCCCTGGCGGCGGCAAACTCGACATCGCCGACCAGGCGTCCGTCATCGAGGCGGTTGACACCGACGTCGATGACCACGGCGCCCGGCTTGATCCAGTTCCCCTTGATCATCTCGGGGCGCCCGACCGCTGCAATCACCACGTCGGCCTTGGCGACCTGTTCCGCGAGGTCCTTGGTGCGCGAGTGGCAGATGGTGACGGTGGCATGTTCGGCAAGGCACATCAGCGCGATCGGTTTGCCGACGATATTCGAGCGGCCAACCACCACGACTTCCTTGCCGCTCAGGTCGCAGTCGACCTTCTCGAGCATCTTCATGATGCCGTAGGGGGTGCAGGGCTGAAAGGTCGGGGTGCCGACCACCAGTTTGCCGACGTTGAAGGGGTGAAAGCCGTCGACGTCTTTGTGCGGCGAGATCGCGTCGAGTACCCGGGTCTCGTCGATATGGTCCGGCAGCGGCAGCTGGACGAGGATGCCGTCGATGCGCGGGTCGTTGTTGAGTTCTTCGATCAGCGCCAGCAGCTGTGCTTCGCTGGTTTCCTTCGGCAGCTTGTGCTCATCGGAAAAGATCCCGGCTTGGGCGCAGGCCTTTTCCTTCATCGAGACATAGACCCGACTCGCGGGGTCTTCGCCCACCAGCACTACGGCGAGTCCCGGGGTGACCCCGGCGCCCACGAGCTGTTCGACCTCGGTCTTGATCTGTCCACGTACTTCAGCGGCAATCGCCTTGCCGTCGATGATTTTTTCCACACCTACCTCCATGTTTCGAAAAGAATGTTCAACTATACGCAAGCGGGGAGACGCTGTAAAGGTCGAACCTGCTCTGCCTGCGCGCGAAAAGATGCCGTTTACGGATACAAAAAAACCCCGGTTTTGCAACCGGGGTTCGAATTATTCGTTGGATGCCTTCGGGCAGCCTGCGCAGCCTCCCGAGGAGCCTGCCGCGTCGCAGGCTGCGGGCTTGGTGGAGCTGTTGTAGCCCTGGTTATACCAGCCCCCTCCCTTGAGGGCGAAGCCGGCTTGGGAGATCAGCTTCTTGACACTCCCCTGGCATTGGGGGCATTCGGTCAGCGGGGCATCTGAAAATTTCTGGCGCGCCTCGAAGGTATGTCCGCAGGCGTCGCAGCAGTATTCGTACATCGGCATGGTCTGGCGTTCCTCCATCTGGGATTGCGGCGTTAAAATAATCGGCACGCGTCGATTTGTCAAGGGGTCACCAGGCGTAACCGAGATGGAGGTGGCCGTAACAGTAGGCATCGGTATCCTCGCTGCTGACGGCACTGCTGCAGCCGAGGTTGCTCTCGAGGGTCACATGGTCGCTGAACCAACCGCGCAGGTTGATCTCGCCGAGGTAGGCGTCTTTCTCTTCGCGCGCGGAGTCGAACGGTTCGATGATCTGCGTACCGGGTCCGGCGAGCAGGCCGAAGATCCAGTCATCGTTGGCGAAAGGTGTGGTGATACCGAACAGCAGGAAATATTCCTGGAGCCGTTCGGGGCTGAAGTAGGTGGCACTCGTCTGCTCGGCGTCAAGCAGGCGCCCCTTGAGCTGCAGGTGGAGCCAGCTGATGCCGTGTGGGTAATAGACCAGGCGACCGCTCCCGCCCTGGCTCCGGTTGCCGTCGCTGAACTCCTGCTGCAGCAGGGTCGCCACCAGAACCAGCGACGGGTTCAGGGTGTAGTCAGCGGAGATCCCGTAGGTGTCGATCCGGTTGTGCGCACGGATCGCCTGGACGGTGTCGACCAGCTCGCGCTCTGCAAACAGCTCGATGTACCAGTCCTCGTTGGGGCGCGCCGAGACCGTGGCGGCACCGAGCAGCACCTCCCATTCATCGCCGAGCAGCTGCTCTAACCTTAAGTCGTAGCGCCACACCCTCGGCGTGGTGCCGCGCAGGGTAAGGCGGGCGGCGTCGAAACGCTCCTTTTCGGTTGTGGTCTGTGTGCCGGAGAGGACGCTGCCCTGCTCGATGTTTTCCCAGTAGTTACGAACTCCGGCTCCCATCTCGAGCTCCCACTCGTAAGCGTCGCCGCTGCGGTAGCGGTAGCCGCTGAACAGTCGGTAATGTCCGCCATCGTCGCCGTCGCGGGTGGTTTCCCCTTCGACATAGACCCGGTCGGCGTAGCTTGGCAGGGCCAGGGCGAGAAGCAGCAGGGTAAGGAACAGGCGGTTCATTTCTAACGTGGTCTCCGGGTGTGTTTTGCTCGTACCGTTTAGCGGGGTAGCCGGTGGGGCGCGCGGAAGCCCCTATTGCCGGTCGGTGAGCAGGTAGAGTAGCGGTCCGGGAATTAGAAGGGCGCGCGGGAAAAGTGACGCTTGGTGGCATCCTGGAGCTTGCTGACCGCGTTGAACGACTCCTTGAGCAGATCCTGTTCGGTGCGCGAGAGCCGCTGCGGGTCGAGGTAGTGGCTCGGCTCTTGCCCCTGGCTTACCAGCTCGATCTCGTTGCGCAGGCGCAGGAAGGAGAGGGCCTCGAACGCGGCGCGGATATGTTCGGCGGTTTCGGCGGAAAAAATATTGGCTTCGACCAAAGCGTCGAGCCGTTCCATGGTCGAGAGCGCCTCCAGCTCCTGCTCGAGGGCGAACATGCGGATACAGTCAACCAGGTAGACCAGCCCTCCCTGTTTGAGGGAGAGCTTCCCCTTGTGTTCGCCGCTTTTTTCGGTGATGAAGCGCCCCAGCAGGCTGACCGGCGCCTTGTGGCGCAAATCGAGGTTCATCATATGGTAGAGGAAGCCGGGGAAGGCCGCGAGCAGGCGGTGCACCAGTTCGCGCAGGTCCTCGGAGAGCGCGGTGTCGCCGGCCAGCGGCACGAAGTCGAAGAAGATGGTGCTGTAGCGCACCTTCTGCGGCTCGGGGTTGTTGACCCAGTCGGCCAGTCGCTCCTGCCAGTCGCTTAAGGTGCCGCGCCAGGCCGGGTTGTTGACCATCACCTCTCCCTGGCAGAGCGGGTAGCCGACCTCGGCGAAGGCATGTACCAGGCGCTCGGCCAGTGGCGTGTAGAACGCATCGATCTCCGGGAGTCGCGAGTCGGGGACATCTTCGAAGATGAAGCCGTTGTCCTGGTCCGGTCCGAGCAGCATTTCACGACGCCCGCCGCTGCCCATGAGCAGGAAGCAGTAGCGGATGTCCGGCTGCACGTTCCCCTCGGCAATGAAGGCCTCGAGCACCAGGTCAAAGACCCGGCGGATCAGGCGGTGGTGGATATAGGAGAGGATCTCCATCACTTCGGGGGTGCTGC
The DNA here is from genome assembly GCA_002869605.1 of Desulfuromonas sp. The sequence goes on along the minus strand of PKUI01000198.1, from coordinate 7,632 downwards.
GGGTTTCCGAGAGCAGGCTGCGCGCCACGGTGACCACCTCGCGGCGGATATCGGCGAGGCGCGCAAGGTCGTGTTCCTCGCGGATGCTGCCGATCAGCAGCATTGCCTTTTGGCTACGGAAGCGCATCAGGTCGCGCAGGGTGACGATGCCGACCAGGCTGCCGTTATCAACCACCGGCAGGTGGCGGATGCGGTGGCCGGTGAGGTAGGCCATCGCCTCGTACATGAAGGTGTCCGGTTTCATGCCGTGCGGGTGGGGCGTCATTACTTCGTTGGCCTTGAGGCTGCGACAGTCGTCGTTGTCGGCGGCGACGACCTTGGAAACCAGGTCGCGTTCGGTGATGATACCGAGAATGGCGCGGTTGCGTTCCGTGACCAGCAGGGCGTCGACCTTCTTTTCCGCCATCTGTTGCGCGACCTGCTTGACGGTGGCGTCGGGGGGACAGGTCTCGACCGGCGCGGTCATGATCTCCGAGAGGCGCTTCTTGAACGGGTAGGCCTCCATCTGGGTGAGGGCCTTGCTCGAGTGTTCGGCGACGATTTCCGAGTAGAGGTTACGTACCCGTGAGAGCACGATACGCGTGAAGTACTCGCTGATGCGCGGGTGTTTGCGCGCGGTCTCTTTAAGGGTGTCGGCCGGGACCAGGAAGCAGACCGTTTCGACCGAGGTGCGCGCGCCGCCAGTATACGGCTCGCCGCTGAAGATCGGGGTGCCGCCGAAGAACTGCCCCTCCTTGCGGTAGTCGAGCACCATCTCTTCGCCGCCCGGGGTATGCACGACGATCTCGATGATGCCGCTGCGGATCACGTAGAGGTAGCCGGTCGGCGGATCATTGTGGTGGAAGATATAGTGGTGCGCCGGGTAGGTCTCGATGCGCGCTGCCTGACTGAGCTGCGCGAAGATCTCCTCCGGAAGGACATTGAACGGTTCGCTGTCTTTGAGGTGCCGAATCAGGCCCATGGTGCTTCCTCCACTGGCGTTTCAGGTGCGCGGGCAAGCGAGTTTATCTTAATGGCTTCACCCGGCCGTGGCAAGTTACTCGCCAGGCAGGTTGTGCAGTTTGCGCAGGATACGGTCCATGCGTCCTGCCGACTGCAGGTCGATGCGGCTGTCGGTGAGGCGCGAGACCACGATGTTGATCACAAACGCCAGCGGGCAGATGATCAGCGCCGACGAGGTTGCCGGCAACAGGCCTGTGGCATTGAACATCTCGATGTCGGCGATCCAGCCGATCATGGCGAGCAGGGTCATGACCAGGCCGAAGGTCATCCCGGCGAGCGCCCCGTACTTGTTGCTGCGGCCGTACCAGATGCCGAGCACCGTGGCCGGGAAGATGGTGTTGCCGGCAACGGCGAAGGCCATGGCGACGATCTGGGCGATCAGCGCCGGCGGGTTGAGGGCGGTGATGACGACGATGGCGCACAGGATGAAGGTGAAGATACGCCCGACGAACAGCGCCTCCTTGTCGGTGCTGCGCGGCTTGAAGATGGTGGTGTACCAGTCGTGGGCGATGGCCGAAGCCCCGGCGACCAGAAGGCCGGCCACGGTCGAAAGCCCGGCGGCCATGGCACCGGCGGCGAGGTAGCCGACGAAGACCATCCCCAGCCCCGCCTTCTCCGGGGCCGAGAGGATGATGACATCGGCCGACTGCTGCACCAGCGGGTTCCAGAACTGGCCGAGTACGGCGTAGACCGGCGACGACCAGTAGAGCAGGCCGATGAATAGCAGGCCCCAGAGCACCGACTTGCGGGCGACGTCCTCGTTGTGCACGGTGTAGAAGCGGATCATGATGTGCGGCAGTCCGGCGGTGCCGACCATCAGGGTAAAGGCGAGGGCGACGAAGTGGTAGAAGTCGCTCACCCCCCACGGCATGAACAGGCGCTTGAGCTCGGCGGCTTTCTCGATGCTCAGTTCCACCCCCGGTGCGGCATGGCCGTCCATCAGGTCCGACAGGATGCTGCCGTACTCGAGCTGCGGCAGCAGGCCGTCGCCGCCGGCCTTCTTGATCAGCGTCCAGAGCGGGATCAAAAAGGCCGAGATCAGGATCACGTACTGGATCTGCTGGTTGCGCGTTACCCCCGACATGCCCGAGATCAGCATGTAGGCGCAGACCACCCCGGCGGCAAAGAACACGCTGGCGGTGTAGCTCATGCCGAAGATCCAGCCGCAGATCAGGCCGATTCCCTTGAACTGGGCAGTCGAGTAGGTGATGGCGATTACCACCGTAACCCCGGCGGCGATCAGGCGTACCGCGTGGCTGTCGAAGCGGTCGCCGAGGAACTCGGGGATGGTGTACTTGCCGAAGCGGCGGATCTGTGCGGCGAGCAGGCAGAGCAGCAGCACGTAGCCGCCAGTCCAGCCGACGATGTAGCCGAGGCCGAACCACCCTTTCAGGTAGAGCAGGCCGGCGACCCCCATGAAGGAGGCAGCGCTCATCCAGTCGGAGGCGATCGCCGCACCGTTGCCGAACTTGCCGATGCCGCGCCCGGCCACCCAGTAGCCGGAGGGCTCGCTAACGCGCGAGAAGATGCCGACGCCGATGTAAACCACCAGCAGCACCAGCATGATCATCGCCGGAATACGTTTGAATCCGGGAGTGATCTGAAAGAGTTCTTCGCCCGCACCGGAGGCCCAGGCCAGAGAGCCGAGGGCGAGCAGCGCCAGAATAGTCAGGGAGATAAGCTTGAATCGCGACATGATCAGGCTCCAGTGTTAACGGCTGCCGGGGGTCGCCTGGCGCTGCCTGGCGCGGCGGTCCCAGAGTTGGCAGTAGAGCTTGCACAGCGCCACGTAGCCGAGGGTGCACCCCTGGGCGAGCAGCCAGTAGTGGAGCGGAAAACCGAAGATGCGGGTCTCGGTGAACCACGAGGTGCCGAGCTCATCGCGCCCGGCAAGCTTGATGGCCAGCGGGATGCCGAAGCTCAGTAACAGCCATAACAGCAGCACCGTGCGGGTAATAGCTACCTCGCGCCGCATGTTCTCTCCGGACGGTTTGAAAAAGTTGACCTTGACGCGCTCGAATCCTGCCATCGGCGTCCTCCCTGTACAGTGCAGCATACGCTGCGCCTCAATAAGTCGCGCAGCAAAACGCTGTTAGTGAAACGTAAAACGCGTCAGATGTCAAAAAAAATGGCAGATTTGGTTGAGGTTGGTGATGGGGGTGGATTTGGCAAGTGCGGGTGGTTGTGTTAGGTTGGCCCCGTTTTCAGTTGTAACCCCTATCGGTTTCGGATTGTCATGGTTGTCCTTATCGCGTTACCCACCGCCCTGTTGTGCCTGTTTATCTCCTGGATGTGCCTGAAGCGTGGCTACCGCAAGCATGCGGTGGTGCTCATCTCCCTGAGTTTTTCCGTGGTGGCGTTTGCCGTCGCCATCGTCGCCCTGTGCTGGTTCTGGTGGCTCAAGATCGCCCATCACTTTTCCTGATGCCGTACTGCTCTGCGGTTGTATTTGGGTTCTATGAAGTCTCAATTTTGAGCCATCTCGGGATACTCCTTGAGGAATCGCACCCAGTCCGCCACCGACTCATTCCACGGAGGCTCCTCCCCTTTAACGACTCGCAGAAACCTTTCCTGCTCCGGGAAGAAGGGCTTCAGATCTCCTCTGGTCACGGCCATCCAGTAACGGCCGAGGGAGTGAATCACGTACTTCCCGACCGGACTGTATTCGTCCGATAGTTCCATGTCATAACCGCCGAGGTTTAGCACCTCCAGGTGAGATTCCGGGTAGAATCCTTCAACCCGGTCCATGCGCGTGAACAGGTAATCAATCATCGCGTCGTTCTCCAGGATCCCGGTATGACTGCTTTCGAAACCGAGCTGTCCGGACGCCTGCTGCTGTGCCTCCATACGTAACTGGCTAGCCAGCGGCACTACGCCGTCGCTATTTTTACTCAGTTTCAGGGTGGCCGGGTTGTCGAAGGCATAGAGCAGTTGATGCTCGGTGGTCTTCGGTAGCGGTTTGCGGAACAGTCGCTTGATGAAGCTGTTTTCCGGATTCACGTCACGCCAGGAGGGCAACACGATCAGGCCGTGCTTCTCGCCGGAGGCCGCAGCCGGATGCCCGCCAAAGGGGCTGGCGATGCTCACGAAGAGTGCGACCTTGTTCTCCTCCGGACTGTTTTTATATCTGTTCAGCGCTTCCCTGACCACCAGCCCGCCCATGCTGTGTGCCACGATGATCATCGGCACCTTTTTCTGACCGATCACTTTTCCCGACAAGAAGATGCGGTGGAAGGTTTCTGCCAGCTGGTCGAGATCGCCGCCGGAGGGGTAGTAGAAAAACCACGGCTTGTAACGGTCGCGATCGAGCCGCTTGACGATCGCTGCGAAGTTGCGTGTGGAGCCGCCCACGCCATGCACGAAGATCACCGGGATCTTGTAGTCGAAATCCTCCTCCAGGGCATAGAAGGTGGTTGGCGCTTTTTCAAGGAAGGATGCCGGGTCGTACATGCCGAGGATGGCCATGTTGTCGGAAAACAGCGGGTCATCGAGGCTGCGCAGGGTTCCGGTTGGAAAGAACAGCGACTGACTCAGTTCCGGGGCTTCCGGTTGTTGAATCTCACTGGCCCAGGCAACATCCCGTGGAGTGTCCATTGTTATTTCGATGCGGTCGACCACCTTGTCGGGGAAAGCTGTCTGATTCAAAGAGAGTGCCTTCTGGCCGACGACTTCCGTCGAGTCGAACACTTGGTTCTTATCCTTGTCGGCAAACACCAGCAGCTGGTAGTCACCCTCGGGAAGATTAAGGCCGAAATGGGACCCCGCCCTATCCAGGAACATGGTGTCGACACGTTCGTGCTGCTTGTATTTACTTGAATAGGCTGCCACGACCAAGGGAAGATCGGTGTATCGTTTTTGAGCGTCGAAGGTTTGGCCGATGATGAAGAAGGTCTCGCGGTCGAGCATATGTTTCAGGTTGACCTGACCGGGGTCTGCCTCTTGAATACGGGCGTATTCCGCCTGGATCGACACGTGCTCCATGTAGGAGCAGGAGCAGAGGATACAAAGAGAGAGTATGCAGATGACAATGTGATTCACGCTAATGCTTCTCCCTACAGACATCTCTCTAAAGTCTTAGTTGTGCGGCGCAAACTATATGTAGCGAACCGTGTCTGAGCTAGCAACTTGCTAGGCATTAGTTTCTGACATTTGACGGGCCCCACAGCTAAGTAAGAAATCCGCTGTGTCATCGAAATACCTTGGCTTACGAGTTGGGTCTTCCGCAGTGCCAGTAGGAACCCAGATAACTAGGCCCTCGCGTCCTCGGGTCATGAGTACTCGATAAGAATTTGTTATGAATCGCTGGCGATCACCATTGACGGTCGCCCAACTGTTCCCTCTAAACTGTCTATGTTCCCAGGTTTGTCCACTCCAAATTAGATCGCCTCCCCAACACAAACCAACGAAATCGAGTTCGAGGCCTTGAGTCGTGTATTCATTGGCTGGAACTTCGAGTGCAAACGAAGAACGAACATCTCCTCGCTCATTGAGATACCACTGTGCAATTGCGCTTCCGTCTGTTGCATTCAACGTTACACCCAGACCTTCTGCTCGCAATCGACGTGCTCCAGAACTTGCCACTAGTCCGAACCTACGCTCTCCACGAGAATGATTCTTTAGCCATTTGCGTGCAAGGTCTGCTGATCTAGTAACAAGTATTGGATAGTCACCCAGTTCTTGTGCCAAGACCGTAGCTTCCGATGCATTTCCATCTAAGACAAGTGAAACCCACTGGCTTACGGAAGGAGATCTATAGCTTCTCAATGGAACAGTTAATTCCAGTTCTGAGTCTATTACGATATCTTCAACTTCGGAAAGATTGCCAGCGCCTAAATGCGCCGTGGCACCAGACCCAATAAGAAAATTTGGAGGTCCATAAACTCGCCATTTAGCAAGGTCGGAAGGCGGCAATTCCCTCAATGCTTTTCCCCACTCAGCGATACCGTTTTCTCCGGCATTTATCTCTTGCCCCCCGCCAATTAAAGCAACTATGGAACACCAGTCTGAGTGACGAGCCATAATTTCTAGGAGTAGCCTTGGTTCAGAAGATGGGCGTCCAAACTTCTTACGGCCGTAGTCTTCATTCCAGGCGCGCTGAGCTTCGTCAAAAACAATTACATGTTCATGTGGCGCAGAACCATCATCGTTGGTTAGATATTCTCGGAGAAAATCGATGATATGTTGTATTCGTGTTCGAACTGAATTTCTGGCTTCTGCGAGACCTGGCTTTTCGCCCCTAGATTTTCGCCGCCCGGCTTCATCTCTGGCAAGTGCCTCACGAAGAACAACAACCAGTGGAGTATTACCAGAGAGATAGACAATATCACCTTGATCCTCAATGCCTGTCTCTATAGCACTATGAACCACCTGCAATCCCGCTAGGGTTTTACCGGACCCGGGGACTCCTGCTAGAAAGATTAATGAACGTCCGCTGCTTCTTTTAGTTTCCTGAATGATCTCGACAATTCGATTAGCTGATGCATCTAAGTTCGATGCATCAGCTTGAGCTATTTCGCGAACCCCGTGGCCAGCAAAGAGTGTAGTTGCGGCATCCACGACAGTGGGTACTGGTCGATACTGACCCGACTTCCATTCCCGGATTTCATAGCGTGCTGTTGATGTAGTTGTGCCAATCTTTTCGAGCAAATTTCCTAGACCGGTAGATCCTACACAAATAACTTCTGTTACACCGATTGTACTGATTGTTTGGGCGTAGGGAGTTGTCCGTGCCTCCGTACACCAAAGTATGGGTACAAGGCTAACCGCACTGCTAGCAGAGTGAAAATCTCTGAGATCAAGGGCATATTCTTCAACCTGGCGTCGATCGCCTGATCGATAGACCGACTCTCCTACCTTTAGTTCCACTACTACGATTGCGGCTGGAGTTAAAAGTAGTACATCAATGCGACGTCGTAAGCGATAAAGCGGATATTCAAGAAGAACTGACCAGTCGGCCGAAGCTGGGCAAGTCTGTAATAATGTGCTCAGTTCTTGCTGCAACTTTGGAATAGTTTCGTTCCATGATTCAGTTTGGCTCGTATATTGAGATGCAAAGCCATCCGCTGCGTACATAGTATGAAGTCTAGCAGCGACCTCTTCAATAGAAGTGCGGACAAAAGATTCTACTGATGCTGAAAAGTAAGCTGCCATTGGTTTAAGACTTGCCTGCAGGGATTGAGCAGCAAAATGCATTATAAACCCGGGTTTGGACTCATATGGTCTGCATGTCGCCGAGTTAATTGATAAAGTTGGCCTTTGGGGCTTTCCCTGTTGGTGGTGAAAACGGCGTCTTCACCAGTACCATAGTAAACAATGAAGCCTTTATAACATTTCATCACTTCCATGAACACTCTGGAAAAACCCTAAAAAGCCCCTCTTCAAGAAGATGCGGGGCTTTTTTTGTTTTCTTTTGTTTTCCGGTTTGTCTAAGCAGGTTCAGGCAAGTGTTTGTACCACAGGTTCATACTCTCGAGGCTACCGGAGATATCGGTGTTATGGGTCAGGGTGCCGCCGTAGCGGTAGCCGTTTTTTGCGAAGGTGATGTTCATGCCGTGGGAGTAGGCGCGGGCGATGGTGTAGAGCGAGCGGATGTTGCGCCGCGCCATCTCTTCTTCCATCTCCTGCAGCAGG
>PKUI01000196.1 GCA_002869605.1 Desulfuromonas sp. | reverse complement strand
CCTTGTTTTCCAGACCATGTTTCTGTGCCAGTTCGTAAACCCTTACCTTAGCCATCAAAGCTCCCCTGACAGTTGACGGTATCGTGCAAATGCCTGCTTAAATCTTTCAGCCAAACCACCGGGACTCAACCCGAGGGCACTGCTTTCACCTTTACCAACCCAATGACCAAGTTGTTCCTTGGTCGCAAAATAAACACACTCGACGTGACAGGCCCGCGCCTTTGAGAGCAGCTTTTCAGCCCGTCCTTGCGAGATATCTTCTGCCAACACCAGCAAGGCGTAAGGATCACGCCCCAGGCGCTCTAACACCTGTGCAACACCGGCCTGCAATTGCCCTGCCTTGCGCATCAAGGCGAGCTGTCCGGTTAACTGCTCAAATAGCTGAGCAACGATCCTGTTAACCAGCTGTCTTCCTTCGATCTCTTCAACCGGCTTTCGAAAACCGCGTTGAAGCTGCCCCTTGACTGTAGCTGCCTCAACACAGGAGAGATCGTAGCAAAGATACACCCCTCGTCCCGGCAGTTTGTGTGCAAGATCAACAACAACGTCACCTTGCGGTGAGCGTACCAGACGCATCAGGGTATCCTGATCAAAAACCTTACGACATCCGGCACAGGTTCGCTGAGGAACGCGAGACGATCCCAAGGAGACTACTCCTCTTCCTCCGAGGAAGATGTGTTCTCATCATCGCTGTCCACCTTGACCTCATCATCACTGACGTCGTCCGGGACCTCTTCAGCCGAAACCTCAGGCGACTCCTCTGCCGTCAAATCATCCCCGGCATCCTCGTCAACAGTAGGTTCCGTATCATCAACCTCTTCGGCCTCGTTTTCTTCGGCCTGTGTTTCAGACTTGATGTCGATCTTCCATCCAGTCAATTTGGCCGCGAGACGGACATTCTGCCCCTTCTTGCCAATGGCTAGCGACAATTGATCGTCCGGAACGATAACCTCCATCGCCTCTTCGTCCTTGTCGATATAGACACGAGCTACTTCGGCAGGAGCCAGGGCAAGACAGGCAAAGCGGGCCACATCGGGCGTCCATGGAATGATATCAATCTTCTCGCCACGCAGTTCGGAGACCACGTTCTGCACACGTGAACCACGCATGCCGACGCATGCACCAACCGGATCGACATCCGGATCGTGTGAAACAACAGCGATCTTAGCACGGCTTCCCGGCTCACGAGCGACCCCTTTGATTTCCACGATCCCCTCGGCAATTTCGGGAACCTCGGAGTAAAAGAGCGTCGCAACCAGGCCCGGATGGGTACGCGACAGAATAATCTGCGGTCCCTTGGTCGACATCTTGACCTCGGCGATAAATGCACGCACGCGGTCACCCTGGCGGTAGTTTTCACGCGGGATCTGTTCGCGATGCGGCAGCAGAGCCTCCGCACGTCCCAGATCAACAATCAGGTCACCGCGCTCATAACGACGCACAATACCATTTACAACCTCGCCGAGACGGTCCTTGAATTCGTTGAAGATCCCTTCACGTTCGGCCTCACGAACCTTCTGAATAATAACCTGCTTGGCCGTCTGCGCTGCGATGCGGCTAAAATCACCGGCTTCGAGCGGCATGCCGAGTGAGTCACCAACCTCTGCATCGGGGTCAAATTCGCTGCGTGCCTCATCAAGATCGATCTCACGATAAGAATCTTCAACCTCGTCAACAACAGTAACAAATTCGAACAGATCTACCTGACCGCTTTCATCGTTGTAGTGCGCTTCAAGATCGCGCGTATTCCGATATTTTTTGTTGGCTGCAGATAACACCGCGGCCTCCAGAGCCTCAACCAGAACCTGGCGGTCGATACCCTTGTCCTTGACCACCTGATCGATGATATTATTGAGATTCATGGCTTAATGTTCTCCCTGAATGTTGAGTCTTATCTGTTTGAAATACTAATTCTTTAAAACTTAGGGTCTAGATTGGCTCGCTCTATCTGAGCAAAAGGTAAGGTCACTTCTCCACCCTTGGAGTCCTGTTGTAAAATCTTGACCTGCCCATCAAACAGTCCGAGCAGTTCACCGGCAAAGGTTTTGCGCTGATGCCCACGACCATCAGGGTCAAGCGACTCAAGAGTTTTCACCTTGACCGACTGCCCAACAAATCGTTCAAAGTCGCGTGGCTTTTTCAGTACCCGATCCATCCCCGGAGATGAAACCTCGAGATGATAAGCATGAGGGACCGGATCTTCAACCTCGAGCAGCACCCCGACCTCACGACTGACCTGAACACAGTCATCCAGATTGACCCCTGTTTCACGATCAACAAACAGACGAACAACCCAGCCGCGCTCTTCTCGTCGGTATTCAAGATCTACCAGCTCGAAGCCGAGCCCCTCGAGCACAGGCTCAAGCAACTCTTCCAATTGTTCTTGAACGCTTTTATGAGTCATATTTCCGGAAAAACAAATAAAAAAAGTGAGCTGAGAAGCTCACTTTTGAGTGAACAAATTTTACGGCGCTAGTCTTACCATACGTAATGATAACTGTGCAAGAAAAAAAAGCCTGAAAACGGCAGCATAGCTGTCCCGGGCATTTTCCCCCCGCAGCACTTTAGGTGCCTCTTATGCCTGCGAGTCGAGCTGGCGTGCGTGACCTTGCAAATGAGCCACCGCCAGGGGAAGTTGCCCGGCGAGAGTCACCCATGCTTCCTGGCCCTGTTCCTCGCTCTCGAGCTCAAACACTTCGCAGATTCTATCGGGGTAAGCGACCCCGAGTACAATCATCAGGCTACTCATCAGGGCATCTTCTTCATCAGTAAAAATACCCTTTTCGAGAACCTCGTCAGGCATCCACAATTCTGCACGGGTGGCCAACGCACGATCAAAGCCGACGGCCCAGTCACTCAACTTGGCAAGGGTTTGCTTGTCTGGCTCGGTCAACAACACCGGAAAGTTCAATGCGCCCTCCCCATACAAGCGATGAAAGCGCTCGAGCACTCGCGCCAGATCGACCAGCAAGCTATCCGCAATCTCCTGATCGGGGAACTCGGCGCCGGCCTCACCAAAGATCGCCTCAAACCACTCACTCGGAACAAACGTATCGGGGGTCATGGCGATACCAAACAAAAAACCTTCCAGCTGCACCAGATTGAAGGCTTGCTGTCGATCGAGCGCGAACTCTAGGAGACGGCCCAACTGCTGTTGTTCATCAGTGCTCAACATCTTTAAACGCATACCTTATGATGGATTTAAACCTGCTTGCGATACGCTAACACGTTTAACCTCATGTGGCGAGCGTGAATACCGGCAAGCCGACCCAAGATACCCTTAACGGAATGACATAGTTATAGACTGCCAGGTAATGGCAGACAGCCCCGGCTACGACAAACAGGTGCCAGATAGCATGGTTATATGGGATCTTGTCTATGGCATAAAAAATCAGCCCCAGACTGTAGATAACCCCTCCTGACAACAAGAGCCAAAACCCTCCCGGAGCAAGAGTCGTCATCAGATCCTTCAGGTCAAGCACCACCAACCAACCTAAGCAGAGGTAAAGACAAGGGGCCAGGATACGTAGACGATGCGTCATGAACGTCTTGAAAATCATCCCCACAACCGCCAGGCCCCACACCACACCAAACAACAGCCAACCGTGTCCGTGACGCAACGTCACCAAGGTGAAAGGTGTATAGGTCCCGGCAATAACGACAAAAATTCCGGCATGATCAAGGACACGAAAGACATAGCGCACTGCGGGTCGAGTAAATGTATGATAGAGCGTGGATATGCAAAAAAACAGGAGTAACGCCAAGGTGAATATGCTCGTACTTACTATGCGGTACGGGTCTTTCGTCTCAGCAGCCGCGACCACCATTAAAACCAGCCCCGGCACTGACAGCAGTACCGCCAGACCGTGCGTCAATCGATTGGCCAGTTCTTCCCTTGCCGTGTAAGCAACCAAGTGATACGTCATACCCTTAAACCATTAGCAGCAGTCATCCGGGGCGGTCGTGAATGTCTCCGGGAGTTCGCACGATTCCGGGATCTGGTACGGTACGGGGTAACGGATACCGGCCTTGTGCGTTTTACGCAACCCCTCGGCCACTCGATCGAACCATGTTCGCGGGATGCCGACGATCAACTCGTGATCCTGGGCCAGAGCAAAACGACGGTCCCCCAGACAGGGGATTTCAATTGTCGGCTGCCCCTCCAGGTAAACCTGGGCAACGCCGCGTGCGCATACCCCGGCATCCCCTGAGCTACGCATGACAAACTCCCCCCCCTGATGATAAAGAAAAGCCTGCACGAACCTCATCGCCTGTGCCGTGTTGACATAGACTACCGCCAGGTCCGGAGAGACCCCCGCCGGTGTGCGTGATAACGGATACGTCAACACACCTTGAAACCTCTGGGGGACCCGGGGCATCTTCTCCTGCATAGCAACAGCAGCAGACTGATCGGCCTGATAGACACCCTGATTGACCGCACCACTGGCAACGCGCTGTGGAACCGCAATCAGGCCGCAGTTACTGGCACCAAGGACACAGTGGCTGGTCTGCGCATCGCACCAGGTCGACCAACCATAGAATCGGCTATAGGCAATCTGCTGGCAGACAGCCAGACGCTTACCTCGAACACGAACCTTACAGTCGGTTATGGTCGATGCGTCCTCGACGAGATTAACACCAACGATCTGACTGGCAGGATTAACGGTCTCACGAATACTTTCAAGCAACAGCTGCATGGCGGCTCCTCACTGAAAAGATTGAAGCACAGTATAGCAGAGTTATCTGGACGGATGCTCACGGGACGAAGCAGGGATCTTGACGATTGGCGGGGCAATCAAACGGCAGTGGAAACAGCTACACGACCCTGCAGCAGCAGGAGGCTTGATCGATCTGTCATGCAGGAGAGAAAACTCTAGTAATTTCCTGGCATGCGCAACGAAAACACCGAGAGGGGCAGACAAGGCGTCATAAAGCGGAGTGGAGGTTATTGTTCAAGCGGGTAGCCGCGGGAACGCCAGGCCGACATGTGCCCGCTGAGGAGTTGAAGATTGGTAAAACCTTTGCGCGCCAAAAAACCCTGCACCATCTGCGCCCTAGGTCCATGTTCGCATACGATAACGTATTCCGCCGAGACATCCACAGGGGGACGAGCGAGGCGAAACAGCAGTTTGAACAGCGGCAGATGGATGGCTCCCGGGATATGTCCGCTGCGATACTCGAACCCGCTACGTACATCGATAACCTGCGGAGCCTTGTTCTGTTTGAGTAATTGTGCGAGCCGTTTGCCTTCCATCATCCCGCCTTCTCGATCTTAAGTAAGTTGACCAACCCGCTTGAGCCATTGCAATTGGTGACGACAACGTGACAGACAACCCTGAACCACAGCTGACGGCAAGTCGGGGTGCTGAAAAATAACGGGCAATTGAGACCGTTCAAGCGTAGCCAAACTATCCTCTATTTCAACCAGGATTGCAGCTCCATCCCGCACGTCGTCATGCAGGTAAATCTGCTGCGGCGCCAGCCCGGCCTGCATGCCGATACGCAAAGCGGTCATAAAGACCAACTCCTGACTAATACCCGCAAGTCCCTCCAGAGCGTCACGAACCAAACCAAAAAGAACCTCAAAATCAGCAGCAGAAGCCATGTCGTGCCCGACCTCAAGCAACCGGTGCTTTGCTGTCGCCAGTTCCGTCAATGGAATCCGATCCGGAACATGATCAAGGTCGACATTTTCATCCGCCAAAGCCAAAGCCGCCTCGTTGATTGCCAACTCAAGAGAACCAAGGCTTCCATACCATGTCTCTTCCACTGAAAGCTGCTGATGGTTCTGCCAGTAGCAATTGATCAGTTTTTCCAGTGAATCGATAGCCGGATTCCCCTGGGCCGGACAAGGGCACGGCAAGGTGGTCGAACATCCGCTGCTGCAACTGGAACTACAACCCATAGCGTTTCTCCGTTAAAGGTGTGAGGCTTCATTTTTGTGGTAAATGTCAAAAAAAACCACGCTGTGATCTGGCAACTGATGGCAGTTGTCACAACGATGCTCTTTGGCCAGATCTTTTTTACGGCACAATTCACACCATTCATAAATCAGACGGTAGCCGCTACGCCCGATATATTTCTTGAAACGGCTATGGTGTAGACCACGCATACGACCATCAGCGACCCTCGGATTACAGAGAACCCTTTCGATCACATTGCGAATACGTCGAAAAAACGGTGGGCCAACTTTTTCAATATGATTAAGCTTGGCACTGAACGACCTGGTCGGTTGGTAACTAAAATGCATCCGTTCTCCCCTACTCTCAAAACCCTTTATACAAAACTCTGCAAAAGAAACTCAAGGATGTTTTAAGCACTGCAGGGACAAGGCAGAACAGCCTCTCAAAAATCGGAAAACAATAAACGGCCACCAAGGACCAGCAACACCCCGCCCAATACACCCTGAATGATGGGCTGAATTTTCGAAAGACTGGCGCGGAAAACACCGGATGTCATCATCAAAACAACAGTCGCGTACCATGTAAAAGAGATCGAGAACATCGCCAAGGCAAGCAGCAGTTTTCCCCATAGTGAAAGTTCCGGCGTCACCATCAATGTAAAGAGGCTCAGATAAAAAGCCCATGCCTTGGGGTTAGAAAGGTTGGTCAACAACCCTCGTCGGAAAGCTGCTCCCGCAGCGAATTTTGGGGCGTCCCCAGACATCAGGGGAGAATGTCCCCTGCGACATTGCGCCAACATGTTCACCCCGACCCAGACAAGGTATCCGCCGCCGACATAAACCAAAACGCCTGTAACGGGGGGCCACGAGGTTAAAATAAACAACAGGCCAAACAGACCGGAAAGCGCGAACAGCAGACTGCCGGTAGCGACACCAAAGGCGGTGGCAAGACCCTGCTCACGCGACTCACCGAGAGCACTATTGAAAACAAGCACGAAGTTTGGCCCAGGCGAAATGATCGCCAGGGCATAGACCGTCAGAAACGTCACAAATGAGGACATGGATGGATCCATGCGCGGATTGTAACCAACCCGTCATAAGGCAGCAAGAGAGATGCTCATGACTGGCGTGAAAAGATAGAGTCAAACAGAAATAAAGGATGAGTACATCGTTAATCAGGATGGAGTAGCATGTTCCTGAATCTGCATAAGCAGTTTCTCTTGATCGGGGAACACGCCGCTTGCCTTTTTCGAGTAGATCAGTTGACCGTTAACGCTCACCTCAAACACCCCGCCACTCGACGGAATCAAAGTGATTTCGGCGCTCAACCGTTCAATCAACAACTCTGCCAGACCGGCAGCCGTCGCTTTATAGTTTCACTGCACACAATATTCAATATCAATATGCATGATGTTCTCCCTAAGGCTGATGGTACTTGACCGGAGACACTCAAAGCATAGCAGAATGGTTGACAATATGTTGTTTCAAAACTGAAAAGTATGGAGGTCAAACAGGCTTAGGACAGTGTCTGTAAGAAGTAACGGCTCTAAAAGGAGGCGTTTTCGGCCATCCGCCGCAAAAAGCCGTCAGCGGATTCTCGTTTCACCTTGGCAAGGTCACACATGAGTTGAAAAGGAATATCAGCAAAGGCATAGCCTTGACGTAGATCCTCGAGCATCTGTAGCCACAAGTGAGCCGTCATTTCCGCATCTGCAAGAGCCCTGTGAAAGACCCCTTCATTCCGTAACTGTTTATACGCGACCAGGGTACCGAGTTTATGATTGGGCGCATCAGGGTAGATACGTCGCGCAACAAGCATCGAACAACCGAACGGATTGGAGTGCGCCAAGGAGAGTTGCCTGAGTTCATGCTCGAGAAAACGCTTGTCGAAACTTGCATTATGCGCGACCAGCGGAACATCTGCCGAGATGAAATCGGCAAAGCGGGACATGACCTCGGCGTTGCCGGGAGCCTCAGCGAGCATCTCGTTACTGATCCCGGTATAGTTCTCAATGAATGCATTGACACGAAATCCGGGATTCATCAGGCTTTGAAAGCGCGCAACGATCTCCCCCCGTTCGACCCTTACCGCGCCGACCTCAATAGCACGATCGCCCATCTGTGGAGACATGCCACTGGTCTCGAAGTCGAGGACGATAAACGGTTGATGGCTCGTAGAGGGGGGCATCACAACCTTACTGCTTTTTCTGAGACTGGTCTTCAGCTTCAGCGGCATCACGACCCTGCTTAACAACCTCTTTGAGCCATGAAATCTCTTCAGGGACAAACTGCTTGGCTTGCTCCGTGCCGACATTCATAGCCAGGTGAAGCCCCTCGGTCGCCATTTCCACAATTACGTGCCCGGGCAAGGCGATACAGTGAACCCCTTCCTCGGCCCAGTCGGCCACCCGCTCTTCGAGATCGAAAATCATCATGAAGTTTTCACCTTCAGCCTCCATGATCAGGGGGAGCATCTTCTCGTCGTTTTTGTTGACCGAGACCCCACCGGTCTCCTCGTCATAGGTCGGCAGATAAAATGTCGAGCTGAGAAAAAGTCGGTAAAAATCGTTTCGAGACTCATTCGAGTCGGGGTTTTCACGCAGATTCTGTAAAGCGGTGTCAAGCGGTGTCATTATCGCTGCCTTTCACTGGAGGTTGGGTTGCCTCAAAAAGTCGGCATACTAACAGATGCTGCCGCGTAGGCCAAGGGGGAGACAGACGCTTTCTCACCGCGAAACGTCTTGTCGACATGACAGGATGCACACTCAGATAAAAATCACGGTTTACGACAGCCGGGTCAAACGCTTGATGAGTTCAGCATGTTGTGGGAACTGCTTCAAAAGCTGAGAACGATTCGCCAATTCAAAATCCGCAAAGTCAAACCCGGGAGAAACAGTGCACCCAACCAACGCATAGCCACCAGGTTCCTCAACCGTCGCACCAAACCAGTTATCATGCGGGACAACGGCCTGAAAACGATGCCCTTGCACAAGGTCTGGTCCGAGCAACAACGGTTGGTAATCGCCACATGGGGTAATCTGATGCACCGTCAGTGGACTGCCAAGGTGGTAATGCCACTGTTCGTCGGATGCAATACGGTGCAGACTCGAAAAGCTCTCACTGGTTAAAAGAAAGTAGATACTGGTAGCAAAAACACGCTCACCCGAATAACGCGTCGGCAGGGCCGACGCCGTGATTGATTCTACAGCTCGATAGACCTCTCTATACCAGCCCCCTTCAGGGTGGGGCTCCAACTCAAGGCGAGCAACCAGTTCGGCAACCGATTCATGCCCCATAGCGAACCTCGGGAATAATCTCAAGGCTTTGTTCCCCGTTGTCCAGCCATACATGACCATCCTGGATTGTTACCTGCAACCGCATATTGCGTTTCGCGATATCTGCAAGTGCCGTGCTTGATGATTCCGGCACTTCGACGACGCGCAAGTTGTCATGGCGGGTCAAGGTCGTCTGTTGTCTTTTCCACCAGAGTTGAGCGGCGTGGCCACCATAGCTGTAAAGAACCACCTGCCCTGCCCGACCACTGGCTTTACGCAGACGCTTTTCATCCGGAAGTCCGACTTCAATCCAAAGCTCGATGGCACCGCTGTCATCCTTGAGCCATAACTCCGGTTCATCGTCCACACACAACCCGCGGGTAAATTCGAGCCTCTCATCCGCATGTAAAGCAAAGGCGAGCAGCCGAACCATCAGCCGTTCCTCGGTTTCACTCGGGTGACGAGCCAGTCGCAGCGTGTGTTCAGCATAGTAATCGCGATCCATGTCGGCGAGATTAAGATGTACTCTGTAGATGGTGGCACCAAGCGCCATAATTGACCTTTGTGTCTAGAAGTTGATAACTGCAGCTACTCGACCGACGCCAAGGGGGCTAAAATGCCTCCCCCCGGCCCTTGAAGCGCAGCTGCATCAATTAAGAATGTCGTTCCCACCTCTTCGCTCATGTCCAAAATTCCAACTGAGCAGTGGTTGTTGCCCGAGCAACGGGACAACCTCCACCTCACGATGGGGCAGATGAAGAATCGCGCAGCTATGGTTGAAATGACAACTCCCTGGATTTACGATCAAAACCCGGCCCAGCTCGACGGCAAAAACCTGATGGGTATGCCCGACCACCAGCACATCACATCGATACCCACTCAATGTGCTGCGCCAGGTACGACAAGCGTCGGGACGCAACGAACCATCGACGGCGCGCAGGGAGATTCCTTCATTGAGCGGATCGAGAGGGCTGGCATGGACCATGTGCAGGTCAACCTCCTCTATCTGCATAGCGAAGAAACGGGGCAAGTCCCGAAGGTAAGCTTCTGTTTCACGTGGCGGGCCCTGCCAATCCTCGAGATGCCAGAGATCGTGGTTGCCGAGCACTACTTTGCACGCGTGCGTCTTGAGCAACTCGATGCACTCGGGCAAGTGCTCTCCGTACCCGGCAATATCGCCGGCGCACAACACCATATCGACCCCGCGAGCAGTGAAGATCCTCAACGCCTCCCCAAGAGGTTCAGGATCGGCGTGGATGTCACTCAACAATCCTATCCTCATGGGAACACCCTATCGGGTTCTCGTCGGCTGTCCAGCCGGCCCAAGCCTATGGGCAATCGGCAACAAACACCACGTGTCGGTATCCCCCCTTGCCGGGACGCCTGCTAGCGGTCATAAAACCGGCCTGCTGCAGCCGTTGATCGAAGCCCTGGTCGTAGTTCTCCCCCCAGACCACAAACCGCCCGCCGGGGTTGAGAATTTTACGTACATCGTCAATGGCACGACGCCCATAGAGAGGGTCGTGAATCTTGTCGGTCTTGGCGTGTGGCCCCTTGTAGAGATCGAAAACCACAGCATCATAGGTGACTCCCCGAGCCGCACACTGCTTCACCAGCTGTGCAACGTCAGCTATTTCAACCATAACGCGGGGATCGTCAACCACCGCATCGGTCAGCACCGCGAGTGGTCCCCTGCACCACTCCACGACTGTCGGATTGAGCTCGGCAACCGTCACTTCGGCGTTGTCCGTCAGGGAGTCGAGAACCGCCTTGAGGGTATAACCCATACCGAGCCCACCGACTAAAACCCGCGGCAAGTTCTGCTGACCAAGCTTTTCACACCCGAGCTGGCCCAGCACGACTTCGGAGCGGTTCTGCCGACTGTTCATCAACACCAGCCCGCCGACCGTAATCAAAAAATCCTTGGCACCTCTCTGCCGTAGTTCCATCAACCCCTCTTCGGCATCAAATGTAGCGAGGGTATTCCATGGTTGTGCCATTCACTTGTCCTTTTCTGAAGTTGCTACCAGCTGCCGGGGAAGTGCAGCTCATCGTCATGCTCGCATCGCATGTCACTGATTAATTCTATAGTGGTATGACAACGCCACTCCGTGCTCATCCCTCCAAGGGTCTGTTTCGGAGCCAGGCGTATGATCACTTCCTCGCCCAGCTCGGCGCCCCCCAGCGCATAAAGCGAACCGAGTTCACCGACCGTCAGGTCGGAGATATAAGCACTGTCACGCATATCCGCTCGCGACAGATCTAAATCTTCGAGCGAAAGTGGATACTCACCGTTCATAGCGTAGTACTCCATAACGCGGACCCTGAAAGCCGACATCACCGATAGCGCCTGGGCAAAAAGTGCCGCCTGTTTGTAATCGACAATCTGTTGTGAAGAGTCATCAGACGATTTCGGAAGCTGCGTGGAGAAATCATTGCAGCTCCAACCCCAGGCCAGCTGCTGTTGCACAAAATCACGCGCCTTCCGTTCACAATATCCCTTCTCGATCTGGGCCGTCCAGGCCACCTCGGTCATACCATCATGCTGGTAGCGCACCTCGCATGGAACCTGCTGTTGCTGATCCTGATAGATTACGCTGATGACGCGTTCGTCCTGCCCATAGGTACACAAGTATGTTTTGTCTGCCAACACCTCGAAGGCGAATAGCACAAGCAAGAAAGTGCTGCAGCTAAAAAAAATCTTCATCAACACTCTCCTTCAATATTTTTCAATAGAGCGAAAAACTGCCAGCGTCTCTTCATCATCATGGACAAGACGAACAACCTGCATACGATATCCATCATATTTTCGGTAGCTGTGTGGTGTACCATTGGCACGGACAAAATTGATTCCGCCGCTGTCGCTAAGGATCTCGGTCACGCGTGCCGGCCAAGCATTGCCAAACAGACCGACACGAACAAAACCGCGAGACTGTTGTGTCGCATCCAGTTCGGCCAGGGATTGACACACTACTCCAACGCTTAGTTCTGTAGGACTCGAAGACGTATAAAAACTTGATGCGGGGGTATCGAGTGTCACCTCGACAGTAGAGTCACCGTCAAACGTCAGGTAGGCAGCAACAATAAATGCGACAAGCAACAACGGGAACAAAAAGCGTCTGGCTACCCAATCAAAAACGTTCATAACAAAGTCATTTTCTGGGAACAAACTTGCGGGTAGTATGAAGTCTGGTTTCCATTAGCGGGTGAACCATTGGTAAGCGAGGGTTCCTAGACCACCCATGACCAGCACCTCGAGCAGAAATAGCCACAAGACAAACTTCTTCTTCCCTTGCCCTCCCCGCATCTTCTCAGGCAGGAACTTATCCATATCCGTCATCATGTTCTGCCACGCTTCCTGAAAAACGTTTTGAGGCGACGAAGACTGTCTGAAGTTTAATTTCTTCTTGCGAGCCACAGCTGCCCTCCTGAAACTAAAAAAGCCTGAACCAGTCAGTGCCGGCCACAGGCAGCGTTAACGTTTCCAATGAAACAAGCAGTTCGCGAATAGCACCTCGGAGCTTACAAGCGACTTTCAACGGATATTAAACTGCGACATCGTGAGTAGTCAATGCGCGCAACCAAAGAGGCTCACATTGAAAATGACAATACCCCTCACCCTGTTATCTTATAAAGATCAATGAATAAGGAGTAACCATGAGGATACGAGCAGTCTGGTTGTTCATTGTTTCCATTGCGCTGTTAATAATCGCCTGCAATGAGCAACCAACGTCAACACTTACGAAAGCAGCGCCCTCGGTTGAAGCAACACCAAAAGTGTCCGAACAGAGCCACCAAAGCCTGGGGCGCGTGATTTACGAAAAAAGCTGTTCACGGTGCCATGACACCGGAGTTGCAGGAGCACCAAAACTCGGAGACCGTGCAGCGTGGACACTCCATGCCGGACATGGTGCGCATCACCTGACCCATGCCGTCCTTGAAGGCAAAGGGGCTATGCCACCCCGAGGGGGGAATCCGAACCTGAATGACAACGAAATCGAGGCAGCCATCCAATTCATTCTGGGACAGAGCCTTTGAAGGTTTAAACAGCAAGGCCCGCACCAACTTCAGATGCGAGCCCTAGTTTAAAAATCCTGTCCTCGATCTATCGAGGTACTTAAAGCGACTTCGCTGCTTGCACACTTTTTTTAGCCAGATACTTCCCAAACTGCACATCCGCCCCCTGAATATGATCAACAATCCACCTAAACATGGTCTGGGTGATATCTTCAACCAGTGATGCCGAGATGTCGTATTCGTGTATCTGCCGCTTGAGTTTACGCAACTTGGTAATCAGCTCGAGATGCTCCTGTTGGTGGGTCATGATCTCCGGATAGCGGTAGGTATACATAAGACGTTCTTCGTCGGTAAAATGTTCCATCACGTAATTATCGAGAAAGTTGAACAGCTTGCGCACATCCTCTTTGCTTTGGCCGCTTCGACAGGCCACCTGCAAGCTATTGAAGCGGCGTAACAGCTCCTCGTGCTGCTGGTCAATTTTTTCGAAGCCGATAGATAGCTCCGGGCTCCAAGCAAACCCCATAGCATTCTCCTAACAACCCAAGAATGAAACGCATATTTCAATCAACATCGTGAGCAAATATGGATTTACACTTTATCAGTTACTTGTAACAACTCAATGCAGGAGCGCAAAAAGCACCATTTCAGGTAAACTACCGGCAACAATGGACACAGCTACCTTCTGTGGCAAAACTGTTCGGTGATGATGAGGCACGTGCGAACATCTTTTCAAACGTCACGACCAAGATGCCGCGCAACCAAAAAAATCAGGTCTTTCCTGATTTACCATGAACTGTAAACATATTACTTTAGTAACGTAATCTTCAAACAGCAGGAGGGCGCGTTTCCCTGCGCATGAACGAAAAGTCTCCACAATAACCGAAATAAACGAGTGAAATTCTTAAGGAGAGGGTCGTGAGACAAACACTAATATTTTTAATCGTCGTTGTTTTTGCGCTATCCGGTTGCGGGGACGCACCACCCGTAGCCGACGCCGGCGCTGATCAGACGGCTACCCTTGGAGACACGATCTATTTGAGCGCTGATGGCAGTTATGACGGTGACGGCGACGACCTAACCTATGCTTGGGCCCTGATCGAAATCCCTACAGACAGCACGGCCGAGCTCACAAGCACGGATACCGTCGACACGAGCTTCACCCCCGATATCGAGGGCGAATACACCGCACAGGTCACGGTTTACGACGGTGAGAATTTTAGAAGCGACTCGGCCTTGATCGTTGTGACCAACGCCGGAACAACTACAGACGACGGCAGTGTCGCCGTCCTGGTCATCTATGAAAATGATACGATTCTCGGATGGCAAGTCGGTGAGGCGATTGAAAACTCGGAGACGATTATCGCGGAACAATACCCGAGCCTTGTTGACGACTGGAACGCTGGATTGATTGAGACCGTCGTGATATACGTCGCCCCCTCAGACGCCTATCACCCAGAGCGGTTCGAGGTTGTCGAGGGAACCGTCTCAAAGATCGAATGATTTTCAAGGTGGATTACAAAAACAAAAAAGGCACTTAGCATATCTCGCTAAGTGCCTTTTTTTATTATGGTGGGCGATACTGGGAT
>PKUI01000099.1 GCA_002869605.1 Desulfuromonas sp. | reverse complement strand
TTTGTTGATGCTTGCTTACGGTCTCGGCCACTGTGCCGTTATCGTTTTTGCCGGCACGTTCACCGAAAGAGTTCAAGGTTACCTGAACTGGAGTGAAGGCTCCAAGGGAACCATCTGGCTCAAGCGGGTCTGCGGCCTGCTGGTGATAGTTGCGGGCATCTGGCTGCTTTATAGCGCAGCATAATGCTTACACTGGAGACGAAAATCATGAAAAGCATCGGTCGTAACCTTGTATTAAGCTTAGTCCTGCCACTGCTGCTTCTGGGCATGTTCCCATGTCAGGGCCTGGCGGAATCACATGTTTTGGTCCGCTACTTTCACGGCGACATCCGCTGCTCAACCTGCCTGCAGTTTGAAAACTGGTCAAAAACGGCAACCGAGGGTTTCACTGAAGAGTTGGCCGATGGTCGCCTGCAATGGCAATTGATCAATTTCGACCAGCCGGAAAACAAGCACTACATCAAAGATTACGGGCTTGCCGATAAGTCGCTGGTACTTGTCCGGAAAGAGGATGGCAAGACGGTGCGCTGGAAGAATGTCGAAGAGTTCTGGGAGTTCGATGATAACCAGAAGGAAGAATTCGTCAGTCTGGTTCAAGGTCAGATTGTGGATTTTCTGAAACAAGCACCTTAGGCAGAAACCTCATAAAACATCAACGAACGCATTAGACGTGAAGAGATTATTTGGAGGAAATCCGCTATGAGAATGACCATCGTATGGTGTGTCCTGTTGCTGCTGTGTCCATCCGTGGGCCTCGCTGCAGATAATTTGTTTGAAGAGTATGTGAAGCAGTTCGATTACGATGCGCGCCTGGAGATGAAGGTTAGCAGCGAGAAGCTGATCGACCTGCTTGAGGATGGCAAGGCGGTGCTGGTCGATATCCGCTTCGAGGAGGAACAGCAGGCCTGGGGGCCGAGCTTTGCCCTCAGGATACCGCTTAACGAACTTCCGCAGCGGCTGGACGAATTGCCGATGGACAAGATTATCGTGACCGCCTGCCCGCACAAGGACCGGGCGATTATCGCCATGAGCTACCTGCGTTCCAAGGGGATCGCGGCACGTTACCTTACCGACGGTCTGATCGGCCTGGCGGAAAATTTACGGGGTGATTCAGCGCTGTACTTCATGAAGCTTATGAACGGGGAGTGACGTATTCATACACGGCGCTGAGTCCGGTCGGTCATGGGTTGCAGCCCGGGAGTGTTTGGTATATAGGTAGTCAGCTTTGCGAGCGGGAGGCAGGATTCTTTTCTACCCCGATCGGTTGCAAGGTTGGAGACCCATGAATCCTTGTTAGCCAGGAGAAAGCCGATGTTCCCCCATGTAAAAATGCAGCAGGCCGTCGATGCCTACATACGTGCCTATAACGCCCTCGATGTCGAAGGCATGCTCGCGCACCTCCATCCCGAGATCGAGTTCCGTAATGTCAGCAAAGGGGAGGTCGTCCTCGAAGCCCATGGTGTCGAGGAGTTCAAGGAGGCGGCTCGGCAGGCGTGTGAGCTGTTTGCATCTCGCCGCATCATGCCGCTCGGTTATCACTTCGGGGTCGACACCACCTCGATGATGGTCGAGTTCAGCGGGGAGTTGGCCGTCGATCTCCCTGATGGGCGCAAGGCAGGTGAGACGCTGACGCTGCCGGGCGAAACGATCTTTACTTTTTGTGAGGGGCAGATCATCGCCATCGAGGATCGCTCTTTAGAGCTGCCTCCTGCCAGTTAGGTTGTACCGATGACCGATGCGCAGCGCAACATCATTTTGATCGGCATGCCCGGCAGCGGCAAAAGCACTGTCGGCGTGGTGCTGGCCAAGCTGCTGAGGCGCGATTTTGTCGATACCGACCTGCTGATCCAGAAGCGCGCCGGGTGTACCCTGCAGCAGGTGGTTGACAGCGAGGGGTACCTGGCACTGCGTGCACTCGAGGAGCAGGCTATCTGTGCATTGCAGTGTCGCGGCAAGGTGATCGCCACCGGCGGCAGCGCCCCCTACAGCGAAGCGGCGATGGTGCATCTCAAGCAGGATGGCGTGGTGGTGTTTCTCGAGGTCGACTTGCCGACCATTGAACGCCGTATCGGCGATTACGCGGCCCGCGGCCTCGCCAAGCGTCCCGAACAGAGCCTCGAAGACCTGTACGAGGAGCGCGCCGTCCTCTACCGGCGTTACGCCGATATCACCATCGATGCGGCCATGCCGAGCCAGGAGCGGGTTGCCGCGCTGGTGGCAGACCAGTTCCAGGAGCGTCCCGCTTCTTCCTAACCCTTCTCGTGCCACAAATCCCGGTTTCGCTATCTCTCCCGTCCTGTTGTCGATCTGCCGTGACCGCTGCAGGATCTTTTGCTATGCTGATTTTTCAAATTTCTTCGGAGGAGGTTTGGGGATGGCCAAGAAATCGAATACAGCGCTCTTCGTGGTGTTGCTGGTGGTCGGCGTGGCGCTGATCGCCTGGGGATTCAACGACTACGGTGCGTTCGGTAACAAGCTTGCGCGTTCCTTGAGTGGCAAGACCTCGGACAAGGTGATGCTGATGTGGATTGCTGGCGGAGCCCTGTCGCTGTTCGGCCTGGTTGGCCTGGT
>PKUI01000157.1 GCA_002869605.1 Desulfuromonas sp. | reverse complement strand
CCACCGGGAGTTCGAATCTCCCCCCCTCCGCCATTTTTTATAAGGGCTGGCATGCGTGCCGGCCCTTGCTGCGTTCAGCGCTTGACAGCCGCCGCCGAATCGGCTAAAACCCCGGCTGGAAAAGTCTTTACACGTCCAACCTCATAATGTATTCTTCCCAATTCGCGGAGAGGTGACCGAGCGGCCGAAGGTGCATGATTGGAAATCATGTGTAGTGCAAGCTACCGGGGGTTCGAATCCCCCCCTNTTTAATTTCATTTCTATCTATGTAGAATCCATCGGCAGCGAGATTGCCGTCAGAAGTGACAGCCGGGTCCCGCGCAACGGGCGGCTGTGAACTCCGTCAGGCCCGGAAGGGAGCAGCGGTAGCGGCTTTCCCCGTGTGCCGCGGGGGTGCCTGGCTGTCACTTGTGCCGGTAATCCGTTGCCAACAACCCCTCTTTGCTGCGACGGAGTGTCATGTCCTACCTGGTACTGGCCCGCAAGTGGCGTCCCCAAAGTTTCGAAGATCTGGTCGGGCAGGAGCATGTCGGCCGCACCCTGGCCAACGCCATCGCCTCCGACCGCGTCCACCACGCCTTTCTGTTTACCGGTGCCCGTGGGGTCGGTAAGACCTCGGCGGCACGTATTCTCGCCAAGGCGCTGAACTGCGAGCAAGGCCCGACGGCAACCCCATGTAATACATGCCCAGCCTGCAAGGAGATTTCAGCCGGCAACGGTGGCGACGTTTTCGAAATCGACGGTGCCTCGAACACCGGCGTCGACGATGTGCGCGAACTGCGCGAAAATATCCGTTATCTCCCTTCGCATTCCAAGTACAAGATCTTCATCATCGACGAAGTCCACATGTTGTCGATCAATGCCTTCAACGCGCTGCTCAAGACCCTCGAGGAGCCGCCGGAGCACGCCAAGTTTATCCTCGCAACCACCGAGCCGCACAAGATCCCGGTGACCATCCTGTCGCGCACCCAGCGCTTCGACTTTCGCAAGATTACGGCCGCCAAGGTGGTCGAGCGCTTGCGGCAGATTGTCGATGCCGAGGGGTTGCAGATTTCCGACCAGTCACTCGGCCTGATCGCGCGACGTGGCGAGGGGAGTATGCGCGATTCCCTCTCGGCCCTCGACCAGGTGATTGCCTTCTGTGGTGAGCAGGTAGCCGACGAGGATGTGCAGGGGCTTCTCGGTATGGTCGACCGGCGACTGCTGCTCGACACCGTCGAGGCGATCGTCGGTCGTGACAGTCATCGCGCCCTGGAGTCAGTGCGGCGTATCGACACCCTCGGCTATGCTTACCGGCAGTTCTGCCAGGAGTTGGTCGAACAGTTTCGTGCCCTGGTGGTGCTGTGCGTGGTCCCCGAGCCGGGTGAGCTGCTCGATCTGCCGCCTGACCAGCTCGGCGAGCTGAAGAAGCTGGTCGAGCCGCTGCAGCTTGCCGACCTCGAGCGGGTGCTGACGGTATTGGTCAAGCTCGAAGCGGAGCTGGCCAACTCGTTCTATCCGCGCCTGGCGCTGGAGATGACCCTGGTGCGTCTGACCCAGCTCCCCCCGGCGCGCGACGTTTCCGCGCTGGTGCGTAAGCTCGACGAACTGGAAAAACGGCTCGCGGCGACTCCGGGAGAACTCTCTGCGCCTGCGCCACGGCGCGAACAGGTCGCGGTTCCCGCGCGGACGGCGGCGCCGTCTGCACCCTCTCCGCCAGAGCCTCCCCCGTTCCCCGAGGAAGAGAAGCCAAAAAAGTCTGAAGCCCCGTCCGCGGCAGCTCCGGTTGCGGTTGACAGCTGGCCGGGGCTGGTCGAGCGTGTGCGCGGGCAGCATCCGTCCTGGGGGACGCTGTTGGAGTACGCGCGTCTGCTCAAGCTCGACCCCCCGCTGCTGGAGCTCGGCTACGTGCGCGGTTCGTTTCAGGCCTCGCGGATCAAGGAGCGTGAGCTGCGTGAAGAGCTGGAGCAGATGCTCAGCGGCTTTCTCGGTGGCCCGGTGCAGATCAAGGTGCGTGAGCTCGACGATATACAGGATGCGCCACCCAGCCTGGTCGAGGAGCGTAAGGTCGCCGAGCAGAACGGCCGCCAACAGCTCGAAGCGCAGGCCCAGTCCGACCCTGCCGTGCAGGCGGCGCTGAAGGCGTTCGGCGGGACGATCCAGGAAGTGAAGTCATTGGCGTCGCAAGAAGACGTCGAAAAATAATCTTAGGTTCAAATACACCACGAAGTAACGCCCCGAGCGGGTGGGAAGGAAGCATTTTCATGTCAAAAGGTTTTGGAAATCTGGTTAAGCAGGCGCAGGCGATGCAGCAGAAGATGGCAAGTATGCAGGAAGAACTCGAAGCACGCAGCTACGAAGCCACCTCCGGGGGCGGGATGGTGACGGCGGTGGTGGACGGTAAGCAGCGGTTGCAATCGCTCTCCATCAACCCCGACGCCGTCGATCCGGAAGATGTCGAGATGCTGCAGGACCTGGTGATGGCTGCGGTCAACGAGGCGGTCAAGAGTAGCCAGGAGCAGCTGAAGCAGGAAATGAGCAAGCTTACCGGCGGCATGGGTATCCCCGGTCTCGGTTAGTTCGCGGCTGCGGATTGTCGTCGATTTTGACGTGCCGAAACGTGTATGCAATGTGTTGAAAATTTCAGTTATTTTAAAGTTTTTTCGCCC
>PKUI01000105.1 GCA_002869605.1 Desulfuromonas sp. | reverse complement strand
TGAATCACGTTGGCAATCGCCTCGGTTAAAACCAGATTCACCTGGTAGGCCAGTTCTTCCCGATCCCCCCTCAGACGCCTGAGCGTGCGCACCACATCCTCACCAATCTTTCCGATCAGGGAGAGATAGCGGGTTTCGTAGGGAACCTTGATTTCAACTTCAACGTTTTTCATTCCGGGTCCTGGTGGCTTTCAATATTAAAAACTTGCCAGTGCTTCATCTGCTCCCGGATAAATTTCAAAGACTCGGTGTAATCGGGTGAGCTCGAACATTGATTTAACCTGTGGTTGGAGTGCACAGAGCTTGAGGTTGCCATTGCGGGCACTGGCGTTCTTGTAGCCGGAGACCAGTGCTCCGAGGCCTGAGGAGTCGATGAAACGAACTTCCTTTAGGTCAATTACCAATTGGTTTTTGCCGTCTTCAAAAAGGGATAACATCTCATTTTTCAAGTCGCCGCTGTTGTGGGCATCAAGTCTCTCTTCGCCAATTTCCAGCAGTGTCGCCCCGGGTTTTTCATGAATATGGATAACCACTGTAAAGTTCCTCCTCGATCGCAAATTGGTG
The DNA here is from genome assembly GCA_002869605.1 of Desulfuromonas sp. Next base: position 14,715 of record PKUI01000105.1, on the reverse strand, counting down.
CGTATATGTTGATGTTTGTGCCTTTAATGGATGCCTGAATAGAATAGCATACCCAGGTTACTTTTCCTGACCTTTCTACGTCATTTTGGGCTCACTCTATGTCTGTCTTAAGAATCAACACGGTGACATCGTCGTTGAAATTTGATGATCCCGTAAAGATTCGCAGTTGATGGAAAAGCATCTCTACCAGTTCATCGACACTGAGCAGGTGATTTTCTTGTAGGAGTGACATCAAGCGTTCTTCACCGAAGAATTCCCCGTTGGAGTTTTCGGCTTCAGTAACCCCATCGGTATAGAGTAGAAGAACATCTCCGGGGTTCAGGTGGCGCTGTTTCATTTCAAAGTTGACGTTTTTCTTGACGCCGAAAATCAAACCTTCCGCGTCAAGGGAGACAACAACGCGGTATTTGTTGTCCCAGAGCAGCGGACGGTTATGCCCGGCGCTTGAATATTTGAGAAGTTTGGTGCCGTAGTTGTAGTTAACGTAGAACATGGTGATAAACAGTTCGGACTGTGACAGGTCGTGCAGGAAGAAGTGGTTGACCTCGTCCATCATGTCGTTGGGGTCGATTTTGCGATGGGCCTGTGAACGGATAAACGTTCGCGTCTCTGCCATTAGCAGAGCTGCTCCAATGTCATGTCCGGAAACGTCGGCAATGAACAGGTCAAAGTGGTCCCCTTCGCGTGGCAGAAAGTCGTAATAGTCGCCCCCCACCTGTTTGGCGGTCATGCAGCGTCCTGCCAAGGTAACGCCGGGGATCAGCGGGAAGTGCTCTGGCAATAGGCTCTTCTGAATGTTCTGGGCAATCTCTAGCTCACGTTCACGGCTGCGCACATCAATTAACTGTTGGGTCTGTTGTTCGTTCCGCCAGGCCACGCCTATCTGGCCAGCGAGGCTCTGTAAGAGTTCGACGAACTCCTTGGTGAATATCCCTCTGACAGACCTTGAAAAGGCACTCAGGACGCCGATGGCTTCACCCTCAATGACTATTGGGGCATGGGCGAAGGACTTGATGCCTTCGTGCTGGATGACCTCGATCAGTTTCGGGCGGTCCATGAATTCGGTGTCGTTCACCACTTTAGAGGTGACCGTCAGGAAACACTCCCCGATATAGGTATCCATGTCGAGGTCTCGTTCAGCGTTGCCGAAATGTTGTGAGACAATCCCTTTGCGACTGCGTACGGTGAGGGTGTTGCTCTGTTCGTCGAGCATACGGATGACACACAGATCGAATTTGAATTGGCGTTGCATCAGCTCAAGTATTTTGTCAAAGGCTTGCTGGCAGTTTGAGGTGCTGGCGATAGTATGGGCCGCTTCAAAAAGAACGCCGAGTTGTTCGCGACTTGAGGTGCGGCTGATGGTCACTGAACCGAAAATGTCGAAGACATCCTCCATTTCGCTACCACGTGCCGCCAGATAATTTTCGATAATGATCCTGGCCGGTGCGGCACCGACGGAGCCGGCAAGGGTCCGTTCCGTAAAACGCTTGAGACTGGGAAGCTCATATTCCGAGAGACTTCCGCGTTCATCTATCTCGCTGTCTTTGAGGTACCCTGAGATTGCCGCGTGTGCCTGTTTGTCGCCGATGAACTTGGCCATCAGTTCAACGAATTCGATGATTGTTGGAGCCTTGCTGATACGTTTACGACTTTCGGCGCGGCTGAAGGGTTCAAAGACGTCGACAAATTTTCGCGCTTGTTCTTTTTCAATTTCGTCACCGAGGGTAACGATGGATATGGCTATGAATGCACCGATGTTGAAGAACAAGGTCCAGAACAGGGCATGGGTCCAGATGTCGAAGCCACTGAGTCCGAAAAGCTCCAGTGGGCGTAGCAGCGTGATCCCAAATAGACCCTCATCCAGGATGCGTTCTGACATCCACCCCGAGCGCACAAAAGAAGGGATCAGCAGGGTGATGGCCCAGATGATAAAGCCAAACAGCAGGCCGACCGTGGCGCCGATGCGATTGGCTTTGCGCCAGTAAAGCCCGCCGATCATCGCCGTGGCGAACTGTGTCGCGGCGATGAACGAAATCAATCCGATATTGACCAGTGCATAGGAGTCGCCGATGACGCGAAAGTAAAAATAACCGAGCAGTATGACGGCCATGATCGAGGCACGCTTGATGTTGATCAGTAGCCCTGAGATGTTCGGTAATTCCTGCCAGAAACGCAGCATCAAAGGGATAAACAGGTGGTTGAGGATCATGGTGGCCAACGCCACCGAAGAGACCATGACCATGCCGGCAGAAGCCGAGAAACCGCCGATAAATACCAGGATGCTTAACCAGGGATGACCCGTTTCGAGGGGGAGTTGCAGCATGAAATAATCGGCCGAGCTTGTGTCGCCGTTGTAATAAATTAGTCCCCCCAGGGCAATTGGGATGACAAACAGGTTGATCAGAAACATGTAGCTTGGAAATTGCCACATAGCTTTACGGATATGGCTTTCATCGCTGTTTTCGATCACCATGATATGGAACTGGCGGGGCAAAAGCATAAACGCCATCATGGAGATAAATGTCAGGGTAAACCACTCTGTATAGGGGGTATGTTGGGTATTGAAGAGTAGTAGCGAACTGCGGTCGGGAAACGTTTCGTTGAAGCGGGTGAAGATGTCTCCGAAGCCGTCATAAAGGCCATAGGTCACAAAGATACCGGCGACGACGAAGGCACACAGCTTGACCAGAGATTCGAAGGCGATCGCGGCGACCAGCCCTTCGTGTCGTTCGCTGGTGTCGAGATGGCGCGCTCCGAAGAGAACGCCGAAAATGCCAAGGGTTAATGCGCTCAGCAGGGCCGTGTCGAGAGAGAAGGGGAGATGGGTCACCGCAGTAAACTCTTCGGTCCGTTGGAGTAGGGAGTTCCCGGATAGCAGGTCAAAGGTCTGGGATACTGCCTTTAACTGCAGGGCAATGTAGGGCATGATTCCGAATACGGCGAAGATCGTTACAATGGCACCGAGAGACGTTGATTTGCCGTAACGGCTGGAGATAAAGTCGGCGATGCTGACGATGTTCTGCTCTCTCGTAACACGTACGATTTTGCGTAATAAAAATCCCCATGTAAATATAATCAGGGTTGGTCCCAGGTACACCGGCAGGAAGTCGAGACCGCTCGTTGCCGCGCGTCCTACGCTGCCGTAGAACGTCCAGGAGGTCATGTAAACGGCTAGAGAGAGGGTGTAGATCGATGAATTCTGTGTCAGGCTTCGACCGGCGGCACGTCTTCTGTCCGCCCAGTAGGCCACGGCAAACAAAAGTGCAAAGTAGAGAAGCGTGATCAGGGCAAGCTGGCTGACAGGGATCATCTAGTCTTGCTCCCCTGTCGTGCTAATTTCGTCTTTGAATTTGAAGTGTCGAGTAAACAGGTAGATGACACCGATGGAGATGGGCCAGCCGATCATCAGGTAGAGAACCGGCAAGGGAATGCTAAACAACAGAATATTCTTGTTGAAAATCTCCAAGAAGGGATAATTGAGCATGACCACACCGAGCAGGAAACATGCAACCCAGGCTTCACGCATTTTAAAAATACGACTCGTTTTCATGGCTGCCATCCGTGGTCGGTGAGAATGCGGCTTAGAACGAGTTGTACATTATAGTCGACTTCTTTCTCACTGTCGATCTTTTCAATGATATCATCGTCTTTGGGGTAATCGAAGCTGTTTTTCTGGGCATCCAAAAGCTCTCCTCGACCGTCTGATACATCTGCGTTGATTCGAGAACGTAACTCGAGGCGTTTGTGCAGCGTTGTGTGTGGTGCGTCAAACCATACTTTGAGAAATGGGGTTCCAAGCCTTTTCGACAGCAGTGCAAATTGTTCACGGTACTGTCTGTGTCCAAAGGAGGCATCGACGATGACGCTGTTCCCTTGTCTGAGAGCCTCCTCTGCTTGCTCCAACATTGACATATAAGTCCGATCAGTAAAGTTTGCCGCATAGAGTCCTTCACCGTAGTCGGAGTGATCATGCTCGTCCAAGGGCCGCCCGTGAATGACTTTTCTGACTTCGTCAGAGCGGATAACAGTTGCGTTGGTGACTCTTGCCAGGGATTGTGCAAACAGTGATTTTCCGCTGCCCATCAATCCACAGGTGATCGTCAGAAATGGCCTGCACAGATAGCCTAACGCCAGGGCAAAATATTGCTGTGCCGTAACGGAAGCAGCGGCACGTTTTTGCTCATCCGTGTGCAGATCTTTGGAGGTCAGGGCTGCGACCTTACCGCGTACCCAGGCACGGTAGATGCGGTAGAAATTTAGGGTTTCCCCGTCGTTGAACACCTCGAACTGCTCACTGCAACCGTTTAATAGCTGTTGGGATAGATCGCGCCGGCAACGAAAATCGAGGTCCATCAACAGGAATGCGAGTTCCGAGAGTAGATCGTTTATTCTGAAGCGAAGGTTGAACTCGATGCAGTCGTAGATGCGGATCGGTGAGGTAATACAGATGTGTTCGCTGTGCAGATCACCATGGCCTTCTCTGAAATATCCGGCCTTGGCTCGAGCTAAAAACCGATTTTTTAGCCCATCTGGAGAGAGTGTATTGTGTGTATAGCTTTCAAGTTGCTGCCAGGCCCTTTCTGCGAGCAGGGTAGGGATGAATTCACGGGTCTGTGAGAGGTTCTCTTCGCAATTGTACGCAAGACGGTGAAAGAGCTCCTCCTCGCTGACGGTGACTTCCGAAAACGTTCCGAACATTCTATTGAGCGTTGGCACCAGACGCTCAATATCATGTCTAAGTTCTGGTGAATGCCTGCGGATTTTCCGATCAAGCATTTGCGCTTGGGGGAGTCTGCGCATCTTGACGGCATAATCAACGATCTTGCCATGCTCGCCTCCGACGGCAACGTGTTTATCCATAACGCGTACGGGGACAGTGCCGAGGTAGGTGTCCGGAGCAAAATGGCTGTTGAGTCGGTTTTCTTCATCGCAGAAAAAACGTCGTCGATCAAGAGACGTAAAGTCAAGGAAACCAAAATCGACGGGTTTTTTCAGCTTGTAGACGTGGCGTGGGGTAAAGTAGAGACGCGATATGTGCGTGTCACGTGCAAACACACGTCTTGGTCGTTCTGGATAACATGTGGGGTCGAGAAGGGCTTGGTAGAGTCCTTTAGACGGCATGTGAACCTCCAACATGCTAATATTATTGTGAATTTTATCAGACAATCCAGCAGTGTAAAGCGCACGTTGAAACACAAAGCGTTTGACCCCATTGCAGTGCTGTGATAGCTTGCGAAGCCTGTTTAATGCATGTCTTATCAAGACCTTACAAAGGATTAAGGGTGTGAAGAGGACGCTTCGATTCTGCTTTGCTGTGATGATGCTTCTGCTGTGTGGCGGGTGTGTACTCATGTCTGCTTCGCCCGTTGGTGAGCACCAGAAACCATCACTCCTTGAGTACGAAAGTCGCCTTGACGACGCCAACGCCAAGGCCTACTACTATTTCAGCCTGGCTGTTTTACGGCATAACTATGGAGATCTCAAGGGGGTCGAGGAGGCGTTACAGAAAGCCCTGAGCTATGACGCCGAAACGCCTCTCTTGCGCCTTTACCTGGCGGAAATCTATTTGCAGCTGCAGCGGGATGAAGAGGCGATACGAGCCCTGGAAGATGTTTTGATCGATGATCCGGGGTCAGTCCAAGCGCGTAGATTGCTCGGAGAAGTGCTCTTCGAGAAGAAACGCAATGTAGAAGCGATTAAACATTTTCGCATACTGGTGCAATTGCTCCCGGAGGATGTCGACCCGGTCCTGTTGTTGGTTCAGGCCCTGGCTCGCCAGGGTGAAAACATCGAGGGGATCGAAACGATAAAGGGGTACATCGCCAAGCATGATGACTCTTTTCGTGCCTATTATGCACTTGCGCGGTTGTATGCCCAGATCGATCTGAGCGTATCCGCCGAGCAGGCTTATCGCAAGGTTGTCGATTTGCAACCCTCGTTGTTGGCGGTTTATTTCGAGTGGGGAAGACTTTACGAAAAACGCCAGCAAGAAGGAGATCAGGAAAAGGCGCTTGCAGTTTACAGGGCGGGGCTGCAACAGCGTCCTGACGAACCAGGGCTTAGGCACCGTGTGGTTCAGGTTTTACTGAGTCTTGAGCGTTATACAGAAGCTCTGCGCGAACTTGAAAGTTTGTTAGCCGACAATCCGGACGACCAGGAAGCCCTGCGAAAGTACGGTTTGCTGCAGATGGAACGGGAGCAATGGTCTTCGGCTGCGCGCAGTTTTGAGCATCTGCTGAGCCTTACGGAAGAACGTGATAAAATCCGTTATTATCTGGGTAACGTCTATGAAAATACCGCCCAGCCCTATGAGGCGCTGCGCGAATTTCTGCAAATACCCAAAACCTCCGAACTTTTCCCTGACGCATGCGTGCACGCGTCCTATCTCTATAGCATGCTCGATGAGACAGAGCAGTCATTCAAGGTCCTGACGCTCCTTCTTGACGATCCTCGTCTTACCGTAGACCAGTTCCTGTTAATGACCTCACTTGCCGGTGACGGTGGCTATACGAATGAGGCTTTGCAGCTTTTCCAACAGGGTGAACAACGCTTCCAGGGGAATACGCGCATTCTCTACCAAAAGGGCGTGTTGCTGCAGAAAATCGGTATGCGTGAGGCTGCCCGCAAGGCTATGCAGGAAATTCTCGAGCTCGACCCTTATCACGCCGATGCGATGAATTTTATCGCCTACCAGTATGCTGAAGACGGCATCCATCTCGATGAAGCTTTAACGCTGGCGCTGCGTGCCCTTGAGTTGAACGAGGCTGGTCATATTTATGATACGCTCGGGTGGGTGCTATACCGTTTGGGGCGCTATCCCGAGGCGCTTGAAAAGTTAAAGTTCGCTCTGAAAGATGTCCCCGATGACCCGATATCTTTTGAACATATCGGGGATGTTTATCGGACCCTGAACGAATTCGAAAAAGCCCGCTATTACTTCCAGAAGTCACTGGCACTCGACCCTGAGAACGTCCCCCTGCAACAAAAGATCGAGGAGCTACCGTGAGGGTCATCCTGTTATTGCTGTTGTTGTCTCTGGCGGGGGGCTGCGCTAAGCCGGTGCTCGAGCCGCTTGAGCTCTACCCTGGCCTGGGCGAAGAGCTCTTGCTTAAGGTTAAGCAGCAGAATGCACGTTTTCAGACCCTAAAGGGGATGGCGAGCATTAAGTTGCGCTATGGTACGCGGAGCATGAATTTCAGCAATGCCCTGGTGCTACAGAAACCGGACAGGTTGCGTCTTGAAATTCTCTCCCCTTTTGGCGCTTCTTACCTGCAGGCCAGCAGTGACGGCGAACGATTGAGCCTTTATGTCCCGACCAAGGGACGCTTCTATACGGGCCCCCCAAGTTCTGAGAATCTGCAGTTGCTCACGCAGATGCCGATTGAGCTTGAGCAGATGATTTCCCTGCTGCTTTACGAGGTGCCACTACTCTCCGGGCCGGTGGTTGCTGTAGAAGCGCGTGGCCAGGAAGGGTACGTATTAACCCTGCAGCAGGGCGACCGGCGTCAGCAGCTCCAGTTTGATCGTGCGAAGCGTCTGGTTGGCAGCTATTGGTATCGGGGTGATCTCCTCGATATTGAGATTACCTACGCTGACTTTGTCTACGGAAGTAACTTCCCGGCCAAGATCCGACTGGAGCAGCCCCGCCTCGAGGCGCTGTTGCAAACTTCTTTCGAGGATCCCGAAACAAACGTCGTCATTGATCCCAGGTTGTTTTCCCTTACTCCGCCAGCAGGCGTATTGGCCGAGCCGTTTCCCCGGGGTCCGGCGACAGGGGCGAAGCAGTGATGCCGGGGCTGGCTAGCCCGTGCGGCGGGGTGTGGCGTCCCGGTTTGTGCGGACTCCTGGTAATGTGGTTGGTGCTAACCAGCGCCTGCCGCCAGGAGCCGGTATCGAATACCTCGCAGGAAACATCGCCTGTCAGTGGGGATACCTTCATTGAAGGGTCGATTGGTGAACCGAATACGCTGTTGCCGGTTCTCGCTTCTGATTCGGCCTCGTCGGAAATCAACAGCCTGGTTTATAACGGTCTGGTCCGTTACGATAAAAACTTTGTCCCCGAGGGAGAGCTGGCAGAGTCGTGGCAGATTTCACCGGATAACCTGACCATTACCTTCAAGCTGCGCAAGGGAGTCACCTGGCACGACGGTGCCCCGTTTACCTCGGCCGACGTGATGTTCACTTACCAGCTCTATGTCGACCCCGAAACGCCGACCGCCTACGCCGAGGACTACCTGCAGGTCGTCAAGGCCGAGGCCCCTGACGACTATACCTTCCAGGTGACCTACGCTGAGCCGTATGCGCCCGCGTTGCTGAGCTGGGGCGTTTCGATTCATCCCAAGCATCTCCTGGAGGGGCATAAACTCACGGAAAGTTCGCTGGCACGAGCCCCCATCGGGACCGGACCCTATATCTTTAAACGTTGGGATGCACGCGAAAAACTGGTGCTCGAGGCCAACCCCAACTACTTTGAGGGGGCACCCCATATCAAGAGGGTGGTTTATCGCATCATCCCTGACCAGTCGACGATGTTTCTCGAGCTGAAGTCCGGAAGCCTCGACTTCATGGGACTGACCCCGTTGCAGTATGATCGACAGACCGAAACCCTTGCCTTCAAGCGCCGTTACAACAAGTACCGCTACCTCGCTTTCGGATATACCTTTCTCGGCTACAACCTGCGCCGGCCGTTGTTCCAGGACAAGAAAATTCGTCAGGCACTGGCTTATGCCATCAACAAGGACGAGATTGTCGATGGCGTGTTGCTCGGCTACGGTCAGAAGGCAACCGGACCCTACAAACCCGACACTTGGGTTTATAACCCTAACGTTCACCACTACGACTATAGCCCGGAGAAGGCGCGCGACTTGCTGGCGGAGGCCGGTTGGCGCGACCGTGATGACGACGGCCTGCTCGATAAGGACGGCAGACCGTTCTCTTTTACGATTATCACCAACCAGGGTAATGATTTGCGCAGTAAAACCGGAGAGATCATTCAACGGCGGCTGAAAGAGATCGGCATCGATGTCAAACTGCGGGTCATTGAGTGGGCATCGTTTCTCAATGAATTTGTTTTCCCGGGAGACTTCGATGCCCTGATCCTTGGATGGACCGGAGGGCCAGAACCTGACCAATATGATATCTGGCACTCGAGCAAGACGGAACCTCGCCAACTCAACTTCATTGCTTTCAAGAACAGCGAGGTGGACACCCTTCTGGAGAAGGGGCGGCGCATTTTCGATCAAACAAAGAGGAAGCGAATATACGATCGTTTCCAGGAGATTCTTGCCGAAGAACAACCTTATACCTTTCTCTATGTCAGCGAAGCGTTGCCGGTTGTGGCTCGAAGATTTCACGGTGTTGAGGAGGCCCCGGCGGGCATCCGCTACAATTTCATTGACTGGTATGTGCCGAAGCAGGAGCAGAAGTATGATCGTTGATGGAGTGGTGTACCAATGCTGAGCTACCTGGCACGACGTTTGGTGATGATGGTTCCGCTTCTACTCGGCATCACCCTGATCTCATTCGTAGTGATTCACCTGGCTCCGGGGGAGCCGACCGATCTGCAGACCCAGCTCAACCCCAAGGCGAGTGCCGACCTGCAGGAACGCTTGCGCCAGCAGTATGGTCTCGATCAACCGCTTTACCAGCAGTATCTCACCTGGTTGGGTCACCTGCTGCAGCTTGATTTCGGAACCTCCTTCGCCACGGATCAACGCCCGGTTCTCGACAAGATTCTCGAGCATCTTCCGATTACAATCCTGGTGAATGTCCTTTCCATCGGTTTGATTCTTGCCCTGGCGGTGCCGATTGGTATCTACTCCGCAACGCATCAGGGTTCGTTGTTCGACCACGGCACAACGCTGCTGGTATTTATCGGTTTTGCTACGCCGTCCTTCTGGCTTGCGCTGCTCCTGATGGACTGGTTCGGTGTGCGTCTCGGCCTGTTTCCTATCTCGGGGATCAAGTCGCTTGGCTGGGATTATCTGAGTACACCACGTCAAGTCTGGGATGTTATTCACCATCTGATGTTGCCGGTGTTCATCTCAGCCTTCGGCGGGCTCGCCGGTTTTTCACGCTACATGCGTTCCAATATGCTAGAGGTGATTCGCCAGGATTACATTCTCACGGCGCGTGCCAAGGGGCTGCCGGAACATCTGGTTATCTACAAGCATGCCTTGCGCAATGCACTGTTACCGGTGATTACCCTTCTTGGTCTGTCGGTACCCGGTCTTATCGGAGGCAGCGTTATCTTCGAGACGATTTTCGCCATCCCAGGGATGGGTAAACTGTTTTACGATGGGGTGATGATGCGTGACTATCCTCTGATTATGGGAGTTCTGGTGATCGGCGCGGTTCTTACCTTGCTCGGCAATCTTCTGGCCGACTTAAGTTATGCCCTGGCGGATCCACGCATCCGCCACGAAGGAAAATGATTTACGTACTTGAGCCTTTAGGTAAAATCCTATATCTTTCTGAAACAACTGTGATGTGAGTGTGGACGCATGGTAATCTGTGTCCCACAAGGAGAACACTGCTATGAAGAAAAAGATCATGATCGTTGACGATTCAGCTTCTGTGCGTCAACTGGTCTCTTCAACCCTTCTCGATGGTGGTTACGAAGTGGTTGAGGCCGTAGATGGACAAGATGCTTTGGATAAGTTTCAGATAACCCCGACAGACCTGGTGATCAGCGACCTGAATATGCCGATTATGGACGGCATAGAATTGGTCAAGCAGCTGCGTGCGCTGCCGGGGCAGCGGTTTCTGCCGATTATCATGTTGACCACTGAATCCCAAGACGCCAAGAAACAGGAAGGGCGGGCCGCAGGGGCTTCCGGTTGGCTGGTTAAGCCGTTTAAGGCTGAACAGATTCTTTCCGTTGTGAAAATGGTTTTGGTGAACTAGGGGGCCACAACATAGGTTTTAGGGGCGGCCATGGGCCGCCTTTTTTTGTCCTTACCGTTGTGTCCTTTTGGCCGGATGTATTCTTGTCCTGCCGTTTTAAGCATGCTAGTATCCGCGCGCCTTTTTTCAGGCCAGGGAAATTGTCATGGCACGTAACCGCAGTATCCGATTTTTTATCGAACTTATCTTTTTCCGCCTGTTTTCAACGACCATAGCGCAGTTGCCCCGCACTCTGGCTTTGTCTCTCGGGGCCTGGTTGGGGCGCTGTTGCCACGCGCTGTTCGGGAAGCGGCGGCGCATGGCCGAAGAGAACATGCGGCACGCTCTGAGCGAATTGTCCCCCACCGAGGTGCGCAGCGAAGTCCGTAAGATGTTCATTCATCTTGGCATTGTTGCCATGGAACTGTTGATGCTCAAGCGTTTCCATGACGAACCGGACCTGTCTAAATATTTTGATTTTGAAGGGCTCGACAACCTCCGTGAAGCCCACGCTCGCGGTAAGGGGGTCTTGCTGCTGACCGGGCATCTTGGCTTCTGGGAGGCCGGCACCTTTTTCCTGCCTAAACTTGGGTTCCCTACCGCGTTTATTGCCAAGAAGATGCGGAACCCCCGCATGGATGCGTTTATTACCCGTAACCGCGAGTTGAGCGGCGGGGAAGTGATCGATGCCAAGCGTGGCGCCCGCCGTATCCTCAAGGCCCTCGGGGAGGGGAAGGTGGTTTGCATCCTGCCGGATCAGGATAATCGCGACGGCGAGGCGGTGGAATTTTTCGGTCGCCCGGCGCGCACCACGACCATGGTTGCGCAATTGGCGCTTAAGACCGGTGCCGCCGTGGTGCCGGGGTTCACGTTGCGCACCCAAGACAACCGATACCTTTCCATATTCGAACCGCCCCTCGATTTTCCCGTAACAGACGGACCCGATAACCAGCATGAAAACACACTGCTGGTCAACCAGGTACTGGAGAAGGCGATTCGGCGCGAGCCTTCGCAATGGTTCTGGCTTCACAAACGCTGGCGAGTGTAACCGTGCCGACACAAGATTCATTTCATATCGTTCTTATTGAACCAGAGATTCCACCCAATACCGGCAACATTGCGCGGCTGTGTGCCGCAACGGGCACCATTTTGCACCTTGTCGGCAAACTCGGTTTTTCTCTCGATGATAAGTACCTCAAGCGGGCCGGACTCGACTATTGGGAGGCCGTGCAGCTCAAGCGCTGGGATTCGCTGGAGGAACTGCAGACCGCCTACCCAAAGGCTCGTTACTGGTATGCGTCAAAGAAGGCTCAAAGGGTCTATAGTGAGGTCGACTACACTGCTGGTGACATGCTGGTCTTCGGTAAAGAGACCAAGGGGTTGCCGGAGTCGCTGCTCGAGACCCAAGCCGAGCAGGCGATCCGGATACCTATTTTTGATGAGCGAGTTCGCAGTTTGAACCTTTCAACCTCTGCAGGTGTGGTTCTTTATGAGGCTTTGCGTCAGACCGGCAGACTTGTCTAGGTGTAGCGGTCAGCTGTGGGCAGTACTCTCGCGGTTATGATGGGGCATTTAGTATCAGAGATGCAAAAAAGGCGGGCCTTAGGCCCGCCTTTTCGTTTTACAGGTGCAAGGTTACTGCTGACTTTGAGCCAGCGCCTGGTCGAGATCGGCAATAATGTCTGCGACATCTTCGATGCCGACAGAAATCCGGACAAAATCCGGGGTAACTCCAGCGTCAGCCTGCTGTTCTGGGGTCAGTTGCTGGTGGGTGGTACTTGCCGGATGAATCACCAGAGTTTTCGCATCACCGATGTTTGCCAGGTGCGAGGCAAGGCGGACACTGTCGATAAAACATTTCCCCGCATCGGCACCTCCCTTGATGCCGAAGCCGAGGATCGCTCCCGCTCCATTGGGCAGGTATTTCAGTGCCCGTTCATGGTCGGGATGGCTGGGAAGGCCGGGGTAGTTGACCCAACTGACGGCTGGATGTCCTTCGAGGAACTTCGCTACCTCGAGGGCGTTTTCGCAGTGGCGAGGCATGCGCACGTGCAGGGTTTCGAGCCCTTGTAGAATCTGGAAGGCGTTGAACGGTGAAAGACACGGCCCCATGTCGCGGAGCAGCGTGATCCGCATCTTGAGGATGTAGGCGAGATTGCCGAGAGCCTCATGGTAGACCAGACCATGGTAGCTCGGGTCGGGGGTTGTGTACTCATCGAAACGGCCGCTTGACCAGTCGAACTTGCCGGAGTCAACCACGGCGCCGCCGATGCTGGTGCCGTGTCCACCAATGAACTTGGTAAGTGAGTAGCAGACAATGTCGGCACCATGTTCGATGGGGCGGAATAGCGCCGGGGTGGCGACGGTGTTGTCAACAATGAACGGGAGCCCTTTGTCGTGTGCAATCCGTGCGATGGTCTCGAAGTCATCGACGTTGTTCTTCGGGTTACCAATCGTTTCACTGTAAATCGCCTTGGTGTTTACATCGATGGCATTAACGATGTTCGCCGGGTTGCTGCTGTCGACGAACTTGACGGTGATCCCCATGCGCGCAAAAGTGTGACGAAACAGGTTGACCGTCCCGCCGTAGAGATAGCTGGTCGAGATGATATTGTCACCAGCCTTGGCCAGATTGAGGATCGCCAGCGTAATTGCTGCCGAACCTGACGCGAGAGCCAGTGCCCCGACACCGCCATCAAGTGCTGCGAGACGTTGCTCGAGCACGTCGGTGGTCGGATTCATCAGGCGGGTGTAAATGTTCCCCATCTCCTTGAGGGCAAACAGGTTGGCGGCATGCTCCGAGGACTGGAAGTTATACGAACTGGTCTGATAGATCGGAACGGCACGTGAACCTGTGGTCGGGTCCGGCTGTTGACCAGCATGCAACGCCTGGGTTCCAAAGTGGTAAAGGGTCTCTTCTGACATGCATCCTCCAGTTCTGAAGCTTAAAGTCGCACTCGCTGTGTGTGTAATATGATTTGTAAGGCTAGATAACTCGACCAAATATGTCAAGTAAAAAGCATATGTATTTATGGCTTTTATCGCTCCATTTGTGTGTACCTATAATCAAAACAACTCACGCAAAAATTGCAAGGCGGCAGGGCACATATATCTATTAGCATCTTGACCACCGTTCAGAATGGTCGATATAGTGCCAGAGCTTTAGCGATTCAGGGGAGATGTCGTCTAGATGACCAGTAGCTTCGAACTTACGGTGCGCTATGCAGAGACCGATGCACAGGGTGTAGTGCACCATCGCAATTACCTGACCTGGTTTGAGGAGGGGCGTTCAGACTTTTTACGTCAACGTGGTCTCAACTATTCTGAGATGGAGCAGCTAGGGTTCTTCGTCGTGGTAGCCGAGGCCAAGATTAAGTACAAGGCTCCTGCCTTTTACGAGGATCGGGTGGTTATTACATCCACCCTCGAACGCGCCAGAGGAAAGGTGCTGACCTTTAGCTATACCGCCACGCGCAGCGACGGGACCCTGCTATGTGCAGGAGAGACTCGCCATGTCGTAATCGGTGCTGACAGACGGCCCTGTAACCTGCCGACGGAATGGGTTGCCAAGATGATGCCATGATCATAGGATAGTCCATGTTGCTGAAATGCCGCATAAAAGCGTTGACACTAACTCGTGGAAATTGCTATAACCTCCATCCACCGAAGAGACTTCGGGCGATTAGCTCAGCGGGAGAGCGCTCGCCTCACACGCGAGATGTCACTGGTTCGATCCCAGTATCGCCCACCATAATAAAAAAAGGCACTTAGCGAGATATGCTAAGTGCCTTTTTTGTTTTTGTAATCCACCTTGAAAATCATTCGATCTTT
>PKUI01000167.1 GCA_002869605.1 Desulfuromonas sp. | reverse complement strand
CCCCTATACCGATCGCATCGACTACATCTCCGGGGTGCAGAACAACCTCGCCTACCTGCACAGCGTCGAGACCCTCGCCGGCATCAAGGTGCCGGAACGCGCCGAGGTGATCCGCGTGATGTTGTGCGAGCTGTTCCGCATCGTCAACCACCTGGTCTGGGTCGGTTCCTTCGGGCACGATGTCGGCGCCATGACCCCGGTGTTCTACGCTTTCGATTCGCGTGAAAAGATCTTCGACATCATCGAGATGATCACCGGCGGACGCATGCACCCGGCCTGGTTCCGGATCGGCGGCGTCCCGGCCGATCTGCCGGAAGGGTGGAAGGAGGTGGTCGATGCCTTCACGCGCGACTTCGACAAGCGGATCGACGAGTTTGAGACCATGCTCACCGACGGCTACATTTTCCGGGCGCGGACCGAGGGGGTCGGGGTGCTCAGTCTTGACGAGGCGATTGACTGGGGGGTGACCGGTCCCAATCTGCGCGCCTGCGGCATCGACTGGGACCTGCGCCGCAAGATGCCCTACAGCGGTTATGAGCGTTTCGACTTTGAGGTGCCGACCGCCAGCGGCGGCGATTCCTTTGCGCGTTACAAGGTGCGCGTCGAGGAGATGCGTCAGAGTCTGCGTATCGTGCGCCAGGCTGCCGAGCAGATGCCGGCCGGTCGCTATATTGGCGAGGATTATCGCTACCTCTATCCAGAACGGGAAGACGGGCTCAACGATATCGAAAGCCTCATCCACCACTTCGTCAATGTCTCTCGCGGCATGACCCCGCCCAAGGGGGAGTGCTACCGGGCCACCGAGTCGAGCAAGGGGGAGTGTGGCTACTACGTGGTCAGCGAGGGAACCAGCCTACCGTACCGCTTGCGCATCCGTACCCCATCCTTCGCCCATATGCAGGCGGTACCGCACATGACCCGAGGTTGGTTGTTGACCGACCTGATCACGGTGCTCGGTTCCATCGATTTCGTGCTTGCCGATTTGGATCGCTGATATGAATGCACAGCTATTGACAGAGCAGCAGTTGCAGCACTTCCGGACCAAGGCTTCCGCGATTGCCCACCCGCGCGAGCTGATCATCGATATCCTGCGCGCCATCCAGGACAACCACGGGTGGGTGCCGGACGAGGGGGTGGAGATCGCCGCCGAGTTGCTCGGGCTGTCGCCGCTGCAGGTCGAGGAGGTGGCAACCTTCTACGACAAGATCTACCGCCAGCCGGTCGGCAAGCTGGTGATCCACGTTTGCGATTCGATCTGCTGCTGGAGCCTCGGTGGCGAAGAGGTTTACCGCGAGCTGCAGGCGCTGCTCGGCGTACACCCGGGCGAAACGACCACCGACGGGGTGTTCACCCTGCTGCCGACCTGTTGCCTCGGCATGTGTGGCAAGGCGCCGGCGATGACCATAGGTCCCCATGCCTACGAGCGGGTCACTCCGGACGAGGTGGCCGAGATTCTTAAAAATGAACGCCAGGAGGCGTTGAAATGAACCTTGGCCCGCAGCTGCTGTTCAAAAACCGCCAGCCGGGCGCGACGGTTTTCCTCGAAGGATACCGCAAGAGCGGTGGCTACGAGGGGCTGCACAAGGCCCTCAAGGAGATGGACCCACCCGGGGTGCGCGAGCTGGTCAAGGCGTCCGAACTCCGCGGGCGTGGCGGTGCCGGATTTCCCACCGGGGTGAAGTGGGGCTTTTTTCCGCATGATGCGCCGGGGGAAAAATTTCTGGTCTGCAACTGCGACGAGATGGAGCCGGGGACCTACAAGGACCGGATCCTGCTCGAGTCCGATCCTCACCAGCTGGTCGAGGGGATGATCATTGGAGCCTTCGCCCTGCAGGTCCCGATCGGCTACATCTTCATCCGTTACATGTACGAGCAGGCTGCGCAGAACCTCGAACGTGCCATCGCCGAGGCCGAAGAGGCAGGTTTTCTCGGCAAGAACATCCTCGGCAGCGGCTTCGATTTTGAGCTGCACGTTCATCGCAGCGCCGGGCGCTATATCTGCGGCGAGGAGACCGCGTTGATCAACGGTCTCGAGGGTAAGCGCCCCAACCCCCGCTCCAAGCCGCCGTTTCCTGCCCAGCGCGGGCTGTTCGACAAGCCGACCACGGTCAACAATGTCGAGACCCTTTCCGCGGTGCCACATATCATCACCGGCGGTGCGCAGTGGTACAAGTCGTTGGCGCGCAACCCGGAAGGTTCCGGGACCAAGCTGTTCGGTCTCTCCGGGCACCTCGAGCGGACCGAGTGTTTTGAGCTGCCGGTCGGCATCCCGTTGCGCGAGGTGATCGAAGAGTACGGTGGCGGGGTGCGCGGCGGCAGAAAGTTCAAGGCCTGTCTGCCGGGCGGCGCCTCGACCCCGTTTCTGACCCCCGAGCATCTCGACGTGGCCCTCGACTTCGGCCCGCTGGAGGCGGTTGGCAGCCGTTTCGGTACCGCCGGGGTGACGGTCTTCGACGAGACCACCTG
>PKUI01000076.1 GCA_002869605.1 Desulfuromonas sp. | reverse complement strand
GACCTCGTAGCCCTGCTTGGTAAGGTTCTGCTCCAGCGACCAACGAATCAGGTGTTCATCGTCAACAACGAGAATTTTGGCTTTTCGCACTGCGGCTATCCTTCCTTATACTTGCTCATCTGAAAGATCGGCGACCGGAAACAGCACCTTGAAGGTGGTACCGACCCCAACCCTGCTCTCTACGTGAATCCTGCCCCCCTGCTGTTCGACAAGACGCTTGCAAATCGGCAGACCGAGACCTGTTCCCTGGGTCTTGGTGGTAAAAAACGGCACGAAAATCTTCTCCAGTGCCTCGGGCGGAATCCCCTTGCCGGTATCGGAGATCGTCACCTTGACCCACTCCTTGCCCCGCTCGCTGGCCAGTTCGGTCTGCACCGAGAGTGTCCCCTCATCCCCCATAGCCTGGATGGCGTTCAGCGAGATGTTCAACAACACCTGCTGGACCTGCTTCTCATCAACCCAGACCGGCGGCAGATCACGGGTCAGCTCCTTGGTGCGGTGAATCTTGCGAGCCTCGGAGTGCTGGCTGGCAAAAAACAGGGTCTTATTGACCAGCTCGTTGACATCGGCATAACCGAACTCCGGCACCCCTGGCTTGCCAAAATGGAGCAGGTCGTTGCTGGTCTTGTCGAGACGCCGAATCTGCTCGAGCACTTCGCTGATAATTTCGCGCCGCGAGTCACCCTCGGCGAAATCGTCCGTCAAGACCGAAATGGCACCGCTAATCCCGGCGAGCGGGTTCTTGACCTCATGGGCAATACCGGTCGCCATCTCGCCGACCGAAGCAAGCCGGTCCGCCCGTTCCATCTGCTGGTAATGACAGACCTCCAACTCCTTGCGCGCGTCCTCGAGAGTGTCGACCATGGAATTGAAGCTGTGCATCAGGCTGCCGATTTCATCGGGAAAGCGGGGCTCCATGCGCACGCTGAGGTCACCCTTCTCCACCTGGGCCATGGTGTCGACCATTTCCTGAATCGGGCGCCTGACAAAACGGATCAGGATCAGCGAGATCCCGCCCGCCAACAGAGCCACGATCATCAGGGTCGAGAGCATGAACAGCTGCGACGACTCATTTACCCGGCGACTGGCGTATTCTAGCGGAATATTGAGATTGAGAACCCCGACGACCTTGCGGCCATAGCCATGGCACAAGAAACATCGCTCGTCAGTGACGATCGGCTTGACGATGCCAAGCATCTCCTGGCCGTCAACGCGGTAGGTTCCCTCGACGCGGTTACTCAGGAACAGGGTATGGTCCTGGAGATTGACCTTACGACCGATCTCAGTCGGCTTGGACGATTTGAGAACCGTGCCATCGGGGTGAAAGATGCGCAGGCCGGCAAGACGGGGACTCCTGCCGACCAACTCGATAATCGACTGAACGTCCTCGCTATTGCCGAGGCGCATCGAGTTAAAGAGTGCTTTTTCGATGGTCGAGACCAGCAGGTGGGCGTTCTCCCGCGTGGTGTCGATAATGTGCACCTGCTCCCTGCGGATATGGAACAGGGTATACGTGGCAAAACCGATCGCCAGCAGCAGAATGTTGAGCAGGATAACCCGCCCGATAAGGCTCTTGAAGAAAAGTGCCAAACTTTAGTCCACCTTTACGCCAGTACGCAGAAACGGTAATCCGGACAGGCCCCGGACTATTTGCGCCGCAGCACCCGCTCGGCCGCCTCGACCAGGTCGCCCGGCATCAGGTTGTAGTGGACAAGCAGATCTTCAGCTGTCCCCGACTGGCCGAAGACATCGCGCAGGCCGACCCGTTCAACCGGCACCGGAGCCCCTTCACAGAGGGCCTCGCAGACGGCGCCACCAAGGCCACCGACCACGGAGTGCTCCTCGGCGGTGACGATCGCGCCGGTCTCGCGGGCACAATGCATCACCAGGTCAAGATCCAGCGGCTTGATGGTCCCGAAGTGAACGACACGCGCCGAGACTCCGCCATTGGCAAGAATTTCGGCAGCCTCCAGGGCATGAGCGGTCATGAGTCCAGTGGTCATGAAGGTCATATCGTTGCCCTCACGCAGCGTCTGTCCGCGACCGATCACATAGCTGGAGGTATCCTCAAACACCACCGGCACCTTGGAGCGACCGAGGCGGATATACATCGGACCGTCGAATTCGGCGGCAGCTTTGATTGCTGCGGTGGTCTCCGGCCCGTCAGCCGGGCAGATTACGGTCATGTTGGGCACCGCGCGCATCAGCGCAAGGTCCTCAATCGACTGGTGCGACCCACCATCCTCGCCGACCGTGATCCCACCATGGGTGGCGACGACTTTAACATTGAGCTTCGGATAGGCCAGCGACTGGCGGATCTGCTCAAAAGCCCTGCCGGCAGCAAACATGGCAAAGGTCGAGGCGAACGGGATCATCCCCCCGGCGGCCAGGCCCGCGGCCATCCCCACCATGTTGGCCTCGGCGATTCCAGCATTGAAAAACCTCTCCGGAAACTCCTTGGAAAAAACAGCGGTCTTGGTCGAACCGGACAGGTCGGCATCGAGCACGACGATCTTCTCGTTGCTGCGACCGAGCTCCAGCAGCGCTTCACCGTATGCATCACGCGTGGCTATTTTCTGTGTCACGTTATCTTCGTCCTCTCAGGTTTTATGCTTCGTAACGTCGCAACAGGGGATCACGAATGACCGAGATGCTCGAGAGCCTGTAGCAGCTCGTCATCGCTCGGCGGCGTACCGTGGTAGCTCGCCTTGTGCTCGAAAAACGGAACCCCTTTTCCCTTGACGGTGCGGGCGATTATCATGGTCGGGCGATCGGTGACGTCCTTGGCTTCAGCAAAGGCGCGGGCAATCGCCGCGACGTCGTGGCCATCCACTTCGAGAACGTGCCAGCCGAAAGCCAGGAACTTGGGACCAACCGGCTCAACCCTCATGACCCTGGAAACCTCACCGTCGATCTGCAGGCCGTTCAGGTCAACCACCACGCAGAGACGGTCGAGACCATAGTGGGGAGCCGCCATGGCCGCTTCCCAGATCTGTCCTTCCTGCAGCTCACCGTCACCGAGCATGGCGTAGGTGCGCGAATCGTTGCCGGAAAGGCGGGCCGCCAGGGCCAGACCAACGGCCTGGGAGAACCCCTGGCCAAGAGACCCGGTACAGACCTCGACACCGGGAGTCTTGCGCATATCAGGGTGTCCCTGCAGATGACTACCAAGGCGACGCAGGGTCTTGAGATCTTCACGCGGGAAGTAACCGGCCTCGGCAAGCGTGGCATAAAGCGCAGGAGCCGCATGCCCCTTCGAAAGAACAAAGCGGTCGCGCCCTTCCCAGGCGGGATTGCTCGGGTCATGTCGCATCTGGTGAAAGAACAGTACCGTCAGCACATCGATGGCCGAAAGACTACCACCGGTATGGCCCGAACGCGCCTGGTTGAGCATCTTGAGGATTTCAACGCGCAGACGACGGGCTGTATCTTCCAGTTCCTGCACGGTCGTTTCGTTGATCATGGTATACCGTTCTCCTTGGCGGCCCTGACCTGATGGCGGGCCCGAGACAGATTTATTTATCGTCCCCTGCCAGATACGACAGGATGATATCGTCGAGGCTCTCTTCCTTGGGTTTTTCAGGCTTTTCCGATTTTTCTGGCGTTTCCGGCTTGGCCGTCGGGGCGGGGGCAGGCTCGGGTGAAGGGGCCTCCGGCGCAACCGCCGGAGAAGCAGGAGGTGTAGCCACAGGTTTGGGTGGAGCAGCTATCTCCTTGGCAACCTCGGGCGATGTCTCACCACCAAGGAACTTCTTGATGCGATCGTCGAAATCCCCCTTCTTGAGGCTGCGCAGCATATCCTTGTGCTGCTCCTTCATCAATTCCTCGACAACCGCGTCGAGGTTGTCGACCTTGGCTATATCGGCGTACGAAGTCTTCTTCGACACCAGGATGGTCCCCCCCACATACAGCAGAGTGACAATATGCGGACTTTTCAGACCGCTATCCTCCGTCTGGATGTGGAACACCTGGTCCCTGTAACGAACATTGTGGTTGAAACCAACAACCATGAAAATCACCTACCCGAACAAAAGGATTCAGAACAGTTCTTGATAGCATACTCCGCGAAATGGCGCAAGTCGCTTCCCTACACTAATGAAAAAACCCGAAAAGCCCCGACAGCATGCTCGCACACGCAAAAAACACTTCACATTCATCAACTTAGCAAACCCAACAGGGTGCTCCCTCGAACACCAAAAGAGCCCCGCGGCCAGCACCTCAGCCAAACCTCGCCTTATGACCGGGGTTTATCGAATAGCTTCTTGATCCGCTCGACCGCCTCGAGAGCATCGCGGGCATACAGGTCGGCACCGATCTGCGTCGCGTAGTCGGGGGTTACGACCGCCCCACCAACCATGGTAAAGGTTTTAACCCCCGCCGACTTCAACTCGTCGAGGGTCTTTTCCATCTGTGCCAGGGTGGTCGTCATCAGCGCCGAGAGCCCCACCGCATCGACCTGCTGCTCACGCGCCTCACGCACCACTTTTTCAGCCGGCACGTTTTTACCCAGATCGATCACCTCGAAACCGTGATTTTCGAGCAGGGTACAGACGATGTTCTTGCCGATATCGTGAATATCCCCCTCGACCGTCGCCATCAGGATCTTGCCGCGGCTCGCAGTGCCGCTACTGCGGATATCTTCTTTGAGACGGGCAAACGCACGGTGCATGGTCTCGGCCGAAGACATGACCTGGGGAAGGAAGATCTGCTGCGCCCCGAAACGTCGGCCGACCTCCTCAAGCCCGGGAAGCAGACCTTCGTTGCTGATCTCCATCGGCTCAAGCCCCTCGGCGAGTGCCTGCTCGACCAGCGGCACCACCGCCTCAGGGTCTCCGGCAATGACCGCCGCAGCCAACCGCTCACGCATACCGGCCTCATCGACCGGAGTCGCTGTCGGCAGCGGGGTGCTGCTTTGCGCTGCGTAATGGGCGATATAATCGACCGCCTTTTTGTCCTTGCCGAGCAGGACCATCGCCGCCCGGAAGGCGTCCATCATCCGCTCTTCCTTCGGGTTGATGATCGCCGCATCCAACCCTTCGGCCAGCGCCATGGCAAAGAAGGTCGCCGACAGGACCGGACGCTGCGGCAGACCGAAAGAGATGTTGCTCACCCCGAGCACGGTGCCGACGCCGAGTTCCTGCTTCACCAGGCGGATGGCACGCAGGGTTTCCCCGGCGCGCTCCTGTTCGGCCGACACGGTCAGCGTCAGGCAGTCGATGAGGATATCCTCGCGGGGGATGCCGGCCGCCTCGGCCGCCGCCACGATCTTGCGCGCCACCTCCAGGCGCCCTTCGGCACTCTCCGGTATCCCGCTTTCGTCGAGCGCCAGGCCGATCAGCGCCGCACCGTAGCGGCGTGCCAGCGGAATCACGCTGGCCAGGCTCTTGGCCTCGCCCGAAACCGAATTGATCAGCACCTTGCCGTCGGCGGCCTTAAGCCCCCGTTCCAGCGCCAGCGGATCGGAGGAGTCGAGCACCAGCGGCGCCGCCACGCTGCCACTCAGCGCAAACACCGCCCGCTCGAGAGCGGCCGGCTCATCGACTCCCGGGGCCCCGCAATTGACATCCAGCAGGGCGGCGCCAACCGCCAACTGATCCGTCCCCTCGCGGCGCACGTAGGCGGTCTTGCCGTCACGTAGCTCCTGACTGTAGCCCTTCTTGCCGGTCGGGTTGATCCGTTCGCCGATAATCGCACAGGGTGCCGTATTACCAAGCTCGCAGACTGCACTGCGACTCGACAGGACCGTCTTGCGCCGGGGTGGCTTCCAGCTCTGGTCGAGCCCCTGCAGGGCGTCGCGCATCGCCCGGATATGTGCCGGGGTGGTGCCGCAACAGCCGCCGATAATCCGCACCCCAAGACGCAGCATACGCTCATGGAACACGGTCATCTCCTGCGGACCGGCAGGGAACAATGTCTCGCCGTCCTGCAGTACCGGCAGGCCGGCGTTGGCCTGAGAACAGAGTGGCAGCGCCGAGACGGAGCGCATCTTTTCCAGCACCGCGTAGATGCCGTCCGGACCGAGACCGCAGTTGGAACCGACCACGTCGACACCAAGCGCCTCGAGGGTGGCCGCGGCAGCTTCCGGCGGGGTGCCGAGCACACTGCGCCCGCCATCCTCGAAGGTCATCTGGGCCAGAATCGGCAACGAGGAAACCTCGCGGCAGGCGAACACCGCGGCACGTAGTTCGCGGATATCGAGGAAGGTCTCCAGGGTAACCAGGTCGGCACCGGCCGCATCAAAGGCCCGTACCTGCTCGGCAAAGACTTCGACCATTTCCTCGAAGCCGGCATCGCCGACCGGTTCCAGAAAACGTCCGGTAGGCCCGATCGAGGCAGCTACAAAGCGCTCCGGACCGGCAGCTCGTCGTGCGATCTCGACCGCGCGGCGGTTGATCTCGTCGACCTTCTCCTGCAGACCATAGTGCTCGAGCTTGGTGCGGCTGCCGCCGAAACTGTTGGTGACAATGATGTCGGCTCCGGCTTCGGCGTACTCACGGTGAACCCCCTCGACGATCTCCGCTGCCGCAAGGTTCATCTCCTCCGGCGAGGCCCCGGGTGCCAGGCCCCGAGCCTGGAGCATGGTCCCCATGGCGCCATCGAGGATCAGCACCCGCTCCTGTAACGCCTTGCGAAAATCAGCCATCTTCGCCTCCCTTGACCGGCATCTCCAGCTCGGCCTCCTCGGGATTGCGGGTCCACGAAAAGTCGGCCTTGACCGGTTGACTTACGTCGATGTGCCCCTTGAGGGTATCGCGCGGCTGACCGTCAAACAGTAGCTGCAGCTGCCGCAGATGCGGAAAGTTGGCGGCGATCGAGTCGACCAGCGCATACACCGTGAGCAGTTCGGACATGCTGCCACCGGGGTGACCATTAACCAGCCGAGCGTTGAAATCGAGGGTGACAAGCTCATCCTCGATGTTCACACCGTTGAGCCGCACACCTTCCGGCATTACGCGCACCAGCCCCCCCACGGCCTCGGGCCCCTCCGCCAGGGCTCCGACCAGCCCCTCGACACAGGCGATATCGTTGTCACAGCCGTCGATCTGGCGGATCTCCGGATAGAGCAGCGTCTCCTGAGCCAGGGCAAAGTAAAGGATCACATCCCGCGGCGGAACCAGATCCTGCGTCTCGACCACAGCGGTTTCCTGCTCCACGGCCTGCTGCGGCTCGTGCAACCAGACCGCCACCGAAACCACCATCAGCAGCAGGATACCAAGATAGATAATGATGCGCTTCGCCAGCGGCGAAGTCTCTTTCCATGTTTTCATGCGTTTCTCCACTTCCGTGCTCACGGTTTCAGCCGACCGTCACCTGCTGCACCTCTCCCAGACTATGCCCGAGGAAATGGCTGCCAACCCGCTCAAAACGGGTCGGAACATCGCTGACATAGTACGCTGGAGGGCCACCTGAATCTGCCCTCTCCAGGCCATGCTCCCTGAGTTGCGCCGCCACCGTCAGTGCGGTCTCGGCGGCCGAATCGACCAGTTGCACGGCGTCTCCCAGAACGTGTGCCAGGGTGCTCTTGAGCAACGGGTAATGGGTACAGCCAAGCACCAGGGTATCGACCCTGGCATCTACCAGAGGCGCCAGGTACTCCCGGGCCGCCAGATGCGCCACCTCGTGCTCCGCCCACCCCTCTTCGGCCAGCGGCACGAACAGTGGACACGCCGCAGAGGAGACCTGCACAGCGGCATCGAGCTGGCGCAAAGCACGTACATAGGCCTCACTCTTGACCGTTCCCTCGGTACCGATCACGCCGACATGGCGATTACGACTGACCGCCAGCGCACGACGGGCCCCCGGTTCGATGACCCCAACCACCGGCAGGTCGAAATGACGCTTAAGGGCCGGCAGGGCGACCGCGGAGGCCGTGTTACAGGCCACCACCAACAGCTTGACCCCCTTGGAAACCAGAAACTCCGCCGCTTCGAGAGCGTAACGCTCTACCGTGACCGGGCTCTTGGTGCCGTAGGGGACACGGGCCGTATCACCAAAATAGATCAGCTGCTCCTCCGGCAGGAGGCTGCGCACCTCCCGCAACACGGTCAACCCGCCGACTCCGGAGTCAAATATGCCGATGGCCCGCTGCGTCACGACGCCCCCTTTCATACTGCGAAAATAAGCGTGTCATGCTAAGTTTAGGCATGCGAAAAGTCAAGAAAAACAGACTTTTGGCCTTTTCTAGAAAATTCATTTCTGCTATCGTTCTGCCATCTTGACTCCACCGCTGCACAAAAACTTATTATTTATACCCGGAAGGCTGACGGACCATGGATGCCATCATCGAATTCTTCCAGAACTTCCAGACCGAAAGGGTGATGGAAGTCATCAACGACATGAACATCGCGGACCTGGTTCAGGACCCCTATTTCCTCGGGGGAGCGGCCGCGTTGGCGATTCTGTCACTGATCATGAAATGGAGAGGCCTGCTGGCCCTCGACGTTGGCGTCGTCGGGCTCTGCCTGCTTTTCTCCTACACGGTCGACCGCGGCACCGAGGTGACCGAGCTCTACAGCGAATCGCTGCTGATCTTCATCGGCGGCGGGGTGGTGATTGTGGCGGCCATTATCTACCTGGTGTTCATGAAGTCGGACTGATCGCCTCTCGCCATTCTTGCCAACTGACATCCCTCAGGACACAAAGATTATGGACAAAAAGAAACGCAGAATTCTCGACGTCATCGTGCTGATTGCCGCCATCGGGGTTGTGGCCTTTTTTCTCAAGGCGCCCCCGGAAACCACCGCCCGCGTTCCAAAGGACGACACCCACCGGCAGGTCTACTCCTCCGTCACCGAAAAAGGCAAGAAGGCCACCGAGCCGCTCTGCAGCGAATGCCACAATGAGGACGGGGTCCCCTTCCCGCCCGAGCACCCGCTCAAAAACCGCTGCCTGATCTGCCACAAGCTCAACTAATCGGCTTGTGCCGTCTACAACGCGTCATATCGACCTGAGCTGCGAACTTGAGCGTTTGAGTCGTGCCCTGGTGGCCACCTGCGAAGAGCTTGCCCATATCAACGTCGACAAACTCCTCTTCACCTTCAGCCGCTCGCGCCGACCGGGTCGCGGAGGGCTGCTGGCGCGCATCACGCCGCTGCGCGGCAAAGCCGGCAGCCGCCAGCTCGAACGCCGCAACGGACGTTTCCTGGAAACCTGGGAATACCCTGAATTCAAGCACGAGGGGCGTGAAGTCCTCTACCTCATCACCCTGCTACTGCCACGCTTTTTTCATCTTGAGCCGCGCGAGCGTCTCACCACGCTGCTCCACGAACTGTGGCATATCTCTCCCGCCTGCGACGGAGACATCCGCCGCTACCCCGGGGCCCGCTACGCCCATGGAGAGCGTCATCACGGCTACGATGCCCAGGTCGAAGCCCTGACCTCCCGCTACCTCGACGGAGGGAAAGAACTTCCTGCGCTGCTCACCCTCACTCCCGAAGAGTGGCAGCAGGGTATCTTCAAGATCAGCGGGCTGCGCATCCGGCGCCCACGCGCCCGCCTTGTAGCACGCCGCAAAACGCCGCGACAAACCCTTTGACATCACCCGAGCGACACACCTATAGTTCTGAGTACTAAACCTACTCAAAGGGTGCGCGCATGGACACACGTCACACACAACACCTCTCCGGCCTGATCGAAAAAGTTCGCCACTACGACAAGGAAAACCTCGGTGACATCCTCCATGTCTCTACCGATGCCGTGGCCCTGATCGTTCCTCACAGCCAATGCCGCATCTACCTCGAGGACCTGACCAGTGGCACCCTCGAATGCATCTCTGCGACAGGTAACCACGCGAACGCGTTACGCAAACGGCCGTTCCCGATCAACAGCGACGAGTTTATCGTCTCCCGGGTGTTTGCCCGCCACCAGGAAGTCCACATCCCACGCATGGCCAAGGCCCCGACCGTCCATGCCCAGAAATTTGGTGCCGAATTCGACATCCAAGCCTGCTCCCTGCTCCCCCTACTGGCAGGCAAACGCGCCATCGGCGTGGTCTGCATCGACAGCGATCGCAACAAACAACTCCCTGACGCCCCTCAACTCAAGGGGCTCTACGACTTCTTCTCCGAAGTCGCCCCCAAGCTTAACCAGGCGCTCAAGTACCACCAGCAGATCCTCCTCGCCCGCAGGGTCGACGCCGGCAAAAAAAAGGAAGCCGCCCTGACCATGGTACGTTCTGCGGTGCACCTGATCGACCGCCTGGCCCTGGCCGCAGTACTGGTCCCGGCCCCACTCACCCCCGATGGCAGCGAGGCCGGCCTCGAGGTTCTCGCCGCTGCCTCCAAGGAGAAGCAGACCCGACGCATCTACGAAGACGAGGGGCTGATCGACCTCGGCCCAGGAAAATCGCTGCTTGCCAACTTCATCAACCGCCAGGGGAACATCATCGACGAGCGGTTGCTGGCCCCCCTGTTCGTGCCGAAGCTCGACGATTTGACCCTGCAGAAACAGTACCTGACTGCGGAGCTCGGCCTGAAATCGCTCTACATCGTACCGCGCTACGACCCCCATACACACAAGGTAATCTGCCTGGTCAACTACTACACCACTGAAGACTACGAGTTTAACGCCCACGAAAAAGGGCTTCTCGAGGGACACGCCGAGATGGCGGAGCGGGTGATTCAGGAGATCGGCAGCGAGCACATGGAGATCCAGGTGCTCTCGGAGATCAACGACTTACTGCAAGAAAAGTTCGATGCTCCGCAACCGTTCCTGGCGCGGGTACTCTCCAAAGCGACCGAGCTGATCGGCGCCGACACCGGCAGCATCGCGCTGGTCGAAACCATCGATGGCGAACGCTGGCTGAAGGTCGAAACCGCGGAAGGAATGCTGGTCGGGGCCAAGAGCAAGGAGTGGCTAAAAAAGGACATCCCACCGATCCGTGTCGGCGGAGAGAACCTGCCAATGGGAGAACGCAGCCTTACCGGGCTGGCGGCGCACACCGGAAAACCGCAGTTGGTGCTCGACACCAGCGACCCGCACCGGCATCGCGGTTTCTACCGGACGATCACCTCGGTGATCAAGAGCGAGCTGGCGATCCCGATCATCAGCAACGAAGAGGTTCTTGCCGTCATCTGCCTCGACAGCCTCAAACCTCACCACTTCACCGAGGAACATCGACGCATCCTGATGATCATCGAGCGCATGATCGCCCGTCAACTCTCCGACCTGCTGCGCATCGAGCAGCTGACTCACGAGGTCACACGCCTGCGTAGCGACATCGACTACCGCGACCCGAAGGTCTCCTCCTACAAGCTCGGAAACATCATCGGGAACTCGGCCAAGAGCCGCGAGATCATCGAATACATCGAGCAGATCACCCTGCCGCTGGCCAACCGCATGGCCCTTTGGCAGAAGAGCGGCACCCAGGAAGCGACCCTCGGCCTGCCGTCGATCCTGATCCATGGCGAAACCGGCAGCGGCAAGGAGTTTTTGTTCAACAACCTCTACTCGCGCCTCAACGAGACCTACCGTCAACAGGTCGATCCGCAGGGGACGCTGACCGTGCGCAAGACCAACATCGCTGCCTATAGCGGCGAGCTGACCTACTCGGAGCTGTTCGGTCACAAGCGCGGCGCCTTTACCGGTGCCCACGCTGACCGCCAGGGGATCCTCGAAGAAGCTCACGGCGGGGTGGTGTTTCTGGATGAAATCGGCGATGCCGACCCGAAGACCCAGGTCCAGCTACTCCGTTTTCTCGACAACGGTGGATTTGTGCGCCTGGGAGAGAACACCACCCGCTACGCGCGCGTGGTGCTGGTGGCGGCGTCCAACAAGAACCTGCGCACCCTGATCGACCAGGGGCTGTTCCGTGAAGACCTCTACTATCGTCTCTCGGAGCTGACCATCGAGGTCCCCTCGCTCAACGAACGCCGCGAGGACATCCCCGACCTCGCCGTCCACTTCCTCGGCAGACTGTGGCAGGTCTACAAAAACCCCGAGGAGACCACAGGAGAGGTCCCGACCTTGAGCCGCGAGGCGCGAGAGGAGTTGGCGCGCCACCCCTACACCGGTAACGTACGTGAGCTGCGCAGCATCCTGCTGCGGGCGCTGCTGTTTTCCCGCAGCAAGAAAATCGACGCGGCAACCATCCGCCGGGCGCTCGGCGCCCCCCTTCCAGCTCCGGAGAGCAGTCAGCTCGACCAGCTTACCAGCCAGGCGGCCGACGCCGTCTACACCGCGATCCGCGACCACCGTGACGACTTCTGGAGCGGTATCTACGAACCGTACAGCAACAACCGCATCACCCGCGACGTGGTCATCGAAGTGATCAACCGTGCGCGCGGCGACGGGGCGACCAGCATGCCGAAGATCGCCCGGCAGCTGCGCGCCTGCAACCCGGAGGACCCCGCAGAGCAGAAGACCTTCTTTCGCCTCAAGAACTTCCTCTACAAGACGGTGAGGATCAGCTGAAGCGGGACCGGAGCTTGATCAAGGCAGTTCCCACGGATCGCCGCAGCTCGGATGGGGCGACTCCTCCTGGAAGCGGAGATCTCCCCCCCCACCAGGGTTGTAGACGAAACGCAAAACCACATCGCGCTGCAGCTGTGGGTCGGCACGGGCAGCAAAATTGTGCGGGGTATAGGCGAACTTGGCAAAGTGGGCACCGTCACGGGTGCGCACGAAGCAGACTCCGCCTTCATCCTGCGTGAAATCAAGCGCCACCCGGGGGAGGTACCCCTCGCGCGGCGCTTTATCGCTGTAGGTCAGCGGCTGCGCCGGAGCACCGAGTTCGCTGAAACTTTGGCAAACCAGCCCCCCTTGACCAGAGGTTCCCAGCACCACCCGCCCCCTCGAATCGGTATCCATCTCGACAGGGAACAGATCGGCCCCGGACGACTCATCCACCTGCCGGCAGGTGGAAAAGTCCCAGCCGAAGAAGCGTTTGTCGCGGTACTGGCCAAAAACGAGATGCCCTGCGGTAAGCGCTTGATCGTCTAAAAACCGTGGTTTAAGCGGCAACAACAGCCTGTCACTCGGCTCGCTCCAGAGCACCAGACGCTGGTAAGCTTGCGCCTCAACCCAGAGATGCGCTGCGGAGCCGTGAGCATAACGAAGCTCGAAGTAGCCATCATTATCGCTGGAGGCCCGATAATCGAAGCTCTTATCCCAAACCAGTGAACCATCGCTGACGCCCCAGCCGCTCTGCCGTGCGGAGACCGTCGCACCGGAGACCGGCGCGCCGCTGTCATAGTCGATGACCCGACCACGCAGCGCCTGTTCACGCCGGCAGGCACTGAGTGCGATCAACAGCATCAACAAGACCAGCCCCCTTGCAACAGCCTTCATCCCACCCTCCCGTTTCGCCAGCGTCGCCAGACCAGTCGGTAAATAAGGGAATTGCTCAGCAATACCACTCCACCCAAGACAAGTTGAAGCTCGCGGCTGAGTCCCGCAGGATAGAGCAGTATACGCAGGTAATGGTCGATAAAGCCTTCAGCGTAGCCGGCTTTCCCCGCGGCGGCGCGGGCAAGGTTCTCAAGCGGGGTCAAGGGGCAGGTCCAACCGGCTGCCTCCACCAGCACGCCCCAAACAACCGCGGGCAGGTGGACCCAAGCGCTGCGCGGCCAGCGCAGCACCGACAGGCCACCGAGCATCACGTAGAGCACGAAGACAAGATGAAGCAGGGCGAGGATATCGGCCAACAGGCGCCACGGCATGGAATGGTTACCCGGAGGCGGGAAGCACCTTGCGCAGCACCAGGTAGCCGGCCAGACCGGAGAGAGACGAACCGAGCAGGATGCCGAGCCGCTCGTCGAAGAGGATATCGACATGAGACTGCTCGAAGGCGAGTGAGCCGATAAACAGGCTCATAGTAAAGCCGACTCCGCACAGCAGAGAGGCCCCGTAGACAGCCTTCCAGGTTACCCCCTGGGGGAGAGAGGCGATACCGAGCATCACGCCCAGACCGCAGAACAGCATGATGCCGAACTGCTTGCCGACCAGCAGCCCGAGGGCGATGCCGAGAGGCACACCGTGCATCAGGCTAGCGAGGCCCACGCCGGCCAGTGACACCCCGGCATTGCACAGGGCAAAGACCGGCAGCACACCGAAGCTGACCGCGCCATGCAGGTCGTGTTCGAGTTCGCGCAACGGCGAGACCTCGGGATTGTCCCTACTCTGCAGCGGAATAAAGAAGGCCAGAGCCACTCCGGCCAGGGTTGCATGCACCCCCGACTTGAGTACCGCAACCCACATCACAAATCCGAGCAGGGCGTAGGGCGCCACCTCACATACCCCACGACGATTCAGCACCCACAACAGCACCAGGCAGACAACCGCGACCGCAAGGCCACCGAGTGCCAGGTCACCAGAGTAAAACAGCGCGATGATGATAATTGCGCCAAGGTCATCGAAGATCGCCAGCGAAAGGAGAAACAGCTTGAGCGCCGGCGGCACCCTCTTCCCGAGCAGGGCTAGCACACCCAGAGCGAAGGCGATATCAGTTGCGGCGGGAATCGCCCAACCGCTCAAGGCCAGTTCATCACCCCAGTTAATCAGCACATAGATCAGCGCCGGTGCAAGCATCCCCCCCAGGGCACCAAGCCCAGGAAACACCACGCTGCGTAACGAGGAGAGTTCGCCACTCAACATCTCGCGTTTCAGTTCCAAGCCGACCAGAAAAAAGAAAATCGCCATCAGGCCATCATTGACCCAGAGCAGCAGAGGCTTGGCGAGCTGCAACGGCCCGACCCGGACTTCGACCGGCATCCCGAGCAGCGCTTCATAGGCGAAGGAGAGCGGCGAGTTAGCCCAGACCAGGGCCAGCACGGCGGTGCAAAACAACACAATGCCGCCACCTGCTTCCGTCTGCAGTAGGGTTTTCAGATCCTTAACCATCTATTTCCACACCCTCCATGACTAGTGCGTGAGCAACGCCTGCCTGAGACTCTCCTGGGCCGGTTCCTCTCCCAACCAGACAGCCAACAGCGCCTGCTTGAAGGGGAGTCCGCTCAGGGTCGCACGCAATACACCGTTCTTGGTTGCCCGCACTCCCTCTCCAGGAAGGTAGAAGAGATCGAAACGATCTCCTTCTTTAATCTCCTCGCGGAACACCTCGATAAAGGCATCGACCTGCTCCGTACTCGCCGGGTAGCCGCCGCTTGCCGCCTTTTCGAACCCTTCGCGGGTCGCCTTCTCCATCTTCTCGCTGCTGATTAGTCCGGAGACGATTTCGAGGCGCAGTAGCGAAGGTCGATCCGCATCGATCACCTGCCGCGCGTCAATCAGTGGCGCCTCGAGATAGAGCCCGGCGACATAGAGATCGAGGAACCATTTGCTGCGCACCCCTGCGCCGTTGATGACCAGCTGCTGAGTGTCGCTATCGATGCGCTCCGGCAGCTCGACACCCTCCAGTTCGCGCACGCCGAACGCCGGGCAAGCCGTCACGACCACCAACAG
>PKUI01000108.1 GCA_002869605.1 Desulfuromonas sp. | reverse complement strand
CCTCACCACCATGATGATCGGTCTGGCGATGATCGAGTCCCTCGCTATCTACGTTTTCGTTGTAGCGATGATCATCCTCTTCGCCAACCCCTTTGCTGCTAACTTCGTACACTAAAGCGACGTTACACAAAGCATCACAAAAAGCGGCGTGCTCAGGCACGCCGCTTTTTTATTGTCTTGACACTAGCAGGAGGAATATCACAAGATTAACAGAGCTTAACCTTATTTATTCTTTCTAAATAGTTAAATAAACAGATTGTGAACACCACTTATGACCAACCAAAACATCGATAATCTTCGCCACATCTTTGACTGCGTTCCCGACGGGGTCATTTCTGTCGACGAACGGCTGCATATTACCTATCTGAATCGTGCCGCAGAATCACTGTTGGGCTGCTCGAACGCTGAGGTCAGTGGAAAACCGTGTTGCGACGTTCTGCATTGCGACAACTGCGCAGAGCTATGTCCGATCCGCGAAGCCCTCAGCTCCGGGAACCCGGTGATCAATCGCGACATTGAGTTGCATTGCACTTCCGGGAAGCATTTTTGCGTCTCGGTCACTGCGAGCCCGCTATTGGACGCGAAACACAACCTGACGGGCGGAGTATTAACCTTCCGGGACCTGTCGCAACGGCCCGAGCAACGCCGCAAGCTATCCGAGCACTACTCGTTCTGCGGCATTGTCAGCCGCAACCAACAGATGCGTGAGATTTTCGATGTCTTGCCTGACATCGCTGCCAGTGATGCAACAGTGCTCTTCCATGGTGAAAGCGGGGCCGGGAAAGAGCTTTTTGCCCGCGCCATCCATGACCTCAGTCCTCGAAAAAATGGGCCATTAGTCACCCTCAACTGCGGTGCACTGCCGGAACCGTTGCTCGAGGCCGAAATCTTCGGTGCACGCAAGGGGTCTTATACCGGCTCGTTTGAAAACCGCCCTGGCCGCCTCGAGCTGGCCAACGGAGGGACCCTTTTCCTCGATGAGATCGGCGATCTCCCGCTACCGCTGCAGGTCAAGCTGTTGCGCGTTCTAGAAAACCACGAATTCCAGCCCCTCGGAGCGTCGCAACCGCAAAAAGCTGATGTCCGTTTCGTCGCAGCGACGCACCGTAACCTCAGTGAGATGGTTGATGAAGGCCGCTTCCGGCGTGACCTGTTCTTCCGTCTGAACGTCGTCACACTCGACATTCCACCGCTACGCGATCGACGAGAAGACATTCCGCTGTTGGTTGATTTGTTTCTGGAACGCTGCAATAAGGATTTCAGCAAGCACGTACAGGGAGTGGCCCCGGAAGTCTGCCGAATGCTTATGGCTCATGATTATCCGGGTAACGTTAGAGAATTGCTCAATCTGGTGGAACAGAGCGTCATCCTGTGCCGCAGCCATGAAATCACCGTGGACACCCTCCCCCCCGCCTTTAGACAGGCGACAGCTCACAAGGGACACGCCGCTTATCAACGCACGAAGATACCCAGCAAGGCGACCCTCATTGAGATCTTAACGCGCCACAACTGGCACCGCAATGATGCCGCAGATGAACTCGGCATCGACCGCACGACCTTGTGGCGCTGGATGTCACGACTCGGAATTGCTGAACCGAGGTCAGGGACCTGACCTCAGGATGTTTCGGGCTCCCAGCGATAGCGCACACGGAGCAGCATGGGAGCCAGGCGCTTGCGAATCCAAAGCAGCAACCAACCCAGGGGAGTCCCTCGCAGTTCAATCTCATCGAGCAAGATCGTCCGCTCCGAACGGGCATGCGCGTCCGCCGGATTTTCGGCAAGAACCTCCTCGAAAATACGTAGAGCATCCTTTTCCTGCCCCAGACGAGACAACGAAACGGCACGATTACGCAATGCATGGTGCTGGCCGGGGTCAAGCTCAAGGATTCTGTCGAAGCACTCCAGCGCCTGTTCATCGTACCCCATCTTCGCCAGGCTCACCCCTTTTTGCCCCAGTGCCTGCAGATTGTCGCGCTCCCTTTCCAAAACCTGGTCCAACATAACCACAGCGTTTTTCGGTTTACCTGCCATCGAAAGGAGCACCGCGCAATTCCCCAGCATGAACGGGATCGGCCCTATCTCGTGAACAGCCCGCTCCTGCAGTTTTGCTCCGCGCCTAACGTCGCCCATAAGGGCATCCGCCTCGCCACGAAAGAATAGAGCAAACTCGGACGCTCCCGCCTCTTCAGCCTGTTTCTCGATGCTCTTGCAATGCTCCCAAGCTTCACCGCTCTGCCCTTCTTCACACAGCCGGTTAATCTCATCAAGCTCCTGCCGGTAAATATCGACTCGCTCTGTCATGCGCCCCCCCGAGACCATTAGATTTTCTCATACTAGGATGAATAGGTGAAAATCTCAACCATCCCAGGTTGAACTCTAGGCCAAGTGACGATTGCGCAACACGCGCATCATCAACACCGCGGCAACCGAAACACACAGCCCGACACAGACGAACAAGTAACCGAGCGTACTTCCATCCCCAAGCCCCATAAGGTCTTTCCCTTTAAGCGCAACGATCATACCGAGACCGGCAAAGGTCGAAATGCCACCGACGATGTACAGCGACAGAGAGAGCAGCCCAAATACGAGTCCTTGATCTATTCCACGCATAGATTTTTCCTTTCCGGCGGCCCCGGTCCCCCGGGGCCGCCGCTTACATCAACCTGAGATAAAGGCCATAAACATCAGTACAGCCAGACCCAAACCTGTGAACAGGGCAATAAATCCGATCCCCTTGAACACAAAGTCATACAGCGGTCCGCTGACTTTTTCCATGTGGTAGTCCTCGGTGACACCAGCATCTTCGTAGCGCTTCCACTGATCACCACGCTCCTCGATAAACTCTTCCTTGGACATCTGCCCATTGAAGATAACAAAGTCCATCGGGAACTTTTCGGGACGGCCATGGGTGTTGAAGAAATGGACCGTGAAAATGAACCCGGTTGCCAGGAGCGCCTCGTCGGAATGAACAATGGTGGCAACGTTGAACATCCAGCCCGGCAGGAATGCGCCAAACAGCTCGGGGAACCAGAGCATCAGGCCTGAACCACCAATGGCAAACATACCCCAGAAGACTGCGAGGAAGTCGAATTTCTCCCAGTAGGTCCAACGCTCGAATGTCGGCTTCGGCCCCTTGAAGAAGAACCACAGCACCATCGCCTTGATGTCACGGACATCACGGAAGTTCGGCATCAACGAATCCGGACCGAACAGTCGCAGCAGCCAATTGGCCTGATAATCACGACGGATAAACAGGAAGTCGATACTCATCAGGATGGCCGAGAGGAAGTAATAGAAGGTCAGAATGGCGCAACCACGATGGATCAAGCCTGCGTATTCAACGCCTCCGAAGAATTCCATCATCTGGCGTGCCCACTCCTGCTCGTAAAACTTCAGCGGGAGTCCGGTCAGCGACAGACCGAGGAAGCTGACGATAACCGTCAGGTGCAGGAAGATATGGCGCTTCTGGAAGCGCTGATACTGACGATGGGCTTCGGTGATGTGATGCTCATGCCCCTGGGCCATCAGTTTCTGTTTTTCGCGATTTTCGATGAAGCCGCGGAACATCCAGAGCAGGGTATGAATCCAGAACACGGCAAAGGTGCCGACCAGCAGCCCGGTCATCGCCATGAAGGTGTAATAGAGAATCGGGTAGTTCTCGCTGTCGGCATGATCGGCGTGTGCGTAATACTTGGTAAACTGCACGGTTGCCTTTTCATGACACTGGCTGCAGGTTTCCACCAGATTTGCAGGGTTAATGCTCGAAGCGGGATCGGACGCAGGCAGCGTCATATGCGGTTTGTGACAGTCGGCGCAACCGGCTACAATTTCAGGAAAACCAAGCTCTACGCTCTTACCATGGTAACTTTCCAGGAAGGTCTCCACGGTATGCGGGGGCAGGTCATTCCGTTCGATGACCCCCTCATCGCTGTGGCAGTTGAGGCAGGCCTGTGTATGGATTTCATGCGCTTCGGCACTATCTCCGAGAGGCTTGATATCGTGCAGACCGTGGCAGTCTGTACAGCTCGGAGCGTCTGCATTACCCGCTGCAGCCGCCTTGGCGTGCACAGAAGCCATGTAGTCCCCGGTGTCATGACAATTCTCACACACTGACGCGACTTCAAGCTTGGTTAACGCATTCGGTTGCAGTGCATGAATTTCTGCATGGCAATCGATACAGCCGATCTCCTGTTCGGCATGGACGCTGGCCGCATGGCTCTGCGCCACATCCTGGTGACAACCGGCACACGACACCTGGCCCATTTCAATGTCGCCATCGGAGTGCTTGGACAGGTTGTTGATTTCCACGTGGCAGCTGGTGCAGGAGTTCTGCCCATGCACCGACATCTGGAAATCTGCCGCCGTGACACTATCGCTTTGACACTCGAGACATGCTCGCGGCGTAATGTCGAGGCTTGCATCGGCAAACACCAGCGTTGCGCCGAACAAACCCGCCAGCACAACTAAACTTTGCAACAATCGCTTCATTCTTTCCTCCTCCAGTCCTTTCTTTCTCAATTCAATGTTTAACGCCCTCGTCTTCAAGGGCAGGTAAAAGCGATCTCCACACGTCTGTCTTGTCACGACAGTTAAATCGGAAGAGCATCTCCTCTGCGTAGAGAGAGCTCTTGGCTTCGTGGACACCGCGGTAAGCTTTCATCTTCTTCAGCATAAAATCGAGACATGCCAGGCAGCGATCTCCCTGCTCCTGTCCGCACAGCATCCGGCGATAAATATCCTCCGGATCGAGCAACAATGATTCACCCTGCCGACGATAGACCATGAGAACCGGCAGCTCTTGATTCTTCAGGGCCGAAAAGGCCCGGTCAATTTCATCCGCCTGGCACATGACTACAGTGTCTTCGCATTCAACGAGATAAAACATCGGGAATTCGCCTGACTTGCCTATCAACTCAACGTGTCGCTCAGCCCTTGACTGCAAACCCTCTTCATGAAGTAGAGTGCTTTTCAGTTGACGGTTGTAGTCTTTAATTTTTTGGCGAAACTCCCCATACATTTTCTGCACTGTCTTCCGGTTAAGGTTTAATGAATGAGCAACCTCTTCGGCTGTTCGCATTTCCCAGAAAGCTTCACGTATTGCCTCTTGTGCCGATACGGCAAGCTTTCTTTTCCTCCCACCAGGGGTGAACTTCCTCCTACAGACGCGACACTTCCTGCGCCCGTCTGCGAGCAGGTAATTCTCCCCGGCACCACACTCCGGACACACAATTTCCATGTAGGGTTCCCATTAACCATTTGCTGACAAACCCCTTCTAAGGGCCCTGGTCCGATAAACTGGTCTTGTTGTTCAGGCCGCAAAAAAAACCCCGGTTCCTAAGAACCCCGAGAACATAACTTCTGCACATCTGCAGTAGCCCTACCTGTCAGCCGGGCAGCGGAAGGCTTCCTCCCGCTGCCCGGCATATTTTCATCGTTTCCCCCGTCCTGGTGGTTAGCGTCAGGCACTGAAGTGACCTATCACGACATTCTACCCAAGAGGTCAACAGCCAGACCTCCAAGACAGCTCATCGACCAGAGTATAAAGATCGAGGTCAGCAATCCGACCAGTACCAGAACGGCCAGGAAACCAAGACCCGAACTCCAGCCCAACGATTTTCCAAACATCTTGTGCATATCTATGTGCATTTTCATGGTCACCTCCCCCAGGAGGGGTATTTGCAGCCTGGATTAATTAGCCCATCAAAGAGACGACCGCGCCACCCATGCAGGTGAACGACCAGACGATAAAAGCGGTCAACGAAAGGCTCACGAAACCGAGTGCGCCATAGACGCCTGCCTTATAGGTTGTTTTGATCGGTGCGCTGATAATATTTTCGGCTTTCATAATTCACCTCCAGATCTGTTAGATCACTGTTCTTTCTGCTCCTACAGCAGTTTGTCGCCCAGGTGGGTCAATGCGGGCCACGCTACGATCGTACTAGCGGTTGCTGCTACTGCACCCAAACCTGCGAGCACAATTCCGAGATAATTGGTTTTACGAGGTTTCGAAGTAAGATTTTCAACTCTCATTGGTTTTCTCCTTTCCAGGCGGTCCTCAAGAGGACTTGACCAGCCTTAATTCAACTTTCTGCTCTGTCCAACTGGCAGCGTGATTGCGGCTAACAAGACAGAAGGGACTTCCTTCACATCGTGCAACGTCAGCCAACTCCAGCCTGCCGTTTTTCCAGTCATTAAGCGCTTCGACAACCAGTCCCGTTGCACCGTGGTAGACACTGATCTTATGTTCCTGCAGTTGCCGCAACGCCTTGGGTCCAACCTTTCCGGTAACAACGACATCGATGTCGAGATCTGCCAGCCAATAACTAACCTTCTCACCGGCACTTTGCAGGACATTGCGGATTTCGCTGTTGTCGAGAGCATCGATGTCTCCACTTTCGGTGTCTATGATCATGATCCAATAAGCACGGCCGTAACTTTCATCAATCGGGAAATCCAACCCCGGACCTCGTGCTGTTATTGCAACTCTCATGATCGCTCCCCAAAAGCCTTGTTATGCCCAGCCAGCACCTAGCAATAGGTCCTGGTCTTCATCAACAACCGTAATTCCCTCTTCCGAAAGCAGGGCCTCGTAGCGTTCATTATGGTCCCGACAGCAAACCTTCTTGACACCTTGCGCCGCCAACCACTTGTGCAAACGACCTTCGCTCTTGGGATCCCACACGCTCACGGCAACATTTTCAACCTGATGTGACTGCGGGTTATAGTCGCCCTTGAGAAAGATCTGCTCCAGACCGCGTCCGGGGCGAACCAGGGATCCATAGTAGGGAATGGCGATTGTCGACTTTTCGTTGATCATCTGTTGCCTCCTTGTCTCACCCTCATATATTCCAAGAGACGTGCCAGAAATGATATTTTTTACTTATTTTCAAATTTCTCTCGTAATTACAGGTATTTGGGCATTGTTTCAGTTGTTTAGAAATTTGTGGTTAGAATTCTCAAATGTTGCGGTCGCAACATTTACCAGATATGTAATCTTGCATCTCGTAGTATATTCTCGGTGATTCCGGTAGGTTATCTGTGTTGCAGCGCAATGCAACACTCTTGAGACGTTGCAACCGTTGCAATAAATGCAATATTCGCAACATGAGGATAGTCCATTATTTGTATTTTCTAATTTTTTCAGGTGCTACCATTTACACACGCAATATCAGTAGGTTACGCAATAAAAAAGCCCCCTGTCCTACAACAGGGGGCCCATATACCGCGAGACTTATTGCTACAACAGGTCGAACTTCTTCATCCAGCGCCACAAGGTCGTGCGATCAACATTGAGTTCCCGTGCAACACGTGAACGGTTCCCCGCATGCCGTTCGAGCAGATCACTCAAAGCCTCCCGCGTTACGCCGCCACGGCGAGATCCGCCTTCAGGCTCGGACAAACTGACATTTGCGGCAAAATTCGATGGCAGGCACTCAAGACCAATCTCGCTACCACGACATAGGATCACCGTCTGCTCCACCAGATGCAACAATTCCCGAACGTTCCCCGGGAACTCATGCCGCAACAGAGCCTGCAACGCCTCAGCACTGAAGCCACGAATCTTTTTACCGTAGGTACGGTTAAAACGCTCCAGAAAAACATCGATCAACAGAGGGATATCTTCCGGACGTTCACTGAGCGGCGGAATCTGCAACGAGACCACGTTGATACGGAAATACAGGTCACGCCGAAACGAACCCTCTTCTACCATCGAGTCGAGGTTACGATGGGTAGCCGCCAGAAACCGCACATCGGCCTTCTGCGGGCTACGCGCACCCAGAGGTTGATACTCCTG
Organism: Desulfuromonas sp.; assembly: GCA_002869605.1. The sequence continues at coordinate 7,641 of PKUI01000108.1, read as the reverse complement.
GTTTTCTAGCACGCGCAACAGTTTCACCTGCAATGGCAAAGGGAGATCCCCGATCTCATCGAGAAACAGCGTCCCCCCTTCGGCCATCTCCAGGCGCCCAGGACGATTCTCCACCGCCCCAGTGTAAGCGCCACGCCGTGCACCGAAAATTTCGGCCTCCAGAAGCTGTTCAGGCAACGCTCCGCAGTTGAGAGTCACCAGCGGCCCCTTTTTACGCTGACTCAGATCATGTATCGCCCGCGCAAACAGTTCCTTCCCTGTACCGCTATCGCCGTTGATCAATACCGTCGCCTGACTGGCAGCAATATCCGGCATCACATCGAACAGGCGACGCATCGCGGGATTTCGACTGACCAGCTCGTGGAACGTGTACTTTTGGGTAATCTCCTTGCGCAACGCATGAATCAGTGACAGGTCACGGAAGGTCTCCACACCACCGATCGGGTTTCCGTCATCGTCTCTGAGCACCGAGGCGCTCACCGATATCGGCACCTTGCGATTATCCCGGCCAAGGATATCAACCTCCCGATTCACGACCGGGTCGCCGGTCTGTATGGCTTCCTTGACCGGACAATCCGTGGCGCACACCCCGGCACGAAAAATTTCGTAACAGTGCTTGCCTATCGCCTCTTCGCGCGGGAAACCGGTAATTTCCTCGGCCGCACGGTTATAATGGGTGATACGCATATCCTTATCGACCGTAAAGACTCCATCGGCCACGCTATTAAGGATGGTTTGCAGATGCTCACAACACGCATCTGCGGCGATTTCAGCATTCAACATAGAAACACCTTCTTCTGTTTTTTACCGTTGAAATGATGCATGCAACGCAACACGTGCGCCTGCCCACCACCTCTTATGAATTTCAGCCACTTCTACAACACAAACATGTTGCATTCGCATCACTTAATACCACATCCATGTTTCACGTGCAATGCAACATGTGCGCTTTTCTTTACAATTCAAAATGTTAACTAGAGGCCAAAGCTTTCCTCTCCCGGACACAAAAAAACCCCCCGAGAGCTAACTCGGGGGGTCGATACTTCCATTAAGCGGACTTAGAACTTGTAGCTAACCTCGACACTGACGATGTCGACAGAGTTTTCAAAGCTTCCGGAAAGGTTTCCACGCCCAAACTCATCCGCAGTAGGGTCCGTCCCTGCCTGCAGATCGACATCACCATCATCGACAAACAGATGTGCATAAGCAACATCAACACTCCAAGCATCGATCGCATAGCCACCACCCAAGGCTATCCAGAAGCGGTCGGCCCCCGGGATTCTCGGCGTACGGTATTCGTCCGGAATCGGTGTCTCGTCGTAGGCAAGACCTCCGCGCAGGGTTACCTCATCATTCAATGCGTAGGCGGTACCCACCGAGTAGCGCATGTTGTCGTCCCATTGCTCCTGGGTTGTACTTGCTTTCTTGGCCAGCCCCGAACCGATCCCCTGGTCAAACTCGATGGTCAGATCCTCAAAGCTGCTCCACTCGGTCCACATGATATCGGCCATCACGGCCCACCCCGGGAGCACCTCGTGATAGACGCTCAACTGGGCACTTGCCGGGAGCGTGATGGTCCCCGAAGCGCCCTGGTCGGGGAAGGCTGCACTCGCACCCAAGGTCAGGAGTGGATTGATCGCGTCAAGATTGGGCGTGGTAAAATCAGCATCCCCCTCCAGATCCTGCTTCACTTCGGAACGATACGACAAGCCGACCCGCGTATCCTCGTTGAACTCATAGAGCGCTCCAAGGTTGTATCCGTAACCCCAGCTGTCCGCGTTAATATCGGCATAGACATCGGCTATCGGGTTAGAAGCAAGCGCCGGAACCCCCGATGAAAGCCCGAAGTCGATCATCTGACTCAGGTTGGCCTCCATGTACATGGCGCTGACGCCGGCACCAAGGCTCAGCTGATCATTCACTTTATAGGCGATGGAAGGGTTGATGTTGACGGTCATGACTTCCGAATTGACGCCATGGTAGCGACCGACCCAGTCTTTGTCGTACTCCGTGGCAAGACCGAAGGGAACATTCACCCCGAAACCGACCGTCCAGTCGTTACCCAGGTTATGCGTGTAATAAAGATTCGGTGTCGTTCCGACCTGCCCAGCTTCGCCACTTTCATTTTGCGTCGTACCTGCGGCATCGGAATAGATCGTCCCAGTCAGCGCATTGGACGCCGAGTCGAGTTCAAATTCTGCCGACGGTACAATAACATGCAAACCGGCCGTAGCCTGCTGCCCCTCGAGGCGCGTCATCCCGGCCGGGTTGAAAAAAACCGTGCTCGGGTTCTCGGCCACCGCGGCCCCACCCGAGAATGCCGTACCGAGCCCCTTAACGCTCTGCTCGATGAGAGCGAATCCAGCCGCGAATGCCGAACCTGCCGACATCACGACAAATACCAATATCATCCCTGCCATGCATAATCTACGCATCACCTGCCTCCTTGAAAGCGATTTGGATCAAATTCAAACATATTTAAACAGTGTTATATAAATGTCAAGACAAAACTCAACACCTTGTTATTCATGGGCTTTTAACATCAAAAGGGGTGTAATACAGCGACCTTTAGATTCAGGCCAGCCTGGGAGGGGGAGATTCTACGCGGAAGAAGCCGAAAGGGTCCTGCTCGACATGGACGATCAGCTGCGCAAGGTTAAGGCTCGGCCCCGCATTCAGGTAGGGGCGCCAGCGCTGCTGTTCGTCGAATGACTGCAACGCCCACTGTCCCAACTCGCCACTGAAGCGAAAACGGGCCACTGGATGTGTAACCATCTGCTGACATTGCACCTGCCGGGAATAGAGGGTCAAGGCTTCGCCTTCGACCTTGTAACCGAACAGGCTCTCCTCACCGGGATCGTTGTTGAGCCGCAGGCAGAGATCATCCAGATGCTTCTCGGCATTTTTGCGCACCAGCTCGGGAAGCTCCATAACCACTCCTAGGGGGGACAGTTCCCGCAGTGGGAACGGAACAGGTTGGTGCTCAAATAGCGATCGCCCCGGTCGGGCAGCAATGTCACGACGGTGCCGCTCTTCATCTGTGACGCGACCTTGAGGGCTCCGGCCACGGCCGCACCGCTCGACATGCCGACAAACAGTCCACGCTCGGCAGCCAGAAGCCGCGCCATGTCAAAGGCTTCATCATCCTCGACCGTCAGCACCTCATCGAGCTCCTCGCGGCGATAGATCTCCGGGACGATGGCTTCCTGCATGTTCTTAAGACCCTGAACCGCGTGGCCCAGGGTCGGCTCGACTCCAATAACGCGTATCCCGGGGTTCTGCCCCTTGAGGTAGCGGCCGGCACCCATCAGGGTGCCCGAGGTCCCCATCCCGGCAACAAACGCATCGACCTCACCACCGCTCTGTGTCCAGATCTCAGGACCGGTGGTTTCAAAATGCGCGCGGACGTTATTCGGGTTGGCATACTGGTTCGGCATGTAGTAAAGCTCGGGGTTTTCAGCAAGCATCTTATGAGCCATGCGGATCGCCCCATCGGTCGCCTCTTCCGCGGGCGACAGCACCAATTCTGCCCCATACGCTTCCAGGACCCGGCGACGTTCGAGGCTGACACAGGCCGGCATCACCAGCTTGACCTTGTAGCCACGGGCGGCCCCAATCATGGCGATGGCAATGCCGGTATTGCCCGAGGTTGGCTCAAGGACAACCTTCCCCTCACCAAGCAGCCCCAGCTCCTCTGCACTTTTGAGCATGAACCAGGCCGGTCGATCCTTGACTGAACCACCCGGGTTATTCCCTTCAAGTTTGGCCAGAATAGTTACACTCCCCTGACCGGGAAGGCCGTGCAATGAAACCAACGGCGTATTCCCGATGGCACTTTCAAGATCAAAATGACGATTTTGCTTCACGTTACACCCCTGATGTCCAAGCATTCCAGAACCTACCAATCTTAGACCAGCCTCAGCTAAAGGGAACCCTTGCTGGGCGACAATTGTCAAAATATGATATACACAATTGACACTCGCCAATAAGCGTATATGCTTTAGCTACTTTCTCGCGAGGAAACAAAAATCACTATGCCGACCCTTGACCTCGACAATCTTCCTACCGGCGCGGCCCTACTGAGCCGTAGCGGTAAAATCCTCAGGATCAATCGTTACCTAAAATCGCTCCTGTCCATACAGACCGATACGGATTTTTCCCCATGCGCCTTGCACCACCTGCATCCCCAGGACCAACCTTGGGTTCGGGATCTGTTTGCCTCAGTCGCCAGGAACGAGACAGACCGGGCAGAATGCTGCCTCAGAATCCTATCTGCTCAGCATAAACCGATATGGACACTTTTAAGTACCCAAATCTACCAACGAGCCACGCCTCCTCGAAAAACGTTGCTCGTTATTGTCCACGACATGAGCCTCGAACGCGAAATGCTCGACGAGCTAGAACCCCACAGAACCCTTTTGACATAACGCTCAACTTTGTTTGAATAGTCAAACGCCCCAACCCTACAGGAGCAATCAGATGACGATTAAAGAAATTCGCCACAAAGCTTCGGCCATGGGGCTGAAAGGCATCAGCAGGATGCGTAAGCACGAGTTGGTCCGGCACATTCAACAGAAAGAGGGTTACACCCCCTGCTTTGGTGGCATCCGGGGGACCACCTGCACGGAAACGTCCTGCTGCTGGCGGTTCGACTGCTTAAGAAACCTTGAGTCCCTTCCTTCTCTCACCGCGGGCCACCGCCTGTCAGCCTGATCAAATGATGCCGTAAAGAGCCCCCCCAGACGCACCAAGAGCATCCACCTTTTCCTCGACCCCAGGGACATCCTCGAGAATGGGGGCATGGTGAGGCTTGCTCCGGGCGTCAATCACCAGGGCACCATGACAGCCCCAGTGTTTGCACGTCGTGAATGCTCCTACGCCATAAATATCGACCGCCGGGTCGGCCCGGGTAAATGCCACCCAGAGGAAATTATTCAGGGTCCGCGAAACAAAGTCGCTGTCATCAACGACCAGAACCAGTTGAAAATTATTGATAGCATGACCCAGCGGCACGCTCTCTAGCTGACGTTGCAACTCCTGATCTTCATGTCCCCGCTCCGTACTCGCTGGCGAGCACTCGACCGCCAGAATCCCCGGCAGCACAACACGCGGGTTTTTCATCCCCTCGGGCAGCTTGAAATCTTGCGGCAGCAAGGTCGCCAGCTCACGTCGCACCGCACCCGCCGCAGCGACCACGACTTTCGAGCCACGATTCAGAGCGGTACCGGAATAGTCGAGAGTGTCGATCGTTGTCCGGGTATCGAAGTGCAGATCGGTGCGCCAATCGACGCGCTGCAACATATGCAGGAAAAAACTCTCTATATCGTGCAGATCGAGCTGTGGAGCATCTTCGCGAGCGGCAATCCATAAAAATTTGGCGAGCGACAGCTGCCCCTGGCCGAGAATGGCATGCGCCTGGGTCAGCAACTCCATGGGGGTACGCTGCTCTGCATAGGGGACATAGCGTTCACTCCCTATCGCCAGCAACAGCGGGTGTACTCCGGCGGCATCAACCGCATGTACCGCCACAACTCCCGGCAATACGTCAGGGATCAGAGCCCCGGTAAGCTCGTGGATAAATGCCCCGAAACTGGTATCTTCCTGAGGTGGCCGTCCGACGGTCGTGAAGGGCCAGATCGCACCTGGCCGATGGTAAACGGCGTCGACGTTCAGCACGGGAAAATCGTGGGCCAGGGAATAGTAGCCAAGATGATCGCCGAAGGGACCTTCTGGAAGCGTGCGCTTCGGGTCGAGGGTGCCGCTGATCACAAAATCGGCCTCGGCCGGCATCGGCAAACCGTTGGCGGCTGTTGTCATGGCAATTCGCTGCTGTCCCAGAAGCCCCGCAAAGGAGAGCTCCGGCATCCCTTCGGGCAGCGGCATGACGGCGGCAACCGTCATGCTCGGGGGGCCGCCGACAAACACATTGACCCGCAAGGGCTCGCCCGCCTCGAGGGCCTCGGCATGATGGATCCCGATGCCACGATGGATCTGGTAATGCACCCCCGCCTCCCGGTCGGGCTGATAATCGTTGCCCGATATCTGCACACGGTACATGCCGAGATTGGAGTGCCTCCACCCCGATGCCTTCGGGGATTCGCTGTAGACCTGCGGCAGGGTCACAAAAGCCCCGCCGTCATTCGGCCAGGAGACCAACTGCGGCAGACCGGAAAGTTGCGTTCGGTTTTCGAGTACCGGCGCGGAACGCACGACTTTGGGCAGCAGAAACCTTGCGGCCGGCAGGGCGGATAATGACTTCCCGGGATGCTTGAGCAGCTCGCGCGGATCAAGCTTGAGGGCGACAAAACGCTCGATCACCGGCAAGGCATCGCGAAACAGGTAACGGGTCCTCTCCAGAGTACCGAACAGGTTCCCCAGCATCGGAAAACGGCAGCCTTTGACATTTTCGAACAGCAGTGCCGGGCCACCGGCCTGATAAACACGGCGCTGGACGGCACCAACCTCGAGATTGGCATCCAGTTCTTCGCCAATGCGTAACAGCTGACCACTCCGTTCGAGATCGCTGACACACGCTGAAAGATTTCGATAGCCCATAACGGCTCCTTGTTGCTTCGAAAGTTGCCGCATCTTAGCCGAGGAGCCGGGTACGGCGCAAATATGAAAAGGCCCTGCCATGGCAGGGCCCGGATACCTACTTGTTTGCTGAACCTCTCACGTTGCCTCCTGCAATTTACGCACACAGGCCCGCGCGGCCAACTGCAACCCCTCACTGATCGAGGGGTAGACCGTGACCGTATCGGCAAGGTCGTACACGCTCATACCGCAACGTATCGCGACGGCTGCCGCTTGGATGACATCGGCAGCACGGTCGCCGAGCATCTGGACCCCGAGCAGGCGACCACTTTCGCGCTCTGCACAGATCAGAATCCCTCCCAGTCGTCGATCGACGATATGGGCCTTGTCAATCCGCTCCAGGTCGAGAAACGCATCGACCATCTGGTGACTGCTCGGCTGCCAGGAGGGGGTAAAGATCCCGACAACCGCAAATTCAGGAGCGGTAAACACCGCCATCGGTGTCATGCGATGATCGACCCGACGATGCTTGTCGGATTCCAGCATGTTATCGACAGCCACCTCGGCCTCGTGGGCACCGGCCGGTGCAATCAATGGGCCTCCGGTTACATCCCCTGCCGCCCAGATCCCGGGCACCGAGGTCCCCATCTCCTCATCAACGGCGATGAAGCCACCTTCCGTCAAAGCGATCCCGGCGGCTTCACAACCGAGTTTCTCGCTGGCCGGAGCGGTGCCAACGGCAAGCAACAGTTCCTGGGCGTGCAGACAAAAACCCTCGTTCTCGCGGCGTCCGCAAATCACCACCTGCTCCCCTTCACGGTAGGTACGCAGAGTCTCCACCCCCAGCTCCACCTGCACCCCTTCGGACTCGAGCAGGGCGTGAAACTTTTCCGAGAGGCGCCGATCGAACTCCTTGAGGAGACAGTCACTCCGTTCGACAATTGTCACCCGGACACCAAGCCGATTCAGCATCTGCCCCATTTCCAGAGCAATCACTCCGCCGCCGAGGATCAAAAGCGATTCCGGCAACGTCTTGCGCTGCAAAAGCGAGTGGCTGGTCAGAAAACCGGCCTCATCGAGGCCAGGAATAGCGAGGGTACGTGGTCT
>PKUI01000107.1 GCA_002869605.1 Desulfuromonas sp. | reverse complement strand
ATCAGCATCACGGTGATCGGCGGACTGGTCGGCGGCATCTTGAACACGAACACTTCGATGGCCAGGCCGATACCGGAAACAACCCCGAGACCGATGCCGCCGTAACGGCTACCGAGATAGAGCATCAACAGCAGGAACAGAAATTGGATGTAAAGCATAATCGCCTCCTCAGGCTGGTGTGGGTACAACGACGGTCACATCGGTCTGCTTTGGGTGACTGTCTGAATCCAGCTTAGAGGCGAATCAAATGGGTGTAAATATTGGGAAAGTTTAAAAAAATGAGTTCTTTGTTGAAGTTTTGTACATTCTGTTCAGGGGGCTAAGAGCGCTTGAAATAACGCCGCTCCGGGCGCCCGACCGCCCCGTAGAGCAGGTCGGCGGCAAGGAACCCTTCGGTGATCAGGAACTCCAGGTAGCGGCGCGCGGTGATGCGGCTGACCCCGATCTGCCCGCCGACCTCCTCGGCGTTCAAATCGGTGACGTCCGTATCCTCAAAGACCTGGCGCACCTTGTTCAGGGTCAACGGGTCGATCCCCTTGGGGAGACCTCGCGTTGGAGCCTCTTCGCTGCTGCGGGACTGCAGCAGGCGATCGATCTCCTGCTGCTCGAGGGTCCCGCCGTCCTGCATGCGCCCATGGTAGTCGCGGTACTTGGCCAGCGCCTCCTGGAAGCGGTCGAAGTAGACCGGCTTCACCAGGTAGTCGAAGACCCCACCATGCAGCGCCTCCTGCAGCGCGCTCACCTCGCGGGCAGCGGTGATCAGGATCACGTCGACGTGCTGTTCGCCGGCGCGCAGTTCGCGCAGCAACTCCATACCGCTCCCCTCCGGGAAGAACAGGTCGAGCAGGATCAGGTCGGGAGCGAGCAGTTCGACCATCTCGCTCGCCCCGGCGATGGTGTTGGCGACTCCGACCACCTCGAAGCCCTCGGTCTTCTCGACGAAGCGCCGGTGCAGCTCGGAGATGCGCAAGTCGTCCTCGACGATCATCAGGCGGATGATGGCTTCGCTCATGGTTGTTGCTCCTTGATCTGCTTGGGAATGCTGACCACGAACAGCGCCCCGACGAGATCCCCCTCGCCGACGCTGATCTGGCCACCAAGACGCTGCACGGCCTGCTCGACCAGGTGCAGCCCCATGCCACGGCCGAGACCGTTACGGGTCGATACCCCCTTGGCAAACAGGCTGGCTGCAACCTGCGGGTCAATCCCCGGCCCCGAATCCTCGACCTCGAGGATCAGCTCGGGGCCGAGGTCGGTGAGAAACAGCCGCACCTCCCGTTGCGTGTCGACCTCGCGCACCGCCTCGAAGGCGTTGTCGAGCAGGTTGCCGAGGATCGTCACCAGCGGCTCGCGCTCGAGCTGTGCGGGCAAATCGCGCAGGCTGCTATCGGGGTCGAAGAGCAGGCGCACCTTCAGCTCGCGGGCGCGATTGAACTTGCCGAGGATCAGGCCGGCGACCACCGGGTCGGGGACCGCCGCGGCAAGGGTCTGAATCAGCTCCTGGTAGCCGCTGACCTCGGTCATCACCAGCTCCAGCGCCTCCTGGTGGGCTCCGATCTGAATCAAGCCGGCGATGGTGTAGAGCTTATTCGAATACTCGTGGGTCTGGGCGCGCAGGATTTCGGAGTATTCCTCGAGGTGCGAGACCTTGCGCGTCAGCACGTCGAGCTCGTCCTTGGGGCGGAAGCTCGCCACCGCGCCGCCGGCGGCCAGCGGCAGGGCATTTACCACCATGATCCGGCCGCGCAGTTCGATCTCGCGGTCAAACACCGGCTTTTCCTCGGCGAGCGCATGCGCCAGCGGCCCGTCGGGTGAGATTTCGCCCAGGTGGCGGCCACGCAACTCGCCGTCGCAGGCCTCACCAAGATAGCCACAGGCGGCCTGGTTGACCAAGGTCAGGCTGCCGCTGGCATCGGTGGCGATCACCCCCTCGCGAATGGTGCCGATGATGGCGCTCCGCTCACGATACAGGGCCGCAATTTCATGCGGTTCGAGACCAAAGATCGCCTGCTTGAGACCACGGGCGATGATCACGGCGCCGAATACCCCGAAGCAGAGCACGATGGCGACGTAGCTGTAGATGGTCTTCTGCTGTGACCAGACCGACTCCTCGATGCTGCTCAGCAGGCGGCCAACGGCGACGAAACCGATAATCGCCCCTTCTCCCCCGCGCACCGGGACGATGCCGCGCAGCGAGGGTCCTAGGGTGCCGACCGCCTCGGAGGTGTAGGACGTGCCCTGCTTCAACGCCGGCTCGAGGTCGCCGCCGACGAAGCGCCGGCCGATCTTCTCTTCATCAGGGTGGGAGAGGCGGATGCCGTTGCGGTCGCCGACCACCACGTACTCGGCGCCGGTCGCCACGCGGATCGCCTCGGCGCGTCTCTGCACCTGCGGCTGGTTACCCGCTTCGAGACCGCCGCGGATGTCGGGATCGAGCGCCACGGTCTCGGCGACCTCAAGAACCCGGCGGCCGATCTGCCCCTTAAGGCTGTTGCGGCTGATATCGGTAAACAGCAGGCTGATCAGGCTTACCAACAGGATCAGCAGGCTCGTCACCAGCAGGCTAAGCTTGACCTGCAGGTTGCGCGGCATGAGCCGATCGAGGCGTTGAAACAAGGTATCCGTGAAGGTCGTCGTTCGCGACATGTCGCTCCCCGAAGATTATTCCTTAAATGACACGGGGCAGAAAAACCAAACCCCCTTTAATTTTGCATAGTAGCAGATATCCTTCACTTCACAGAAGAAACTCATGCCCGCAGGTGATTTCTGCCTGCGAGCCTCTGTTCGGCAAGCTCCACCAGCAACGCAGAGGGCCCGCAACAACCAGCTGCGGGCCCCTATTTGTCTCCAGATAGCTCCCCTCCACGGGCAGCGACTCCTTCTGTACGCGTGCTGCCCGTCAACCCTTAAGAGCGGAGGTGATACTCGCCGCAAGCGATGTGGTCGAATGCCCGATCAGGCGACTCAGCGTGTGGCTCTCATCGAACAGCGCCCCCTTGGCGGCTCCGGCATCCGAGTCTGCCATAAGTGCTGCAACAGGCTCCGGCAAGCCGACCTGGATGAGCAGTTCCTGGTACTCTGTCTCAGGAAGATCTTTATAGGGAATCTCTTTGCCGACCTGGCGAGAGATCTCTGCCGCCAGTTCTGCTAGCGTATAGGCGCTGTCGCCGGCCAACTCGTAGACCTTGCCGGCTTGCGACTCACCGCTCACCAGCACGGCCGCCGCGGCCTCCGCGTAATCCTGGCGGGCTGCCGAAGCAATCCGCCCCGTCCCGGCGCTCCCAACAAACGCACCGTTCTCGACGGCGCCCGGCACCGACACGGCGTAGTTTTCCGTGTACCAGCCGTTTCGTAGCAGCACATACGGAAGCCCGGATGCCTTGAGTGCCTGTTCAGTCTGCCGATGCTCTTCGGCCAGGCCGAGCACCGAGCTGTCGGCATGCAGCACGCTGGTATAGGCGAGCAGTTTAACCGCAGCCTTCTGCGCCGCAGTGATCACGTTCTGGTGTTGCACGGCCCGTTGACCGATCTCGCTTGAAGAGATCAGCAGCAGCTTGTCGATACCTTCGAGGGCTGCATTCAGGCTCTCCGGGCGGGAGTAGTCCAGCACCCGCACCTCGACACCCCGGGCAGACAGGTCCCCGGCCTTTTCGAGGTTACGTGCTCCTGCTACGATCTGCTTGGCCGGAACCTTCTTGAGGAGTGCATCGACCACCAGGTGCCCGAGCTGTCCACTCGCGCCGGTGACAAGAATTTTTTCTGACATGTCCAACTCCTTTATTTTTCCTGTTTGGTTAAGTTTCTTATGGAAACCAGCTTTACTTTAGGGAAAAACAGCCAAAGTGATCCCAAGTTAAAAGAAGGTACTTCTAATCAACAAAGGCCGACTCCATTGGGAGGCGACCTTTGTTTCTACCCTGTGTACGCGAAGGTCACTGCACCAGACCAATCTGCTTCATGAAGGTCAGGTTGTCCCAGAACAGGTACTCCTCGTCCATCACACCCTGATCATTCCAATGCCCGATGGTGGCCATGGTCAACTTGTACGGTTTACCCGTCGGTTCGATAAACTTGCCGTCGCCGATCGGCATACGCCCAGAGAAGGTCCCTTCGATGACGCCGATAACCCCTGTCAACTCGCCCTGACCGAAACGGACCGGGTGCGTTTCGATGCGGGTATCGGGGGCATAGACGAAGAAGGCCTTAAGGTCTTCGATATGCACGTCGATCCCGGTGGTGGTGCGGCCGTCAGGCCAGTGCACGACGATGTCATCCGCATGGCTTTCGTGCAGGCGCTGCCACTGCTGGCCGGTAAACACCTCGAAATCGAGGGTATCGAAGGTCGTCAGGCGCTCATCAACCCTCTGTTCTTGAGCCTGGTAGGCAGCAAGTTCGACCAGAGCCGCGTTCATTGCGGCGTTTTTATCACTTGCCTGAACACTTAAAGCCATCAACAGGCTCAGGCTGACAACCGATGTGGCCAATCTAAAGATCGCTTTCATTTCTATTTCTCCTCGTGATTAGTGCCCCTGGGGGCCGGATGAATGTTCGTCATGGGTCGAATATGCCCCCATCCACCTATCCACACAATGGAGATTATATAGAATGACCTTCCATGTTTTATTCTCAATTGTTCCTGTATAGCGTTTCTGGCCTCCTGGCGCGTCATCGTCCCGGCAATCGCGCCCTCATCCCTGGCTGAAGCTCCGCACATCTTCGAGCGCAAAATCAATCAACGCCCGCACCTTGCGCGGCAGGATGTTCCCCTCGAGGTAGACCACGCTGAAAAGGTGCTCGAGTTTGGCATAGTTTTCAAGCAGTGGCACCAGCCGCCCCTCCTTGAGGTCATTTTGCAAGGCAAAGTCGGGGCACAGGGTAATGCCGAGCCCCTGTTTCGCCCAGTCTCTGGCGACCAACGCGCTATTGACCATGTAGCGTCGCGGCGGCGTGAAGTGAATCTCCTCATCCCCTTGGATAAATACCCACTGCGCTTCACGCCGATTCGTATCGACAATGCAGACGTGCTCGTGCAACTCCTCAGGGGTGCGGGGTGCAGCATGCCTCTCCAGGTAATCCGGCGATGCGACGAGGCTGCTTCTGCTGACCCCCAGTTTGCGCACCTTGAGTGAGGAGACATCTGAGGTGCCGATGCGGAAAGCCAGGTCAAATCCGCCGGTCGCGAGGTCGACGACGGCGTCATTCATATGCAGGTCGATGGACAGCCCCGGATGCAGTTCCGCAAAGCGCCCCAGCAGATCCTTGATGTAAATCTCGCCAAAGGTCACCGGCGCCGAAACGCGCAGTAATCCCGATAACCCCTGCGACTGATCCGAGATCAGGTCGATCATGTCGTCGAGCTCTTCCAGCAGGGCCGGTGCCCGGCTCAACAGCTCCTGGCCGGCAGGCGTCAGCCCGACTTTGCGCGTCGTACGTTGCAGCAGACGCGCACCGATACGACCTTCGAGCTCCGCGACATACTTCGAGGTCAGACGATTAGAAACACCAAGACGCTCTGCGGCCGCGGTAAAGGAACCGGTCTGCGCTGTCGCCACAAACGCCTTCAGTCCATCGACTAGATCCATGGAAACCTCCTCCAATAATTAGGAACATTATGTTGATAGTCATTCTACATCTACGTCATTGCATTGAAAAGTAAAAAGGCCGATAGTTTTCCCATACAAGGCCATTCACTCAACCGAACAAACGGTTCATCACTTAATTGGAGGAAAAAATGACCATCGCAATCATCGGCACGGGAAATATCGGATCGGGGCTGGCCCAAGTGCTGTCCAAAACCTCACACAAGGTCCTGGTAGTTGACCGCAATGGCGGCAACGCGGCGGCCGAAAAACTGCAGGCAGAGGGCGCCCAGGTTCAGGGTGCAGAACTTTCCACGGCGGCACGTGAGGCGGAAATCGTGGTCCTTGCCACCCCCTACAACGCTTCCCTGGAGGTTGCCAAAGGGGCCGACTGGGATGGCAAAGTCATCATCGACGTTTCCAACCCGGTGACGGAAGATTTCTCGGCCCTGCAGGTAGGTCACAGCAGCTCGGCAGCCGAGTCCATCGCCGCCGCGGCACCGGGAGCAACCGTGGTCAAGGCGTTCAACACCATCTTCGCCCAGCACTATGCAAGCGGTCTCAAGATCAACGGACAGAAACTCCAGACCTACGTCGCCTCCGATAGCGAAGAGGCCCGCACAAAGGTCATGCAGCTGGCCGAGGAGATCGGCCTGGAAGCCCGCGCTGCGGGGCCCCTCTCCAACGCCCGTTACCTGGAACCGCTCGGCTACATGAACATCCAGTTCGGCTACATGTTGGGCCAGGGTACCGGCATCGCACCTAACTGGCTGGCAGCCTAACAACAAGGAAGCACCGACTGTAAGCGGGGAGAAACATCATGTTGATCGACGGTCAATGGCAGGGCAAGTGGAAAACAGACCAGAAAACCGACCCCAAGGGGCGCTTTCTCCGGCCGACCTCGACGATCCGCAACTGGATCACCCCCGACGGCCGCCCCGGACCGACCGGCCGGGGCGGATTCGCCGCCGAGGCGGACCGCTACCATCTCTATGTCGCCCTGATCTGCCCCTGGGCCTGCCGTACCCTGATGGCACGCAGCCTGTTAGGTCTGCAGGAGGCGATCAGTGTCTCGATCGTCAACCCGACACTAACCGACCGGGGCTGGTCCTTCGGCGGTTTCCCCGGGGCAACGGATGATCACCTGTTCGGTTCCGACTACCTGCACCAGGTCTATACCCGCAACGATCCGCACTTCAGCGGTGCGGTCTCGGTGCCGGTATTGTGGGACAAACAACAGGAGTGCATGGTCAACAACGAATCAGCCGATATCCTGCGCATGCTCGGCACCAGCTTTTCAGCGCTGACCACCGGTACGCCACCGGATCTTTACCCGCAGGAGCATGCCGCCGAAATCGACGCCCTCAATAAAGAGACCTATGAACGTCTCAATAACGGTGTGTATCGGGCCGGGTTTGCGCAGAGCCCGGCGGCCTATGAGGAGGCGTATCACCAGGTCTTCTCAACCCTCGACGCCCTGGAGCAACGTCTTGCGGGCCGGGATTACCTGGTCGCAGACCAGCTGTGCGAAACCGACATCCGGGTCTTCGTCACCCTGGTACGCTTCGACGCCGCCTACTACGGGCTGTTCAAGTGCAACCGCCGGCAGATCAGCGACTACCCGAACCTGTGGGCCTACATGAAACGCATCTACGCCTTACCGGGCGTAGCGAAAACCGTCAACCTCGAGCACATCAAGCACGGCTATTACAACCTGAAAACACTCAACCCCCTCGGGATCGTTCCCCTGGGTCCGGAAATAAGCTTCGCATGACCGCAACAGGGTCAGCGCAACACCAAAATCAAGCAACGACTGATTAAAGGAGAAAGAAATGTACAAGAAAATCTTTGCAACCAATAACAACTGGAGTTCCCTGATCATCCGCGTCACCCTGGGGCTGGTGATCTTCCCTCACGGCGCCCAGAAGCTGCTCGGCTGGTTCGGCGGCTACGGCTTCAGCGGCACCATGGGCTTTTTCACCGAGTCGATGGGCATCCCGGCCGCCTTCGCACTGCTAGCGATCATCGCCGAATCGTTCGGCGCCCTCGGCCTGATCGTCGGCCTGACAACCCGAATTGCCGCGTTCGGCGTCGGCACCACCATCGGCGTTGCGGCCCTGATGGCCCACACCCAAAACGGTTTCTTCATGAACTGGTCCGGTCAGCAAGCGGGCGAAGGGTTCGAGTTCCACCTGCTGGTCGTCGGCATGGCCTTGGCATTGATGATCAGCGGCGGTGGCAAATGGTCGCTTGATCGCGCAGTAGCCAAATAGAAGGTTTTGGTGTTGAATTGATCTGTTCAGAATGGATCAATTCACGTTGCCGGGAGGTTCGGAAGCCTCCCCTCCTCCCGGCCTTTTTAAACCCGTAAGGAGCTCCATGATGTCATCCGCTCAAAACCCGAAAATGCCGGCCCTGTTCCTCGGCCACGGCAACCCGATGCTCACCCTGGAAGACAACCTCTACACACAGGGCTGGCAACAGCTCGGCAACGACCTGCCAAAACCGCGTGCGATCCTGGCCATCTCGGCGCATTGGTATGCCCCGACACGCAGGGTCAGCACCACGGCTCACCCGGCGACGATTCACGACTTCTACGGCTTTCCCGAGCAGCTCTTCCAGGTCGAATACCCGGCCTCCGGAAGCCCGGAGCTGGCGGAGCGGGTCTTGGCGCTGCTCGGCGAGGACGGATTTGAGCCGGATGCACAGCGCGGCCTCGATCACGGCGCCTGGAGTGTCCTGCGCCATCTCTATCCCGATGCCGAGATCCCGGTCATCCAGCTGAGCATTGACCAGCGCATGAGCCCGGCCGAGCATTTTCGCCTCGGGCAGAAACTCGCCCCGCTACGCGATGAGCAGATCCTGGTCCTGACCAGCGGTAACCTGGTGCATAACTTGATGGCCTACAACTGGCAGAACCCGCAAGTGGCGCCTCCCGAGTGGGCCGTCGCGTTCGAGAACTGGAATCGCGAACAACTCGTTTCAGGCACGCCCGAGCGGCTTGTCGAGTACCTGGGCTCCAGCAAGATGGCGGCGTGGTCGGCGCCCACGCCGGATCATTACCTGCCGCTGCTCTATCTCGCCGCGCTCCAAAGACCCGACGATCACGTCACCTTTGCGCTCGAGGGCTTTGACGGCGGCAGCATGTCGATGCTCTCAGTGATCCTTGACTGATCAACCTTGAACCCTATCTAAAAGGATGAAACCAATGAAACAACGCGTTATGGATTCTCTTGAACGTATTCGCCCCGCTCTGCAGGCCGATGGTGGCGATGTGGAACTAGTCGAAGTCGGGGAAGATGGTATCGTAAGCGTCAAGTTGACCGGCGCCTGCGGGTCCTGTCCGATGTCGACCATGACCCTGAAGATGGGGATCGAGAGAACCCTCAAGGCAGGAATCCCCGAGGTGGTTTCGGTGGTTCAAGTCTAGGCCATCACACCCTTTAATCAGGAAGTGAAACAACTTGCCAATCAAGGCCGGGTCGTTTTTACGTCACCTATGCGCAATTGTTCTAGAGGCCTGACAATGCAGCCAAGTCGTTACGCCAAGCACTAACAACACTGAACAAAAAAGGTCGCCCTGGAAAAGGCGACCTTTTTGTCTTGAAGTTTATTCTTCGTTTATGACCACTCGCCATGCCGGCAAGACCGCCAAGCGGTGGTTACTGATAGCCGAAGTGATTGGGATTCCTGCTATAACCAGAACTCAGCCACTCGAGGGCTTTTCCCTCATCATATATAACTTGATAATTATATCCTGCATTGCGCATCACTATTTCTAGGAACTCGAAACTTTCATCACCAACGTCACACAGTATACAAATTTTCCACGCCCGAGAAATGCCAACTTTCTCCGCATTCCCGTGTGCAAAGGTATATTCATCCAAAACTTTTGTGGCACTTCTGTAGCCACGAACATCGACCAACATTTTGTTAATCCCAGCTTTGGTGCCCTCAGTGGTTGCATTCTTAGCATATTCAGATGCCATGCCTATCGTGACATCTCCATATACTTTCACTAAAACATAGTCACCATTTTGGGGCGTTTGAATTTTGTATTCCATCTATTCACCACATCAAAGTTTTTTACTGACAAAACAGACACTTAGCAACCCGAAAGCTAGACCAACAAGGTTGTCGGGACCCCGCGGCCCCAACAGGAGGTGTCGAAAGTCGAAGGTTGGTAGACCGTGTCCAGTTCGTCGACGGTCATCGGTCTTCCGAGCAGAAAACCCTGCCCGACAAGGCAGCCGATCTCTCTCAAAAGTTTACGTTGTGACTCGTTTTCAACCCCTTCGGCGACCGTATCAAGACCCATGTGACGTGCAAACAGCATGATCGCCTCGACCAGCAGCTGCTCTTTCCTGCCACATGCCCCGGGGAGATCACGCACAAAGGTACGGTCGAGTTTCAAGCGGTTGATCGGAAAGTGCCGAAAATGACTCAGCGACGCGTACCCCGACCCGAAATCGTCAAGGGCCAGCGACACCCCCATGGCAGACAGCCGTTGCATGCTCAATGCCGCCGCTTCCCGGTTTTTCACTATCGCACACTCCGTCAGCTCGAGTTCCAGCCAACAGGGCTCCAGACCTGTCTGTTCGAGAATGTCCGCCACATCATCGACAAACCCGGGGTCGGAAAAGTTACTCGGCGACACATTGACCGCAACCCGCAACGGTGGGCAGCCTCGTCTCTGCCAAAGGACGTTCTGCTGGCAGGCCTCGCTGAGCACCCAACGGGTAAAGCTTGGCATCAGGCATGCTTTCTCTGCCACCTCGATAAACAGGCCGGGAGGAATCTCTCCCTGGCCAGGATGGTTCCAGCGCGCCAAAGCCTCGAGACCTGTTATCTGCTGGTCCGAGAGGGACACCTGGGGTTGATAAACCAAACTGAGTCCTCCGGAACATAACGCCCATTCCAGATCGGAACTCAGCTTGCCAGCATTCATTTTTCCCGTTAACCCGTAGGCAGACATCTGTAGATGAACTTTCTTGCTGTATCGGTAGCTCAGCGCCGCAGCAATAAAAAAATGCAGCCAGGCGTTGTGCCTGGCTGCATTTTTTAGTGGTGCGTGGTTTTACCTGCGCTGGATACCGGCAGTTGCCGCATCTGCGTCGAGCCACTCGGCCGCAATCGCATCGTTCACCGTGATGCTGCCATCGATGACCCCATTGTCGAGGTAGTCAATCGAATAGAACAGAAGCTGCTTGGCATAGTAGCGGTTATGAACGTAACCTGCATGATCATCCTTGAACAACTTGTAGTTGAACAGTGCACCGGCCAGGTCTTCATCGGCCTGCGCAGCAGGGTCAAGGTTGAGTCCGTCACGCTGGAACTGGCCTGCGGCAGCCTGGGTGAGAACACCGCCGGTGTAGTTCTGGGTACCGTCAGCCATCATTGCTTCGATGTAGGCCAGGGTTGCGAGATAGCCAGGCTTGATCTCGTTCTCCAGCACTTCTTTGCTCTTGTAGTAGTGACCGGCTGCCGGGTCGTTGGCGTGGCAGTTGTAGCAGAGGTCGGGCAGGCCGAGCTCCGTGTTATCGGTGAATGCCGAGTAGAGGTGGCTGTCGCTGCCGTCGGCCATGTGACATGCGACGCAGGGGCCGTTGCCCGAACCCTGGATAGCGGCGATCTGGTCTGCATTCAAGGTCTTGTAGGGGTAGTCGGCCCAGTCATAGCTCGCATCCCCAAGACGCTTGTGTCGCGTCTCCGTGTAAACCAGGGTGGAATCGAGGTGGTCAAAGTGGTAGCCGATCTGACCGAACATCACGCCACCGGCCGGCAGATAGTGCGAGGTGGCGCGGGCGGTGATGGCGTTCACGCCATCCTTGATGTCCTCGCCGCTGCGCTTGCCGGCATGGCAGGCCAGGCACAAGTTGGAACCGTTGACGGCATCGATCTGAGCGTAATCGTCGGTGCCTGCGGCATGGTAGTGGGTGGTAATCGCACCCGGCGCACGCAGACCGCCGGCGTTGTTGGTGTGACAGACCGTACAATAGACCACTTCACGGGCCGGGCCGCTGATTTCATCTAAAGGATCGGTATAGGTGTCGCCGTTCTCGTAGGCTTCAAACAGCATAGTCGCCGCGGTGGCCGAATGGCATTCCTGGCAACCGGCCATACGTTGCATATCGAGATTAAGAATCCCCGGCAGATAAATATTGAACGCCTGGGCATTCAGGTCCGCATGCCCTGTTGTCGCCCATTGGTTGTTAATCGTGGTGTCGGCAGCATGCACGTTGTGACATTTACGGCAAGCCCGCTCGTCAGCCGGATCGATATTGTAACCGGTAGCGCTCCCATCATCGAAGTGTGTATCGGTGATAATCTCACCCATCGCTCCGTAGGGATTGGTCGCCGGATCATGATAGGCGTCTGCACTCTGGTGGCAGTTGGTGCAGGTACGATATTCTGCCGACTCGGTAACGACTCCGTCAGTATCGGTGACATTTTCCAGCAGCAGCTCACTCGGGCTGTGCGCGTTGTGGCAGGTGCGACACTGAACCGGAGTGGCTTCGGCAACGGAGGGGTTCGAATCAAGTGAATGCATCACGTCGCTATCACCCTGAATATCTTTGTAGAGCTTGGCGCCTTCATCGGTATGACACTTGGAGCAGCGGGCACGCACGTCCGTATCACTACCCTCAACGTAGTTGTGATCGTTGATAGAGGTTGCATGCGGAGAAGCCAGGTAAGCCTCTACGAGATTATTTGCCTCGGGATGATAGCCGAGGTGGCTGTCGGGCAGGGTCGAATGGCATTCACCACAGGTAGCGGCACCCGGGTTGGGTATCGGCATTGGGCCGACACCATAATGCTCTCCGCCAGCTCCATGGCAGTTTTCACATCCCATGGCAACGACTTCAGTCCCCGTAACACCTGAGACACCAGGGCTGTCGCCGACAGGGTCATGACATTGAACACAACCGTTATCGACCATGTACTCATAGCCGTAATTGGTGGCATGGTTTACGACGTGAGTCCCTTCGAGATATTCGGCAACTTCAGTTGCACTCCAAGAGAAGGATTCATGGCAGCTCAGACAGGCGGTGGTACCGGCATACGCTATGCCGCTCTGGGGATCGACACCCAGGTCAGTTTCAGTAGCGATGTTGCCGTCTGTTTCACGGTTGCTGCCGCAAGCGGTGAGTATGGTCAGCAGTAAGGCCATGGCTAACCATGTAATGTAGTTCTTCTTCATCATTGTAACCTCCTAAAGTTGTTTAAGCTTTTTACTAGTGGCACTTGCGACAGGTTTTGCCCCCGCTTGCGCGCTCCAAGCGTTCTGAAAAATCATCCCAGTCGGCCGGATGGGGATTGATCTTTAACCCGCTGACCGTGCCATGACACTGAAGGCAGACATCCCCTTCCGGGTGACAGGCCTGGCAGGTCATCAGATTTTTTCTTGCTTCGCGGCTATGGCGTGCGGACCATTCATGACTGGGAAGCACCGAGTTCTGGTGACAACTCTCACAACTGTTTTCGCTGAAGTTGGCATGCGATGCTCCTGCAACCGTAATATCGCTCCAGCCACGTCGATGAGAATCGAGGGCCAGATCCGAAGGGGCAAAGGTGTTGTGACAATCGACGCAGAAGCTGTTTTCATGGCAGCTGATGCACAACTGTGGATCGGTACGCGCCGCGATCGGGTGGCTTACCTGGAAGTCGCTACGATGCACGTTGTCAAGGTTGTTGCCGAAAGCACCCATCTCGTCAGCGAAGCCGGCCTGATGGAACTCCAGGCATTCAGACTGCTGGTGGCATTCGGCGCAATTGGCCTCGGCCCCCTTGGCGAACGAGCGATGGTTAAAGCCCCAGAGGGGTCCGTGCGTCTTGGGCGTGGGGATGACAACGTTTTCAACAAACGAGCCCTTGTGGCACTGCAGGCAGACCGCTTCGTCCGGGATGACTTTCTGCGCACCGGCGAGGTGGCAGGTACTGCAGTCCTGCTCGGCAACCTGGCTCTGGTGGAATCCATGGTCAAATGTAACCCGGGCCACGGCAGGCACGACCCACCAGATCGAAACGATACTGATGAGTGCAAAACATGCCAGCATGGCCGTTATATTGATAAGTTCACGCATCGATGAAGCTCCTTGCTCAGAATGAAATGTTCAGTCGAACCCGACCGCGGTAATACTCGGACCACAGGTCGCTTTCGATACGCTCAACCTTGCCCTGCAGGCTGACCGTACGGGTCAGGTGGGAGGTAAAGTCGGCCCAAACGCGGCTGCTGGTGGTCTCGTCATCGTCGTCAAGACGACGCTCGAGGACGTCGATGTGGGCCCCGACCCCCGCCTCAAACTTGGGATGCAACAGGTAGGCGGCACGGACCTTGGCGCCGTAGAGGTCCTGACCCTCCTCGTCGTCACGCCAGGTACCGACCAGGTAGCCGGAGAACTTGCCGCTGCGCAGCTTCTCGATGCCGAGTTCCGCGACCTGCGCGTCGTCGAATTCGTCGTAGAATTCATTGCTCAGGCGCACAAAGGTGCGCAGCCCCTTGGTCAGCCGGTAGGTCGCCTCGAGACTGGCCTCCTGGTATTCCGAGGTTGCGAACACCGAGTAGATGCTGGTGGAGGAAAAAACCGGTAGGGAATAGAGATATTCACCGCGCAGGCTCCAGTTACGGCTGCGATGAAAGTTGGCGCCCGCCAGAAAGTAGGTCACCTCGTCGGTGAGCCAGCTGTACTGAACCTCGCTGTAGAGGTTGAGAGACTGCTTAATGTCGTAGTCGAAGTCGAAACCGATCAGCTCCTTGGCCAGCTCACCCTCTTCCCACTGCTGCAGGTAGGAGAGCGAAGCTTTCAGACTTTTAAAGGGCGAAAAAGAGCCCTCGACACCCGCCAGCCAGTCTTTGCTGTCGTACCCTTCGTAGTAGCTGACGTCTCCGCCGCCGTACAGCGACAGGGCAAAGGGTCCGAGTCCGTCGTAATCGAGTTTGAGACCGTCGAGCAGCGACGCTCCGGCGGTCGTCGCGACGAACTGTCGCCCCAGACGCGCATCCAGGTTGCCGATCAGGTTCTGCTTGTCGAGATAGGCGTAGTAGAGGCGACTGTCGATATCGACCTCGTTCTTCAAATCCTCCGCAACCCGACCGTAGCCCTGAAACGTGAGCCCGCCGGGCAGGTCGCGAGCATTCAAATTCAGATACTGATACGCTCCGATAGCGGTGTCCTCATCGGCGTTGTCAAACCACTCCAGGACGGTACTGGCGCGGCCGGATAGTGATGCCGCCTGTACCGTCATCGGGATCAGGGCTACCAGCAGTACGGCCGATATGCCCCAGCTCTTCCAAAATCGCATAATGCCTCCTTCATTCCTCATGCAAATCTCCACGGCGGCAAATTGCGCATTTTATGCCAAAAACACAAACGCAACAATTACAGCAACTTATCTAGCATTAATGAAGATTAATTGCCATATACGGCAATTACAGTTGCCCCATACGGCAATCGGAAGCTAAACTGCCGCATATGGTAAAAACCTACCCCCAGCGAGAGAACCGATGACACCGATTGATCCCAACAAATTTTTTCGTGAAGTCACGCTGGCCATCTGCAGCAGCCTCGACATCCAGGTGGCCCTGCACCGCTGCCTGCTTTACCTGCGCTCCATCCTGCCCGTCGACGCCCTGGTCCTCGGTCTCAGTGACCCCCAGGCATCCACCATGAGCCATCTCGCCGTGGTCAGACCCGAGGGCCCCGAACAGGCGGGCCCGGTCATCCAGCTCCCGGCAGAGGTTTCGAAACAGCTCTACGAGGACATTGATACCGACCGACTGGTCACCGATACGCGGCTCGATCCGCTGACCGCGGCCGTGGCCCCGTATGTCAAGAACCAGGGCTGCTCCGAGATCATCCTGCCGCTGCGCACGCAGGACGATCAAGT
>PKUI01000073.1 GCA_002869605.1 Desulfuromonas sp. | reverse complement strand
CTGGTCGGATTCCACCTGTTCTGCGTAAGACGCATCGGCATCTCCACCCCGCCCTTCGGCGACACCTACCGCCTGGCGGAGACCCCGCTCAGCTTTGCGCATGAGCACCATCCCGGCGGCATTCCGTTCTTCCCCAACTACATGGCCAAAGAGGTCGCGGTGATCTGCTTCGCCCTGGCGGCGATGCTCTCGGTGGTCTTCTTCGTGCCGCAGATCTTTATCCCGCCGGCCGCCCTGGAAGCCGCCGACCCGTTTTTGACCCCGGAACACATCAAGCCGGAGTGGTACTTCTTATGGGCCTACCAGACCCTGAAGATTTTCCCGAGCGAAATCATCGGTCTCGGCATCCAGGGTGGTTTCATGACGTTCCTCGCGCTGCTGCCGTTTATCGACCGCGGCCCGGAACGGAGGCCGGCCAAGCGGCCACTGTTTGTCACCTGTTATGTACTCGGTCTCGTGTTGTTCGTGGCCATCTCCGTCTGGGGGCATTACTCATGATCCGTCATCACCTGTCGTTGACCCTGGCCTGTCTGACCGCCCTGACCCTGTTCCTGGCTCCACCGGCTGCTCTGGCCAACGAGGAGAGTGTCTGCCTGCAATGCCACGCCAACCTGGAACGCCAGCTGTCGGAACCGGTCGCGCTGTGGCGGGAAAGCATCCACGCCGCCAACGGTATCTCGTGCCACAACTGCCACGGCGGTAACCCGTCGGACTTCGGACTCGCCATGGCCCCCGAAAGCGGCTTCATCGGCGCCCCGGACTCGACGGAGATTCCCGACTTCTGCGGCCGTTGTCACATCGGCGTACGTGATGATTACCTGGCCAGCGCACACGGCCAGGCACGCCTCGAGGGGGGGCCGCACTGCGTCAACTGCCACAGCAACCATCGCGTAGCCGCGGCCAGCCTCGACTTGATCGATCCGCAGCTGTGCAGCAACTGCCACAGATACGAGCGCGCCGAGCGGCTCAAAAAGGCGTTGGCCAAGACCGAGAGCAGCATGACCGGGCTCGAGCAGGAGCTCGCTGACCTGTTCCGCCTCGGCGTGGTGGTACGTGACAAGCAGGACGCACTGTTTGCGGTCCGCAACGACTACCGACGCCTGGCCCACTCGGTCGACGTGGAACAGGTCGAGGCCGAGACCACGAAGTTTGCCGAACGGATTGACGCCATCCAGGGCGACATAGACGCTACCCACACCGAGCTGACCCAGCGCAAGGTGATCGGTGCCGTCATCGTCGCGCTGCTGCTGCTCACCGGCGGCGTCGCCCTGCTGATACGCCGCAGCTACGAGGAGGAGGAAAGCAAGCGCTGACCCTTCCGCAAAATAAAAAAAGGGCGACCCTTCGGTCGCCCTTTTTTTATCACTGCCTTCCGACTGGCAGTAAACTTATCTGCCCCGAACAGCTGCACGAGCCCCCTTCCGCGCCCCTCTAGCGGCTGAGGACCCCTTCCTGCAGGTCACGATAGGCCCGCTCCAGGTTCACATCCCGAAACTGCTGAAACCCTGGGACCTTCTCGTACTTTGGCAAACGGAACTCCTTCTTGACCTGCTCCAGCGGCTGCCCCTTCTCGAGCAGCAGCAACACCGCCGAAAGAAAATCGCGCAGAAACTCCTTGAACTTCGCCACTTCCTTCACATCGCTCACCCCACCGTAGCCCGGAACAACCTTGGCCGGTGCGAGCTGCTGGATGAACTCGAGAGCCAACACCCAGTCCTCCATGTGACCGTCGCCAAGAAAGCCGATACTGTCGATATACAGCAGGTCGCTGGTAAACAGGATACCGCTTTCGGGGAGGTACAGGATCACGTCCCCTTCGGCATGCCCACGGCCGATGTTGCTAAGTACCACGCTCTGCTGTGCCGACTTGAGGGTTAGTCCCTCACTGAAAAACAGCGTCGGGTAGATGACCGCCGGGACCTCGCTCTGCAGACCGGCCCAGGTCTGCCCGGACATCAGGACCTGCATGGTGGGGGGGAAGTCGAAGTCGGTAAAGGCGAAGCCACGATGGTGATGCGGAAGCACGAAGTAGTCGACCCTCCGTGGTGTCACCTCGGCAACCGCCGCGAGCAGGTCGGTCACTGCGTCGCGCGTCATGTGTGCGCCGGACGCCAGCACCCAGTCATGGGTAACCACGATCAGACCGTTGGAGGTCGCACGTCCGCCGGGGACCGCGATCGCCGCGTAAACCCCCTCGGCCAGCGCCTCGACACGGTAACTGTTCTGCGCCAACGCGCTGCTAACCCAAAACGTCAGCAACAGCGCTGCGCCTGCCATCATCCTGATCCAGAACAAACCTCAACCTCCCGCTATGCATGCTGAAAGACCATTGTACTCGGCGCTACAGGCGGCTGGCAAGGCGGCAAATTTCATTGCAATCGACTCGGGGATACGGTATATACAACGGTCCGTGCGCGATTAGCTCAGCTGGATAGAGCGCTGCCCTCCGGAGGCAGAGGTCATAGGTTCGAATCCTATATCGCGCGCCATT
>PKUI01000187.1 GCA_002869605.1 Desulfuromonas sp. | reverse complement strand
CGATATGGTCGCCGGAAGGATTAAAACTTCCCGCTAGCGAGAGCACCGGATCGTCGGGTGACGGAGTTCGGGGTGCCTTCTTTTGCTTACTTTTCTTGGGCAAGCAAGAAAAGTAAGGCGCTGCCGGGTGCCCCCGGCGAAGTTGACGTTGCAATGAGCAAAGCAAAACGGACGCCTCATGGCGTCCGCGTTTTTCGCATTATGTCACGTTCTCCCTACAAAACCTGACTGAGAAACAGCTTGGTCCGCTCCTCCTGGGGACTGGTGAAGAAGTGCTCTGGCGTTCCTTCCTCGATCAGCTTGCCCGAATCCATGAACAGCACCCGGTCGGCGACTTCGCGGGCGAAGCCCATCTCGTGGGTGACCACAACCATGGTCATCCCTTCGCGGGCGAGCTGCTTCATGACGTCGAGGACTTCGCCGACCATCTCCGGGTCGAGGGCGCTGGTCGGCTCGTCGAACAGCATCACCTTCGGTTCCATGGCCAGCGCACGGGCGATGGCGACGCGCTGCTGTTGGCCGCCGGAGAGGTGCGAGGGGTACTCGCTCTCTTTCTCGGCGATGCCGACCTTGGCCAGCAGCTGGCGGGCCTTCAATTCGGACGCGGCGCGGTTGCGGTTGCGCACCACGCGCTGGGCGAGGGTGACGTTCTCGAGCACGCTCTTGTGTGGGAAGAGGTTGAACTGCTGGAAGACCATGCCGACCTCGGCGCGCACCTTGTTGATGTTGACCTTGCGGTCTGCGAGGTCCATGCCGTCGATTACCACGTGCCCGGCGTCGAAGCTCTCGAGGCCGTTGAGACAGCGCAGGAAGGTCGACTTGCCGCTACCGGAGGGGCCGATGATGACCACCACCTCCCCCTTGTCGATGTGGGCGGAGACGTCGTCGACGGCGCGCACCTCCTGGCCGCGGCCGGTGAAAATTTTCTGTACGTTGCGTGCATCAATCACTGATTGCGAGCCTCCGTTCGAGCCAGAAGACCACCTGCGAGAGCAGCGAGGTGACGATCAGGTAAAGGGCCGCGACCACGAACCAGACCTCGAAGGTGGCGAACGAGGAGGTGATGACCTCGCGGCCGCTCTTGGTCAGGTCGGTGATGGCGATGACCGAGACCAGCGAGGAGTCCTTGATCAGGCTGATGAACTGTCCGGCCATCGGCGGCAGGGTGCGCTTGAAGGCCTGTGGCAGGATGATGTGGCACATCGCCTGCGGCAGGGTCATGCCGAGCGAGCGGGCCGCTTCCATCTGCCCTTTCGGGATCGACTGGATGCCGGCGCGTACGATCTCGGCGATGTAGGCGCCGGCGAAGATGCCCAGTGCCCCGATGCCGGCGACGATGCGGTCGAGGTCGAGGACCGTGCCGATGAAGAAGTAGAAGATGAAGATCTGTACCAGCAGCGGGGTGCCGCGGATCAGCTCGACGTAGAGGGTGGAGAGGCTGCGCAGCGTGTAGTTGCGCGAGATGCGGCACAGCCCGGTGACCAGCCCCAAGGCCAGGCCGAGGATGCTCGAGAACAGTGAGAGGTAGAGTGTAACCCATAGCCCCTTGACCAGCGGTCCGACGTGCCATGCGGCGACGAATCCGAGGGTGTCGTCCTCGAACAGCTCTTCGCCCTGTTTTACCCGCAGGGTGCCGCTGTCGATACTTAACCGCAAGGTCTCACCATCATCGCTGCGCAGTTCGACCTGGGTTTCGTCGCCCGCTTCGATGATGTTGACCACTGTGGCGTCGTCCGGGGCCTTGATCGCGTCTTCGTCGTGGTAGAGGAAGTACTGGGGAACGCGGTCCCAGCGCCAGGTGTAGTCGACGCGTTTGGTCGCCCCCCACATGCTGGCAGCGGTCAGCAGCAGGATGCTGGCCAGCAGCAGTTTCCAGATCCAATGGTTGCCGTTCTTCACGCTAAGCGGACTTTCCGAAAAGGGTCAGCCCCTCACCGGGAGGGGCTGACGGGTTGGTACAGACGGGCGGCTACTGCAGTTCCTTGATCCAGGCGTCGTCCTTGAACCACTTGGTGTAGATCTTTTCGTAGGTGCCGTTGCTCTTGGACTCGGCGAGGAAGTCGTTCAAAAAGGCCATGAACTTGGGGTTGTCCTTGCGGACCGCCCAGCCGAGCGGTTCCTCGGTGAACGGCTGGTCGAGGAACACCAGCCTGCCCTGACCCTTCTGGGCGAAGGCGACGGCGTTGAAGGGGGAGTCGTAGATGAAGGCGTCAACCTTGCCGTTGACGGTTTCCATGATCCCTTCCTGCTCGGTCTCGTAGGAGAAGTACTGCGCCTTGGCGAGCATCTTCTTGGTAGCGATCTCGCCGGTGGTGCCGAGTTTCGAGGCGACCTTGTACTTGGCTTCGTTGAGGTCTTTCCAGCTTGTGACCTCGCTGGCAAGGTCCTTGCGGATCAGCGCGGTCTGGCCGATGATGATATAGGGATTGGCGAAGTCGACGGTCTTGGCGCGCTCCTCGGTGATGGTCATGCCGCTCATGATAACGTCGAACTTCTTGGTGATCAGCGAGGGGATAATGCCGTCCCAGGCGGTGCTCACCAGCTCGAGCTTGACGCCTAAGGCCTTCGCCATGCGCTTGGCCATGTCGACGTCGAAGCCGATGATCTCACCCTTCTGGTTGGTGAGCTCGAACGGCATGTAGCCCGGCTCCATGCCGACGCGCAGGGTACCACGTTCCTTGACCTCGTCGAGGGTATCGGCGAAGGCCGGGGTGATGCACACGCTCAGCGCAACCAGCACGACTGTGAAAAAAGCTGCCATCTTTCTCATGGTGGATCCTCCTCTGCAGGATTGAATAAAACGCTGACGGTGAGAAATCAGCACGATTTCCCTTCGTCGAGCAGCTCACTGATGTTCATCGAGATGTTGCAAGCCGGGCAGTTCGGAATCTCCTGCCGCGGGATGTAGATGATCTTGGTGAGTTTGCATTTCGGGCATTTGACCTCGATTGGTTCATTCTCGCCGCGGCCCATGAGAGACCTCTCAATAAGTTTGTTGTCGGTAAAAATCTGTTTGACACGATAGGGGCGCTTATACCATAAAGACTTTTCCCCCACAAGAAGATTAGAACGGGCACAACGTATTGAAACAAAGGTTAAATTTTACCATATGAGATTCCGTGTCAACCGCCCCTGGGCGGAATTTTTGCTGGTGACGGTCACCCTCTTCTGGGGGGGGACCTTCCCGCTGGTTAAGGCGGCGGTTGCCGAGGTCCCGGTGATGGCGTTCCTGTGGATCCGTTTCGCGTTTGCCGCGCTGCTGCTGGCGCTGCTCGCCGGGCGCGGCCTGCGCAGCCTTGATCGGCGCGGGGTCGGCAAGGGGATACTGCTCGGGGCGCTGCTGTTCCTCTCCTACCTGTTCCAGACCTGGGGCCTAGCGCAGACCTCCTCGGCCAACACCGGGTTTCTCACCGGACTCAACGTGG
Source organism: Desulfuromonas sp. (assembly GCA_002869605.1). The sequence goes on along the minus strand of PKUI01000187.1, from coordinate 21,447 downwards.
TCTGGGTGCCGCTGCTCGCAGGTCCGTTGCTGGCCAAGCCTCCGGCTGCCGGGGCGCGCATCGGCGTGGTGCTGGCCCTGTTAGGACTGCTGCTGTTGACCTGGCACTGGCCGTGGGCGATCAACGTTGGCGATGCGCTAGTGGTGGTTTGCTCTCTGTTCGTGGCCCTGCACATCCTCGGGCTCGATGCACTGACCGAAGGCTACGACGGGCGTGCGCTGACCTTCGTGCAGATTGCGACCATGGCGGTTTTGGGCTTTCTCGGCAGCTGGTTCTACGAGCCGGTGACCTGGCCGCGCAGCTGGTCAAACGAACTTCTGGTGGCGCTGGTGATCACCTCACTGTTCGCTACGGTCTATGCCTTCTGGGTGATGACTTCGTTCCAGCGCCTGACCACCCCGACTCGGGCCGCATTGATCTATACCCTGGAGCCGGTGTTCGCGGCTTTTTTCTCGGTGCTGCTGCTGGAAGAACAGCTTTCGTCGCTGGCCTGGGCGGGGGGGGGGCTGATCGTGTTCGGCATGATCTGTGCTGAGGCCTGGCCGTATCTGGCCGCACGGAGACTTGCAAACCGGGTGATTTCTGAAGCCGCAGAGTGACATTGACACGCGGTTGATTGATTCGTGCCGGTGAGCTTGACTCGCAGGCGGTTGCTTTATAAACTTTCACGCTGGTCGGACTCTTTTTAGCGAAGGGACCGTGCCCAGAAATGTAGTGCACATACACTGAGATTGTCCAAAGGAGATGCACCATGAAGAGATTTTTTGCGTTGATGCTGATGTTGACCGTAGCTGCTCTGGTTGCAGGCGGCTGCACCAAGAAAGAGGAAGCTGCTCCGACCATCAAGATAGGTGTGGCTGGTCCGCATACCGGTGACCTCGCCCCTTACGGAATTCCGACCAAGGAAGCGGCCGAGATGGTCGCCGCCAAGGTCAATGCCGCCGGCGGTGTGCTCGGCAGCCAGATCGAACTGATTCCCCTTGATGACCAGTGCAAGCCGGAGATCGCCACCAACGTTTCTACCAAACTGGTGACCGACGGCGTGAGCGTGGTCATCGGCCACGTCTGCTCGGGTGCCACCAAGGCAGCTCTCGGCATCTACAAGGAAGCCAAGATCGTGGCGATTTCCCCCTCGGCGACCAACCCGCCGCTGACCTACAGTGGAGATTACCCGAACTTCTTCCGCACCATCGCTCCCGACGACATGCAGGGCAAGCTCGCCGCCGCCTTTGCCGCCACCACCCTCGGCGCCAAGAAGATCGCCATCCTGCACGACAAGGGTGACTACGGTAAAGGCTTCGCCGACTTTTCCCAGGAAGCGCTCAAGGAGCAAGAAGGGCTTGATATCGTGGTTTACGAAGGGGTGACCCCCGGGGCCATGGACTACTCGGCGGTAATCCAGAAGGTTCAGAGCTCCGGCGCTGACGCGGTCATCTTCGGTGGCTACCATCCAGAGGCTTCGAAGCTGGTCGGCCTGATGAAGAAGAAGCAGCTCGATATCCCCTTCATCGGCCCGGACGGCATCAAGGGCAACGGTTTCCTCGAGATCGCCGGTCCCAACGCCGAGGGTGTCTACGCCACCGGTCCGATGGACGTCTCGCAGTACCCCGAAAACCAGGCAGCACACAAGGCCTACACCGAGAAGTACGGCAAGGAGCCGGGCACCTTCTTTGACCAGGGCTACGCTGCCATGCAGGCTGCGGTCAATGCCATCAAGGTCGCCGGCAGCACCGACTACGCCGCGATCACCAACGCTCTGCGTACCAACAACGTCGACACCTCCGTAGGCAAGATCAAGTTCGATGCCAAGGGGGATGCCGAGGGGGTTGGCTTCTCGGTCTACCAGGTCAAGGACGGGGCTTTCGTCGAGGTGAAGTAGTGACGCCGCGACGCTTCTCATAACGCAACACTCGAATGCAGGGGACAGGCCGCTATGGCCTGTCCCCTGCATGTTTGATCAAGCCGGAATTAAGGTTGTTTCAGGTTGATTGATTGCAGAGGGCATTCACGGTCGCTGGCGCCTGGGCGTTACGACATGAGGTACACGACGGTATGGAACTAGATAAATTTCTCGGCTATTTCTTGAGTGGCCTGACCCGTGGCAGCATCTATGCGCTGATCGCCCTCGGCTATACCATGGTCTACGGTATCATCCAGCTGATCAACTTCGCCCACGGTGAGATCTACATGATCGGCGCCTTCGTGGCGCTGATCGTCGCCGGGGTGCTGACCATCTACGGTTTTTCCGGGGTGTCGATCCTGGTGCTGGCGGCGCTGGTGGCGGTGATCTATGCCGCCGCCTACGGCTACACGTTGGAGCGGATCGCCTACCGGCCGCTGCGTAACGCGCCGCGCCTGTCGGCATTGATCAGCGCTATCGGCATGTCGCTGTTCCTGCAGAACTACGTGTTGCTCGCCCAGACTCCCGATTTTTTGCGTTTCCCCCAGTTGATCCCCGATTTCGCCTTTATGGAGCCAATCTCCCGTATCATCGGCTCGGCCGAACTGGTGATCCTGGTGACCAGCGCCTTAAGCATGGTCGGCCTGACGCTGCTGATCAAGTACACCCGGGTCGGCAAGGCGATGCGCGCCACCCAGCAGGACATGGTGATGGCACGGCTGGTCGGGGTGGATGTCGACAAGGTGATCTCAACCACCTTCATTATCGGCTCGGTGCTGGCGGCGATCGGCGGGGTGCTGGTCGGCTCGTATATCGGTCAGATCAACTTCTACATCGGCTTCATGGCCGGCGTAAAAGCGTTTACCGCCGCGGTGCTTGGCGGGATCGGCAACATACCCGGCGCGGCACTGGGAGGGCTGGTGTTGGGGCTGGCCGAGTCGCTGGCGGCCGGCTACATCTCGAGCGCCTACGAGGACGTATTCGCCTTCGGGGTGCTGGTGCTGATCCTGATCCTGCGCCCCTCCGGACTGCTCGGACGGGCGGTCAAACAGAAGGTCTAGGCGCGGCGATCCGCGCGCCACAAGGAAGAAACGATGGCAGAGAATATCAAACGCTCGCTGGGGATAGCGGTCTGGTTCATTTTCCTCTCCTTCCCCTTTCTCGCGGTCAGGGTCAACACCCTCAAGGGGGTGGTCGAATGGCGCTGGCTCAATCTGGTCTGGGTGGCGCTAGCCTCTTTCGTGCTGTCGCTGGTCTGGCGCTGGGCGCTGGAGCGCCGCGATCGTGGCGGTAAGACCATGGAAGAAGGGGAGGTCGAGGTCGCCGGTTGGCGCCAGCGGCTGTTTAGCGACCCCAAGGTCTATCGCCCGGCACTTGGTGTTATTGCGCTGGCGGCACTGCTGTTCCCCTTTGTGACCGACAGCTACCAGACTAACATCATGGTGCTGGCGCTGATCTTCGTGGTGCTCGGCCTCGGGCTCAATATCACCGTCGGCCTCGCCGGCCTGCTTGATCTCGGCTACGTGGCGTTCTTTTGCGTCGGCGCCTACAGTTACGGGATACTCAATACCACCTTCGGGTGGGGCTTTTGGATCTGCCTGCCGCTCGGTGGGCTGATCGGCATGCTGTTCGGCATCCTGCTCGGTTTTCCAATTTTGCGCCTGCGCGGGGACTACCTGGCGATCGTCACCCTCGGCTTCGGCTCCATCGCCAAGATTGTGGCCGAGAACTGGGAGGGGCTGACCAACGGTGCCAAGGGGATCGCCGGCATCGCCCGCCCGGGTCTGTTCGGCATGTCGATGAGTATCTCCAGCGCCACCACCTACACCTACTACCTGATGATCGCCCTGGTGCTGCTGACCATCTTCGCCACCAACCGCCTCAAGGATTCGCGCGTCGGTCGGGCCTGGATCGCCCTGCGTGAGGACGAGATCGCCTGTGTGGCAATGGGGGTCGACATGGCACGCACCAAGCTCTCTGCCTATGCCACCGGCGCCTTCTGGGCCGGGCTGGTGGGGGTGATCTTCGCTGCGCGCAACACCTACATCAATCCCAACAGCTTCACCTTCATGGAGTCGGCGATCGTCCTCTCCATCGTGGTGCTCGGCGGCATGGGTTCGATTATCGGTGTGATCATCGCCGCGCTGGTACTGATCCTGATGCCCGAATACCTGCGCGCGGTTGCTGATTACCGTATGCTGGTATTTGGCGCGGTGATGGTGCTGATGATGATTTTCAAGCCCGAGGGGTTGATTGCCAACGTGCGCAAGACCTACAAGCACAGCAGTCCTGAGACGGAGGGCTCCCATGACTGAGAACCGGCAGAAACTGCTCGAGGTCAGAGACCTGACCATGGACTTCGGCGGCCTGCGCGCCGTCGACAGCGTCACCCTCGAAGTCAACAGCGGCGAGATCGTCGCCCTGATTGGCCCCAATGGCGCCGGCAAGACCACCTTCTTCAACTGCGTAACCGGCATCTACAAGCCGACCCGCGGCGAGGTGCTGGTGCATCCGCCGCAGGGACGCAGTCACAAGATCAACGGCTTCAAGCCGAACCGGGTGACCGCCATCGGCATGGCGCGTACCTTCCAGAATATCCGCCTGTTTCAGAACATGACGGTGCTTGAGAACGTCATGATCGGCCGCCATTGCCGCACCACCACCAGCATCGTCGGCGCCATTCTGCGTGGACCGAAGAGTCGCGCCCAGGAGCAGGAGACCATCGAGAAGAGCTACGCGCTGCTCAGAAAGGTTGGCTTGGAACAGTGGGCCGACGAATTTGCCAAAAATCTCCCCTACGGTGCCCAGCGACGCCTCGAGATCGCACGAGCGATGGCGACCGACCCGTTTTTGCTGCTGCTCGACGAGCCGGCGGCCGGCATGAACCCGCAGGAGACCAGGGAGCTCGACGCACTGATCGTGCGCATCCGTAACGAAGGTAAGATGGCGGTTCTGCTCATCGAGCATGACATGAAGCTGGTCATGAACATCTCTGATCGGATCTACGTCATGGAGTACGGCAAGAAGATCGCCAAGGGCTCGCCCCAGGAGATCCGCGACAACCCCAAGGTCATCGAGGCCTATATCGGCGAAGGGGGCGAAGATGCTTAAAGTCAACAACATCAACACCTACTATGGCAACATCCAGGCGCTCAAAAATGTTTCGATCGAGATCGAAGAGGGTGAGATCGTCACCCTGATCGGCGCCAACGGTGCCGGTAAGAGTACCACCCTGATGTCGCTCTCCGGCGTGGTGCCGCCCCGCACGGGAGAGATCGTCTTCCAGAACCAGGTCATCAACGGGCGTAGCGCTGATGAGATCGTCACCATGGGGATCATCCAGGTGCCGGAGGGGCGACGTATTTTCCCGACCATGTCGGTCACCGAAAATCTCGAGATGGGCGCCTACCTGCGCAAGAACAGCGCCATCATCCGCCAGGACATGGACATGGTGATGGAGCTTTTCCCGATCCTCGCCCAGCGTCGCAACCAACTCGGCGGCACCCTTTCGGGGGGGGAACAGCAGATGCTCGCCATCTCGCGCGCGCTGATGGCAAGGCCACGGCTGCTGCTGCTCGATGAACCGTCGCTGGGGCTGGCGCCGCTGATCATCAAGCAGATCTTCGACATCATCCGCAAGATCAACCACGAGAACAACACCACCATCTTCCTGGTCGAACAGAACGCCAACCAGGCGCTGAAGATTGCCCATCGCGGCTACGTGATGGAAAACGGCGCCATCACCCTGGCCGACAGCGCGAAGAGCCTGCTCGATAACGAGGAGGTCAAGAAGGCCTATCTCGGCATCTGAGTGAAACTTCTCTGGGGACCGACCGGCCCGCTGCAATTTGCAGCGGGCTTTTTGTTTTCATCGGCGGCAGTTACGGGGCTAAGCCAGGGGTTGAGTTCGGCGGTGTTGTATGGGAGCGTTGAGGATAATCGCCGAAGTCCCTGCCGAACCTTTGTTTGTGCGATGGTGAACCGTGCTGTGTGCAGGCTGCTGTGCAGATGTGTAGCGGCGGCAACGCAGGAAAGCGTTGTCAGCGCCGGTACCTAGCGGCTATACTAATAAGTCTGTATCTTGAATTGATTCTGGAGGAATAGGTATGAAGATGAAGATGAGTTTCGTGGTCCTTGCCACGCTATGTATGGCCACCCTAGCATGGGGCTTTGGCGAGGCAGGCTGTGGTGCCGGTAGCTGTCGTGATTGCCACCGCCTGGATATGGATGAGGCCAAGTCACTCCTGGGGGGCTTTGGAGAAGGGATTGGGGCCATCGAGGAAGCCGAGGTTCCGGGGCTGTGGCTGGTCGAAGTCCAGAAGCAGGGTAAGATTTTCCCGGTGTTTGTCGATTTCTCCAAACAGTACCTGATCACCGGCGACGTGATGCGTCTTGAAGATCGCCAAAACGTGACCCGCAAGGCGTATTTTGAGCGCAACCCGGTTGATATCGGGCGCATCCCGCTCAAGGATGCCCTGTTGCTCGGCAAGCAGGACGCCAAGACCAAGGTGATCGTGTTCACCGATCCCGAGTGCCCCTACTGTAAGAAGTTGCATGCAGAGCTGAATAAGGTGGTGGCCGAGCGCCCCGACATCGCTTTTCTGATCAAGCTCTTCCCGCTGAAGATGCATCCAAATGCCTACCCGAAGTCGAAGAGCATTGTCTGCAGCAAGTCGTTGCAGATGCTTGAGGACAGCTTTGCCGGCAAGCCGGTACCGACCCTGCCGTGCGAGGCCCCGGAAGTTGATGAAACCATCCGCCTGGCCGGGGAACTTGGGATTAGCTCGACGCCGACGATGATCCTGCCGGACGGGCACCTTCGGCCGGGCTTCCGGACCGCGGAGAAGATCATTGAACTGCTGGATGGCAAGCCGTAGGAGGAACCGGTGAAGGTTCGCAAAAAGGTCTTCGACTTCGAATATGAGGAAGTCCTTGACGATGCGACTCGGGAGCTGATCCGGGTCGCCTGTGCGGTGGCGGTTGGCTGCCCGGACTGACTGCGCAAGCACTTCGCGGTCGCGAAGGAAGCCGGGGTCAGTGACAACGCGCTCAAGGAAGCGATGGCTTACGGTATGCTCGCTCCTGCCGGGAAGGCGAAGAACTTTTCCCTGCGCATGCTCGAAGAACTCGGGGTGCCGAAAGACGAGATGAATTGAAAGGTCAGGCTTTGCCCAGAGTCCGTACCAAGCGTTTGAAGATCGCGCGGATATTTTCGGTGCGCAACCGACTGTTTTTCGGCACCGCCTGTATGCTGTTGCCGTTGCTGGTTGCGTTCGTGGTTTCTCTCGCGGCCTTCAACAGCCTGCTCGCCTATGTCGACGAGCTGGTCCATGAGAGCTCCCGGGAGCTGTTGCCGGCGGTGACCCTGCAGGCGGATGTGCAGAAGGTGATTACCCTGCTGCGGGACAAGACCAACTCGGTCGACACCTACCTGGAACTCGAGCAATATATTTTCTCCATCGATCATAAGCTGGCAAACCTTAAAAGCATCGACTTCGGACATGTCGAGGAGGTCGACGCCATTGATCGTGCCTCCCTGACCTGGGAGTTGACGCGTGACACCATCCAAAATATCCCCGAGCTGAAGCGCCAGCAGAACAATGACGAACTGGAGCTGCTCAACGACGCCCTCAACGACATGCAGGTTGAACTGGACGTGATCCTGTACGTGGCAAGCGAAGAGGTCGACGTGATTGTCGATCAGGCGGGGGCGACCCGTGACCGTGCCGGCATGCAGATCGGTCTTACCCTGCTGCTGGCGCTGGTGATGGCGTCGCTGTTCGGCCATATTCTCGCCCAGTCGATTTTGCATCCGTTGTCGTTGTTGCACGATGGCGCAGAACAGTTCGGTAAGGGAAACTTCAAACACCGGGTCGAGATCAAGAGCCACGACGAACTTGGCCGGGTCGCCTACGCGTTTAACCGGATGGCGGTGCGCCTTGACCGTAGCCTCCGTTCACTACGCCGCTTGTCTACCCGCGACTATCTGACCGACCTGCTCAACACTCGCGAGTTCTACCGGGTACTCGAGGCAGAGATGGTACGCGCCCAGCGCTACGAGGAAAGTTTCTCCCTGTTGTTGGTCGATGCCGATCATTTCAAGAACATCAACGACACCTATGGTCACCAGAGTGGGGACAAGGTACTGCGCATGCTGGCCAAACATCTGCGTGCCCAGGTGCGGAATGTCGATGTTCCGGCACGTGTGGGAGGTGAAGAGTTTGCGGTTATTCTTCCCAACACGGTTGACGAGGCGGCACTGAAGATCGCCGAGCGGATCCGGCTGGCGATTGCCGAGAGTGCGGTCGAGTTGAGTGATCAGGAGAAGACCGAGGTAAAGGTCACAGTGAGCATCGGCCTCGCCGGTTATCCGCGCTCGGCGTCCGACGTGCGTGGACTGTTTCACCAGGCCGATATGGCGCTGTATAATGCTAAGCAGGCGGGGAGAAACCGGGTCAGCATCGCCTGAACGTTGGCTGATGAAACACCTGCATCTGCGGCGTTGCCCTTGGGAGAGTCGTTGCGACGTAGCTGTCGCTACGCCTCACTCTTCACCCCGCGGGCGCCTTGCATCTACAGGCGTTTGATCAGCCATTGGACCGAGAGAGCAAATAAGTTAACGGCCCGCATACTTTGGTGTGCGGGCCGTTCTTGGTTCAGGGCTTGGTGCTGGAGCAGACCGGGCAGTTCTGTTGGCTCAAGGGGCGTTCAAGATGACAGCGGTCGAGCAGCTCCTGGTCCTTAAACAGTTCGAGGGTGGGGCCGTCGGCGGCGATGCGCCCCTGGTGCATGACGATGGTGCGGGGGCAGAGATCGAGAACCAGGTCGAGGTCGTGGGTGGCGATGATCTTGGTGTGATGAAAACCATGCAGCATCTCGATCAGGCGGCGCCGTCCGTACGGATCGAGTCCGGTGGTTGGTTCGTCCATGACCAGGATGTCCGGGCTCATGGAGAGGACCGTGGCGATGGCGACGGCCCGTTTTTCACCTCCGGAGAGCCTGAACGGAGGGCGATGGCGCAGATGTTCGGCGTTGACCCGCTGCAGTGCGTCGCAGACCCGCTGTTCGACCTCCTGAGTGGTGAGCCCGAGGTTTAAGGGGCCGAAGGCGACATCTTCTTCCACCGTCGGCATGAACAGCTGATCGTCCGGGTCCTGAAAAACCATGCCGACGGTTCGTCGTACTTCGGCGAGGGTTGCCTTGGTGAGCTGGTAGTCGCCGATGCGCACCTGTCCGGCTGCCGGTGTGAGTGTGCCGTTGAGATGGAGCAGCAGGGTCGACTTACCCGCACCGTTGGCGCCGACGATCGCCACCGATTCTCCGTGGTGGATGCTGAATGAGAGGCCGGAGAGCGCTTCGGTTCCGTCGGCGTAGAGAAAGGAAAGCTGGTTGGCGGCGACGATGTGATGACTCATGGGATCAGCTCCAGAAACAGTTTTCCAAAAAGTTGCGGCAGGGGATAGAGGCGGGCCAGCAGGAAGAAGCCGCACCAGCCACAGAGAAACAGCGTTTCCTGGCGGCCGAAGTGCTCGCGGTGGGTGGAACGGAATTCGCCGTCAAAGGCGCGGCAGAGCATCGCCTGGTGGATGCGCTGGGCGCGTGCCAGGGTGCGCAGCAGCAGCTGGCCGAGCAGCGGGATGAGGGAGCGGAAGCCTTCACCGCGACCCGGTTGGGAGCGGAGCTTGCGAGCTCTTACCATGCGGGCCCCCTCCTCGACAAGGACGAACAGGTAGCGGTACAAAAATAGCAGCTGCACGGCGAACACTCGCGGTGCACCGAGTCGTTCCAGAGCTCGACAGACGCCGGGAAAGCTGGTGGTAGCGATCAGTATCAGCGCGCTGCTCACGGTGAGCACGAAGCGCAACAGGATCGAAGCGAACGACAGCCAGCCGCCGCTGATTTCGAGGTCGCCGATACTCAGGTACGGGGTTTGGTCGAGCAGCGGATTGAAGATGCCGATGAACAGGGCAAAAGGAGCGACCAGCAGGACCTTGCGTGCCAGGTAGCCGAGCGGCAGCCCGCCGAGACTGATCAGCAGCCACGGGAACAGTGCCAGCGGCAGCATCGAGGTGACCTCGTAGCGGCCGTACGAGGCAACGGTGAGGATGAAGGTGAGGACAACCACGACTTTGACACGGGGGTCGAGACGATGCACGGGGCTGTCGCTGTAGGCGAGCGTGTCGAGGGTGCCGAGGTCAAAGAAGGCGAGTTCGAGTTTGGCCATATCGGTTCCGTGCGAAGAAAATTGACAGACGTAGCACCAGAACTTAGCCGATACCGGGGGGGGAAGTCAATCAGAGGCCGCGGGTGATGACGTTCTCCACGTAGTTTGCCGCAATCTGCGCGAACTCCTCGATGGTCTTGGGCGGATACGGAGCGGCGTCGTGCAGGTCGGGGTCGAGGGCGTGCTGACCCTGGAATTGCTGCAGGGCCCAGAGTGGGGCTCCCTTGACCAGTTCGCCGAGGGTTTTGATGGTGTCATGGTCGACCCAGTCGGGGACGCAGGTGGTGCGCAGTTCGAGTTCGCAGTCGGCGTCGCGCAGCAGTGCGATGCTGTCAATCAGCAGCGCCGGATCGACCGGTCCGCTGTGGAGCTCGGGGTAACGCTGCGGGATGGTCTTGAGGTCGAGGGCGACGAAATCGAGCAGTTGCTGCTCCAGTGCCGCAGTCAGCACGTCGGGTCGCAGGCCGTTGGTGTCGATCTTGATCTGTAGTTCGAGTTCGCGTAGGCGATGGAGGAAGGGGAGCAGGCCTGGCTCGAGGGTCGGCTCGCCACCGGAGATGACCACCCCGTCGATGAAGTTGCGCCGGTTGGTAAGCTCTTCAAGCAGGGTCTCTTCGGGGTAGTCGGGATACTGGCCCGGGTCGAGAACCAACCCGGGGTTGTGGCAGAATGGGCAGGTCAGGTTGCAGCCTCCGGTGAAGAGCAGAGCGGCAATGCGCCCCGGGAAATCGAGGAGGCTGGTTCCCTGGAAACCTTTGATATGCATGGTGATAGCGGATCTTGGGCTAGTTGTCGCCCTGGGACTCGGCAACCACGAACTCGCGGCGATCTTTGAACTCCTCTTTCTTCCCCTTGTTCCACTGCTGGACCGGGCGGAAGAATCCGCAGACACGGGAGTAGACTTCGGTTTTGCCGTCACACTTGGTAGCCATGCTGAAAGCCTCCTTGTTCAATCGTTGGTTAAGTAGTTGACACTACAAGCTCAGGCCGCTTCACCTTCATGGTGATGCGGGCATGAGAAGTGTTCACCTGAAATGTAGCCATGTACCGGGCAGATGGTGAAGGTCGGGCTGAGGGTGAAATAAGGGAGGTGGAAGTTCTCCGCGATCCGTTTCACCAGCAGCCGTGCACTCTTCCAGTCCTCGAGCCGTTCGCCAAGGAATCCGTGGAAGACCGTGCCGCCGGTGTAGAGGGTCTGCAGTCCGTCCTGGTGAGAAAGGGCCTCGAAGATATCCTCGGTGCTGCCGACCGGTAACTGGGTCGAATTGGTGTAGTAGCGGGAGTCGTCGCCGGCGTTAATGATTTCGGGATAGAGTTCGCGGTCGAGGTTGGCGAGGCGGAAGCTGGTTCCTTCCGCCGGGGTCGCCTCGAGGTTGAACAGCTGGCCGCTCTCCTCCTGGTAGTGCTGAAGTTCGTCACGCATCATGTTGAGCGTCTGCTCTGCGAAAGCCTTGCCTTCCGGGGTGTCGATGCTGGTCCCGATCAGGTTAAGGCACGCCTCGTTCATGCCGAGCAGGCCGATGGTCGAGAAGTGGTTGTCCCAGAAACGGCCGCTGCGCTCTCTGATGCCCGAGAGGTAGTAGCGGCTGTAGGGGTAGAGCCCGTCGTCGGTGAAGCGTTCCAGTTGCTTACGCTTGATTTCCAGAGATTCCCGCGCCATGCCCATCAGTTCGGAGATGCGCGCAAAGAAGGCGTCCTTGCTGTTGCCGGCCTGGTAGGCGGCGCGCGGTAGATTCAGGGTGACCACACCGATCGAACCGGTCAGCGGGTTGGAGCCGAACAGTCCGCCACCGCGACGGCGCAGCTCGCGGTTGTCGAGTCGCAGGCGGCAGCACATGGAGCGGGCGTCTTCCGGATCCATGTCGGAGTTAATGAAGTTGCTGAAGTAGGGAATCCCGTACTTGGCGGTCATTTCCCAGATCGGGCGGTAGCGCTCGTCTTCCCAGTCGAATTCACGGGTGATGTTGTAGGTCGGGATCGGGAAGGAGAAGATGCGCCCCGAAGCGTCCCCCTCCATCATCACTTCGCAGAAGGCACGATTGAACATGTCCATCTCGACCTGGAACTCGCCGTAGGTGGCGTCCTGCAGTTCGCCGCCGATAATTACCGCTTCGTTGGCGATGTTGCTCGGCGGAGCCATGTCGAGGGTGATGTTGGTGAACGGGGTCTGGAAGCCGACGCGGGTCGGCACGTTCATGTTGAAGATGAACTCCTGCACCGCTTGCTTGACTTCGTTGTAATCGAGGCCGTCGTAACGGATGAACGGGGCGAGCAGGGTGTCGAAGTTGGCGAAAGCCTGGGCCCCGGCCGCTTCGCCCTGCAAGGTATAGAAGAAGTTGACCACCTGGCCGAGAGCCGTGCGGAAGCGCTTGGCCGGGGCGCTCTGGATCTTGCCGTAGGCGCCGGTGAAACCTTTCAGGAGCAGATCCTTGAGGTCCCAGCCACAGCAGTAGACGCTCAGCATGCCGAGGTCATGGATGTGGAAGTCCCCCGCGCGATGGGCGTTGGCGATGTATTCGGGGTAGATCTTGTAGAGCCAGTAGTTGCTGGTGATATTCGAGGCGAGCTGGTTGTTGAGCCCCTGCAGCGAGTAGCCCATGTTGGCATTCTCGTTGACCCGCCAGTCTTCCTGGGTAATGTAGGAGTCGATCGCTTCGATCGATTCCTTCATGAACTCCTGGGTGCGCCGCAGCGCCTCGTGCTGCTTGCGGTAGAGGATATAGGCCTTGGCAACCTTGGCGTGGCCGTTTTCGATCAGGATTTTTTCGACCAGGTCCTGAGCGTTTTCGACCGTGGGGATGCGGTTGTCCTTGTAGAGGACCTCGAGGATGCCGACCACCTGATGGCTGATCTGGCTCGCCTTGTCCATGTCGCGGCCACCAACTGCCTGGACCGCTTTCTGAATCGCTTCGTTGATTTTCTCTGGCTCGAACGGAGCCAGGCGACCGTTCCTCTTGCGGATAAACTCAAGCATCTTCAGGCCTCCCCATACCCATGTCAAAAAATCAGTCACGAATGTAGCACAGCCGATTGGGGTGTCAAGTCAAAATACACAACATGTAGGCGAGAAATTTCCTTTATGACACAATATGTTGTGAGCTATGGGTGGACAGACTGTGGATAATTTTCTTCGGTATATGGTTGCGCCGAGCAATCTTGACCGGTTGGAACGGGCGTGCTACACAGGTTCATCTGTAGACAGGGGGGGGGGTATGCCAGAACTGACACGTTTCGGAATCTCGATAGACGATCGCCTGTTGCAGCGGTTCGATGAACTGCTCAAGCGCAAAGGGTATCAAAATCGCTCAGAGGCGATTCGCGACCTGATCCGCAATGCCCTTGTCGAGGATCAGTGGTCGCGTGGCGACGAGGAGACGGTCGGAACCGTAACTCTGGTCTACGACCATCATACCCGCGATCTTTCCGACAAACTCACCGAGCATCAACATAGCCACCATGATGCGATCATCTCGACCCTGCATGTACATCTCGATGCGCACCACTGTCTTGAGGTGGTGGTGGTCAAGGGGCAGGCGCGGGAAGTCAAGCGGTTGGCCGATGAACTGATCGGTACCAAGGGGGTCAAGCATGGCAAACTGGTGACTTCGACCACCGGTCGCGAACTGGCCTAGCGCTGGCCACGGAATGTGGCCGCTTTTTTGTCCGATAGTGCTACGAATATATATATCGTGTGACGAAAGTCTGCCGTTATCTGCCGCTAACGACCGGGGGCGAGGCAGATTTCTGCCAGTTCTCTACGCAAATGTGCCAGGTCTGTGCGGTATTGGTTGGCATAATTATTGGATGTCTAGAGGAGTGAAGGCTGTAGCACGATTGTTGACGAACGTTACAAGGCAAGGAGTTTGATCCATGCACATGGCTGACGCTCTGCTTTCTCCTGCGGTAGGTGGTACCCTCTGGGCTGCCAGTGCGGCGACCATTGCCTGGTGTGCCCGCTCATTACGCAGGGAACTGGCCGACCTTAAAATACCCCTGATGGGGGTGCTCGGTGCCTTTGTCTTTGCGGCGCAGATGATCAACTTCACCATTCCCGGGACCGGTTCTTCCGGGCACCTTGGCGGGGGATTGCTGTTGACGATTCTGCTCGGGCCGTGTGCCGGTTTTATCACCCTGGCTTCGATTCTTACGGTTCAGGCGCTGTTTTTTGCCGATGGTGGTCTGCTTGCACTGGGGTGCAATATCTTTAACCTCGGAGTGTTCACCTGTTTTGTGGCCTACCCCCTGATCTTTCGGCCGTTGCTGGGCGACCAGCCTTCGCGTCTACGTCTTGGCGTGGCGGCCATGGTGTCTGCAGTCGTCGGGCTGCAGTTTGGCGCCTTCGGAGTCGTGCTGGAGACCACCCTCTCCGGGGTTTCCGAGTTGCCCCTGAGCTCATTTGCCCTATTAATGCAGCCGATTCACTTGGCTATCGGACTGGTCGAAGGACTGGTCACGGCAGCGGTGGTTCTTTACCTGAAGCAGATCAGCCCCGAAGTCCTGGATGCTCAACCGCGTGATCTCAAGTTGGGGAAGGTGTTGCCTGTCCTGTTGCTTGCCGCTTTAATGCTTGGCGGTGGAGTATCGTATTACGCTTCGGAACATCCGGATGGTCTTGAATGGTCGATATCCGCGGTGACCGGCAAGGAAGAACTGGACGAATCCAGCCATGGGTTGCATCAAGGTCTGCAGAAGGTCCAGGAAGCGACCGCAGTGCTGCCTGACTATGCTTTGCCGGATGATGAGCAGGGCAAGAGTGCCGGCTTGGCTGGGATCCTTGGCAGTCTGCTGACGCTGGTGATGGTCTGGGGCCTGGGGCAACTGTTCCGCCGCCGCGTCAAATAGCATTACGCAGACTCAAGAGCATTACGAAAAGGCCGCCTTAACGGGCGGCCTTTCTGTTATCGAAGGTTGAGTTGTGCGAGTTGCCGATCGTGCAGCTTGTAGAGCAGTAGCTGGGCGAGCATGGCACCGTTGAAGGCCAGGAACATGTCCCACTGGGTATCCCAGTGATCCCCCTGGGTGCCGAGAAAGGCCTGGGCCGCTTCTGCGCTGAGCAGTGCCGACCACCACTCGATAAATTCGTAGCAGGCGCTGATCGCCAGGCAAATGCTGGTGACGATAAAGAACAGCCACTTTCCACGTTGCAGGGGGGAGCCGCGCAGCAGGATCTCGCGGGCTGCGATGGCGGGAATGAAGCCCTGGGCGAGGTGGCCGATGCGATCGTAATGGTTGCGGGCAAAGCCGAAGGTTTCCTGCATCCAGTGACCGAGAGGGACCCGCGCATAGGTGTAGTGTCCACCCACGATCAGGATCAGGGCATGGATGGCAATCAACCAGTAGAGCAGGCGGGTCAGCGGAAAGCGGCGGTAGTTTATGACCAGTATCGGTGCGATGAGGATGACCGGTGCGATTTCAAGTACCCAGGTGAGTCGGTCGTAAGGGGCCAGGCCCGATATCAGCAGGGCAAAGGTCACGGCTGAAAGCAGCGTCAGGTTTTCGCGGGTGCGGGGCATTGACGTCTCCAGTGGACGGGTCATCAGTCAAGGACTAGTCGGCGAGAGCTCTCTCGGTTTTGTGCATCATCTTCTCTTTGACCGAGAGCGACGAACCGGTTCCCTTGCCTATAAGCGACAGGACATAGAGCATGGCGATGACAAAGCACAAGAAAAGCCCCCCTTTGAGCAGTTGCTTCGGGCGGAGGTAGGCCCAGATCAGGGTCAGAACTCCGAGGCCGATTACGATCAACGGATAGTCGTGATAGAATTCGAGAGCATTTTCCAGTAGATTGCCGAGGTTCATCTTGTGGTCTCCGGTTAGTATGGTTTTCCTTTACACCTTTTTTATCTTCGTATAAATGCCATGGGAGAGTCAAGTCGCCGTAATAGCAGAATAATCGGAGAAGCTACGGTTGTGATCAGGTTCGCATGAAGCTGCCCACGGGCCGTTGGGCGGGCAAAAAATCTCTCATCTGGATTTCTGGCCCTTCCCCAGGAAAACAAATTCAGTTAGAATTTAATTGTTTCAAGTCTTCAGTTCAGGAGTCTATTGTGTCGGTGGTGTTTAAGGCCAGTGAGGTGTTCGACGCTTGCCGGGTTCTTTTCGGACCCGACATTCATCTGTCGTACGAATTTCTTGATTACCTGCAGACCAGTGGGGCCCGTTCGGCCTACCGGCAGCGGGCCAAAGAGGTTCACCCTGATCTGGTTAATGGCGAAGACGAGAGCCTTCGCGAGCAGCACGCCCAGATGTTTCATCAGTTGGCAGAGGCTTTTGAGATCGTTACCGGCTTCCTCGATACCCGCCTGATCGCACCAACCCAACCCCATACGCGTCCGCAGGGCCGGCAGTCGTCAAACGCTGCAGCTGAGGAAAAAACTGAACCGCCCAAGTCTCGTTCCAGTGAAGATCGCTCGGGCTATTATCGTGGTGGAGTTCCGGCGCGCCCGATGGAGATTGGCTTGTACCTCTATTACCGTGGTGCGGTTGGCTACCGGGATTTGATGGAGGCATTACTCTGGCAACGCAAGCAGCGACCGAGTGTTGGTAGTATTGCACGACGTTGGGGGTGGTTGAGTTCTGAGCAGGTTCAGAGTGTACTTCTCGGTGCGCAGGTAGGGCGTTTTGGGGCCCGGGCGGTCGACATGGACCTGTTGACCCCGTTTCAGGTTCAGACCCTGCTCTATTTTCAGCGCTGCAGGCAACAGCGTCTCGGGGATTATTTCGTTGAACAGAAGATCCTCACGGCTGAGCAGATGGACCGCCTGGTGGCGCAATTGGCAGACCATAATCGACGTTTCCGCAGTCGTGACCCTCAACGGCATGCGCAGCGCGCCGCCAGCTAGAGTCCAAAGCGCTGTAGTGTTTCAGGCGGAGCCTGATCGAAGTGGGAGAATTCCATGCTGAACGATCCCCGCCCCTTAGTCGCGCTACGTAGTTCGGTCATGTAGCCAAACATCTCAACCAGTGGTACTCGAGCCGCAATAATATCCTGCTCCCCACAAGTTTCACTCCCCTCCACGCGTCCCCTTTTCTGCTGTAGACTGCCATAGACCTTGCCGGAATATTCGCTCGGAACGATCAGTTCCAGAGACATCACCGGTTCAAGGAGTGTCGGGGCTCCCTGCTGTGCCGCCAGGGCGACACCGCGTTGTGCGGCGGCACGCAAGGCCACGATGCTGCTCTGGGTGGGGTCGAAGCCTATTTCCGTGATCTTAACGACAAGGTCGGTGAGAGGGTAGCCGGCACAGACGCCACCGTTGCAGGCCTGAAGTAGACTCTCTTCCAGGGTTTGCAGGAGTTCCTCCGCAAGAGGCGTCTCTTCATTTTGTGCAATCTCCAGCTGGATGCCGGCGCCACGCTTGCCTGGCTGCAGCAGCAGGTGCAGTTCGGCGCTTTGCAGTTTCCCGTCGATTTCACGATCGAATCGTTCGTGATGTGACGACGCGTGGGTCAGGGTCTCTCGGTAGACGACCTGGGGGCGTCCGCTGTTGACTTCTAGGTTAAAGTCCCGGTGCAGGCGTTCCAGCATCACTTCGAGATGCAGCTCTCCCATGCCGGTGAGGATGGTCTGGCCGGTCTCCGGGTCTTCGTGGACTTTAAAGGTCGGGTCTTCCCATTGCAGTTTATCCAGCGCGGGCATCAGTTTGTCGCGATCACTCACGCCGCGCGGTTCGACAGCCAGAGAGACGACTGGTTCGGGAATGCTGAGTCCGGCAAGCTGTAACGGTTGTTCCGGGTGCGAAAAGGTGTCACCGGTCAGAGCGTCGCGCAGTCCTGCCGCAGCGACGATGTCACCGGCGTGAGCCTGGTCGATCCGCTCTCGCCGGTGTGCGTGCATGCGGAACAGGCGCGCCAGTTTTTCGCTTTGACCGGTGCGATGGTTGTGAATCGGTGCGCCAGCACGGAGGATACCGGAATAGAGACGTAGATAGGTTAATTTGCGGCCTTCGTCCGAAATGACTTTGAAGGCAAGGGCACAAAGGGGGCCGTCGTCTCGACAGCTCAGTTGCTGGTTGTCGTCAGGGGCGAGAGGGTTGTGGGCTGCAATTGGAGGCGTGTCGCGGGGGGAGGGGAGGAACTCGCCGATAGCGTCGAGGAGTGGCTCCATCCCCTTGTTGCGGAGCGCCGATCCTAGCAGCACCGGGAAGATGCGGTTTTCGAGGGTGCCCTGACGCAGCGCCCGGCGCAGGTTTTGCGGCTCGAGGGGACGTCCTTCGAGGAGGTCGTCGAGGAGCGCATCGTCGAAATCTGCTGCGGCTTCGAGCAGCTCTTCGCGCGCCGCATGCGCTTCATCTGCGAGTGCCGCAGGGATCTCATCGCGTTTGATGCTGAGTCCCTGGTCATCCTCGATAAAATAGAGCGCCGCTTCCTCGATCAGGTCGATGACGCCGCAAAACTCACTTTCGAACCCGATCGGCAGCTGCAGGAGGACGGTCGGTGCCTGCAGGCGGTCACGCATCTGTTCAAGCACCCGGCGATGGTCGGCGCCGATGCGGTCGAGCTTGTTGATCAGGCAGATGCGCGGGACATGGTAGCGTTCTGCCTGGCGCCAGACCGACTCGCTTTGTGGCTGAACCCCCTCCACGGCGCTGAAGATCGCGACGGCGCCGTCGAGCGCACGTAGCGAGCGTTCGACCTCGATGGTGAAGTCGATATGGCCCGGGGTGTCGATCAGGTTGAGTTGCCACTCTTTCCAGTGGCAGGTGGTGCTGGTCGCGGTGATGGTAATGCCACGTTCCTGTTCCTGATCCATCCAGTCCATGGTGGCGGTGCCGTCATGGACCTCGCCCATACGGTGGATCTCGCCGCTGAAAAACAGGATGCGTTCGGACACGGTGGTCTTGCCCGCGTCGATATGGGAGATGATGCCGATGTTGCGCAGGTTGTCGGGTGGGGTGGCGGACATAGGGGCAACCTCGCTGCGGGGTGGTCACTCGTCGTCGGACAGGCCTTTGCGAATGTTGTAGAGCTCCTCGAGGGAGAGGTCGTTGTTCTCGAAGTATTCCCGCTCGAGCTCCTCGAGGTAGAAGCGGTCGAGGCCGCTGTTGTTGAGGAAGTCTTCGCGCAGGGCCGCGTTGTTCTCGGCAATGATGCGCGGTAGCAGCGAGTGGAGGTACATGGCCTCCTTCTTGATGTTCAGGATGGCATCGCGGAACAGGTTGGCCGGCAGTTCCGATGTGATGACCCCTTTTTCCATCAGGGTCACCGAAATCTCGGTGCGCAGCTCATCCTGCTCGGCCTTGGTGTTGTAGCGCGAGTAGTAGCTACGGATGTGCTCCTTGATGTGTTTGATCAGGATGCGGTAGAGGCGCTCCTCCTCGCTGATGCTCTTGATCCCCTGGGCCACGGCCTGAACGGTCTGGCTCCCCTTCTCAATGTCGAGCAGTCCCTGTGACAGAAACTGGATCTTCTTGCCTCCGAAGCGGCCTAGGTAGGGGTTCTGCATGATCCCCTTGAGGAACAGGAGGTTAAACAGTTTGTCGGAGAGCTGGTCAAACTCCTTACGGTTGCCGAGCAGGCTACGAATCGCTTCCTCGCCCAGCACGATGTTCTCCATGAAGGCAAGCTCGCTCAGGTGCGCGGTGACGTTGTCGTAGCGGTCGAAGTAGGTAATGATCTGCGAAAAATTCTCGAGTAGGCGGATGTCGCCGCCGTCGCGTATTTTTTCGTCACAGATCTTGCCGGTCTCGAGCAGAAGTTGTTCAAAGGCGTGGTCGCGGTTCTCGGTGGCGAGCCGCTTACCTTCGAGCAGTTTGATGATGTCCTCGGCATTGAGTTCGGTTTCGACCTGGTACTCGTGCAGGAAGATCCCGTCGAGGATCTGACGTGCCTCGGCGAGGTAGCCGTTCTCCGACTGCTCGATCAGCTTGTCCGGTTTGAGCATGTCGTCGAGGGTGTAAAAGAGCGCGGCAGGGATCTTGTTGCGTACCGAGAGGGTCTTCAGGCGTGTGAGGCGTGCGTTCTCCTGGCGATCAATGCTCCCCTTGACGTGGCAATCGATAAGGATGTTCTTGTACTCGTCAACGATGCGGCGATTGTCAGGATGGCGGTACATGACGTCGATCCGGATACGCTCCTGCTGGTAGCGGTCGATATCGAGTTCGTCGGCGAGCTGTTGGAGCTTCTCGAACTCCTGGTCGGGGATCGATTTGTATTCCTCGTAGAGCCTGCTGAACGAGTCGAGATATTGGCGATGCTTCTTGTGGATCAGGCGGATCAGGTAGAGGGAGGTCTTGTGGCCGAGGAGACTGAAGATTTCATCGCTGAACGCCAGGTCGTTGCCGAGGCCGGCTGCCGGCGAGCGCTTCAGCACCTTGCCGAGTTGGCGTAAAATCCCTTCCTGCTGCTCTCTGAGACTCCCGGGGAAAGAGCCGGTGACAAAAAAGAAGTAGTTGCAGACCGCATGCCCTTCGAAGAAGATACGTTCATAGCGGTGAAAGCCTTCCGTGCGGTCGCTGAACTGCAGCGCGCCAGTTTCCTGGAAGGAGGTTCCATACATGACCAGGCGGTTGGTGACGTCGCTCTTGGCGAGGTCGGCCAACGGCTGTTCGACGCCGAACATGTACTCGCAACAGGAGCCGCCGTTCCCGCGGTGGGTTACACCCTCTGCGGTCAGGACCAGCTCGTTGCCGGGGGAGAAAAAGCGCAGGGTGCTCCCGTCCGACTCGTAAAAACAGCGCTGGAAGGCATCTTTTGCCGCAGCTGTGGCCATGAACTCGATGGTGTCATCGATGTGGCCGTGTAGAGATATTTCCTGGTGCATGTGCGCTGTTTCTCCGATTAGGTCGGGGCTCTCTGGTCGGCGTAAGGAAGCCGTACCCTTTGCCCGTCGTAGGCCAGTTCAATGCCTGGCGGAAGCTCTCGGTTGTGCCGCTCGTGGTCGATCTCGTGACTGAGATGGGTCAGCAGTGTGCGTTTGGCACCGATCTGCTGCGCAGCGGCCACCGCCTGTGCAATGTTAAAGTGCGTTGCATGCGGTTTCAGGCGCAGTCCATCGAGGACCAGCAGTTCAAGGCCATGCAGCTTGGCTCGGGATTCCTCGGAAATCCCGTTACAGTCCGTCAGGTAAGCCAGCGGCCCGATGCGATAGCCCTGGCAAGGGAACTTCCCGTGTTCCAGGGGGATCGCTTCGACCGGGCGCCCGAAGAGCTCGAACCGGTCGTGGGCTTCCAGCGTCTCGAGGCGGGGAACGAAGCCCGGCTCGGGGGCATCCGTGAAGATGTAGGAAAACCCCTGTCGGATCGTGGCCAGCGTTGCCGCGGAGCCGTAAATCGGAATAACCCTGGCGCTGCGTGCGGTAAATACCCTCAGGTCATCAATGCCG
>PKUI01000052.1 GCA_002869605.1 Desulfuromonas sp. | reverse complement strand
TGCAGCTGGGCATTCTGTGTCAGCGCCTCTTCGACCAGAACTTGCAGCTGAGGATCAACGTGCCCGAACGGGACATCAGACGCCAGTGACTGAAACGCTGTCAAACAAAATGACAACACGATCAGAAGGTAGGAGGTAGATGGTAGTGATTTCATGCCGTTCATTAAAACACGAAATGTACCAATATCAAGGGATCGTAAAATCAGTAAGTTAAGCGGTGTTAGGTTGGGTTTCAGGGAAAGGGTTGTAGATTATTCTACAGTCGTGGCGAGGATATTCAACAACCTATACGAAGGTCAACAAGAGCACAGTTATTCCTCGTCGGTCAGAGAAACAGTAAAAAGTTGTCCTTGACGGGAGAAGACCACCTGCTGCTCCTCGATGCGTTCAACGACGACCTCCTCGATAACGGTACCGACCATTACCGGCAGATCATTGACAATCGCCATCCGCGCCTCGGGGGCATCCTGAAAAGCGATGCCAGAAACCACCATAGGAACACCTACAGGAGGAGAAGACGGTTGCGTCGCAGCTAAGGGCACAGGCTGAACCTTGTCCGTGTGGCTGGCAGGTGAAACCTCAGCAGGGTCACGATGTGCCGTAGGTACCGGTATCGATCGCGGCTGCGCCGTGGGGACCGTTGGAGCCACTTTAACAACGCCTGAAACCTCGGCAGAGGAATCGACACGGGGAGACGGATAAATCCACCAGAGAACCATCACCAGCGACAGAGCCAGAGCCACAGTGATAATCAGCCAGGATGATGATAAACGCACCGGGCGCTCATGTCGGTCCCCTTCACGAAGGATATCCCAGGCAATATCGCCACGACGCTTCCCCTCGGAGGCCTTGCGTTCCTCGAGTTTCTTGAGTGCTTTCAAAATCGTACTCATAAGACGACCTGTTCACGATCAAGGACCGCCGGAGAATCGAGCCCCCCGGACTGGTACAAACGGATGAGTGTTTGCGGACCAACCTGCCCATCAACTGGCAAACCTGCAAAACGCTGAAAGTCTTGAACCGCCAACAACGTATCTTGGTCAAACTGCCCGTCGAATACCCCGGCAAAAAAACCGGCACCCAGCAAGCGTTTCTGAATTTCGGCAACCGCAGTCCCCTGCTGCCCTAAAGAGATAATACTGTCGACCAGAACCGGGTCTGCCCAGGGGATCAAAGCCTCACCGCTCCAGAAAGAATTCAGCATCTCCCGGGAAAGGTCATGCACAGAGCCTAGCTCTGGAGCGAATTGAAAGCGCCCCTGTGAAACGCTTAGTAGCGCGATAAATCGAGTCCCCTGGACCCCGGGCAATCGCAGTGGAATCAACGCTGGAGAATTCAAGGTCAGGAACTCATCGAGTTGGCCTCTAAAGTGATACAGCTTGAGTTGATGGGCATGGACGACCTGTTCCATCGGCGCCACTGTATCTGACTGGATCGGTGTCTTGTTCCACAAGCTAAGTAGCGCATTCAGCGCAACGTTACGGGATGATTGACTCGTCTGAGAGGAAAGCTGAAGTACCAGGGGGTGGATCGTCTGCTCAGGATTAGATGTTGCCAAAACCTGGGTGTCGCGTGCAGGGGGTACGTTACGTAACGAGCGGTAAATGGGCAACAGCGAAATCAGCAGCAACAATGCTCCAGCCCACACCCAATACCGCCTGGAGCGTATTTGTAGTGGGGCCTGCAAATCCTTAAGCGCCATACGCAAATGCACTTTCGTTACCTGCCGCGCCTCCTGAGTAAAGGCCGTCAGCAGCGCCCGATCGAGCATTACGTTCAGTTTACGCGGGATACCTCCACAGGCACGACAGGCCTTAAGCAGCACAGACCGCTCAAACAGACGGTCTGGGTCCCCACCTGCCACCTCGATACGATGACAGACATAGGCCAGGCATTCTTTCGTTGAGAGTGGGAGTAGTCGATAAAAGACCGATATCCGTTGCCGTAACTGGCGGAGCTTACGGTCTTCGAGGGTCTTGGCCAGTTCCGGCTGACCAACGAGAACAATCTGCAGGAGCTTGTCGGTCTCGGTTTCAAGATTCGATAGCAACCGCACTTCCTCCAGCGCTGCAGCACCGAGATTTTGTGCCTCATCAATCACCAGCACTACCGTACGCGCGGAGTTGTTCTGCTCCAACAGATAATGATTTAGAGCATTGAGCATCTCATCACGCCCTCCCCGGCCGACATCGAGCTCAAATTCACGCATGATTGCGCGCAACAGCTCCAGAGAAGAGACCCTGGGGTTGAAAATGAACGCGGTACGGTACTCGTGCTCGGTAAGTTGCGCCAACAGACTCCGCAACAGGGTGGTCTTGCCTGTGCCGACCTCGCCGATCACGGCAATGAAGCCGGTACGGTTAGTAAGGCCATACAGAAAATGGCCAAGAGCCTCACGATGAGTGGTACTTAAGTAGAGAAAAGCCGGGTCCGGGGTCAGGGAAAAGGGTTTGTGCTGCAAGTTAAAATGATCAAGATACATATCACTGGCCCGTCTTTGAGGAATGATTATAGCGCAAAGCGTACCCGCTTCCCCCGCATGACGCAAGCCACAACAGCATAGAACCCCAAGATGGGGCAGAAACAATTACAGGACCAGGAGAAGGGTTTTAACGTGATGAGGGTTCGATGGTTTCGGTCAGCAGTTCATTCAACTCGGCAATAGCGAGACGCAGCTCCTTCAGACGCTCTGTGGCGGCAATAAAATCTTTTGTTTTGCCCAAGAGTTCCATGTCCCGCGCAATATTGTAAGGAACCATCGCCTGAAAAAGGCCGACAACCGACTTGAGGCTATGTGCAGACCGCTCGAGGCTAACAGCATCGTGTTGGAGAATAGCGTCTTCAATGTTCTGCATATCTTGCGGGATATCATGAAGGTAATCCTCCACGAACTCTTTCATGAATCCATTGTTGTCCTCGACCGTGGATAGAATTCGATTGCGATCTTCTCCGGTAAACATCAAGCTTGTGCATCCTGTGCGGATTCGAGCAAACGGGCAATGGCAGTGAACAATACCTCTCGCTCAATAGGCTTCGGAACATAATCATCCATGCCGGCGTTCAGGCACTTGTCGCGATCCTCTTTCATCGCGTGAGCCGTCACTCCGATGATCGGAATGTGCCCGCCTTGAGTCGACTCGATCTCACGAATAGTGCGAGTAACATCGAGACCGTCCATCTCCGGCATCTGCACATCCATCAGAATCAGGTCGTAATGTTTGCGTTGCCAGGTATCCAGGGCCTTCATACCATCAACCACCGCATCAACCTCGTATCCGGCACGCTCCAAAAGCGCCACGGCGACCTTACGGTTGAAAGGATGGTCTTCGGCGAGCAATATCCGGTACGCCTTGGTTGAGTTCGTGCACAATTGAACCGCTGGAGCTGCAGATTCTGGAACCATTACGCGATCCGTTTCAGCGCCTGTTTCACGCAGCATCGATTTGAGCTCGGCAAGCAGCTCGGAACGGCCAACCGGCTTGAACAGAAAATGATCAACACCTATCTTCTGGAAGGCACGGACCGTATGCTGTTCACGCATTGCTGGCAACAACAGTAGAATCGGCATTCCATCGGTGAGCGCTGATTTGATCAGGCCATGTTTGGTTAGATCGTTCATGCTCTGCACATTCGCATCAACAACCAGCACCTCAAGCTCGTTGAGCCGGGGGAAGGCATGTTGGGCTTCTGTAAAAGACGAATATGTACTGCCCCCCGCCCCGCTCTCTGTGAGCACCGACTGGAGTACATGGCTCGACAGCGGGTGTTCGGAGACCAGGGCGACCTTATGCCCGGTAAGATCGGGCATATCGTGTCGGCGGGCCGGATCACTGGTACGGCTGAAAGGCAAGACAAATTCAAACAGGCTCCCCTCTCCTTCACCGCTCGTCACCTCAAGTTCACCACCCATCATCTGTACCAGCTGTCGCGAAATCGACAGACCAAGACCTGTCCCGCCGTATTTCCGGGTGGTCGAAGAGTCGGCCTGGCGGAAGCTATCGAACAGCTTCTGGGTCAGCTCCTCGGAGATACCGATCCCGGTATCCTTGACCGAAAAACGGACCCGGCACAGCTCGCTATCATGGCCATCATCACTTTCGACGATCGACACCCTCAAACTGACCTCGCCGCGATCGGTAAATTTAATGCCGTTGCCGACCAGGTTGATCAAAACCTGCCGTAGACGCAACGCGTCACCAATTAGATCGGCAGGAAGGTCCGCATCAATCTGGCATACGAGCTCAATCCCCTTTTCGTGCGCCCTGATCGCCAATGATTTAACCGTGCTCTCGACGCTCGCATGAATATCAAACGGTATCATCTCAAGGTCGAGATGCCCGGCCTCGATCTTGGATAAATCGAGAATGTCGTCTATCACCTGGAGAAGGCCGGAGGAAGATGAACGGACCATCTCCAGGTATTCTCGCTGTTCACGATTCAACGGGGATTCAAGCGTCAGCTCAGTCATGCCGATAATCGCGTTCATCGGGGTGCGAATCTCATGACTCATATTGGCGAGGAACTCACTTTTGGCGCGACTCGCACCTTCCGCAGCGTCCTTGGCCTGTTGAAGTTCAATCTCACCCTGACGTCGCGCAAGCTCCGTGCGGAAAAACTTGCTCCAGGCAATGAAGATCGCAGCGGCACCACACAGCCAGATGATCAGGTGATTAAGGCTGTGAGCATAGATATCAGCGTAGGCTCGAGCTTCAAAGGGGGCCACCGGCACCGAAACGCTCAACCCTCCAAAGATATTGCCACGATGATAGTCAGGACTTTTGTGACAATGAATGCACCCTTCCTCTCCGAGAAGTGGAGACATGAAGCGCATCACCTTTTCGCCACCCACTACCTTGGCGGCCGAAACCTCGCCCGCCCCGTCGAAGATCTGTCGCAGCGCTTCGCGTTCCCATTCATCGGGGGCATTTTGCGGGTTGATCGGCGTCGGATGGGTCATACGGGTCACGATGCCGAGACTCTGCTGCTGCAGATCGGAAACCAGGCGACTCATATACTCGGGATTGACCAGGGTCAGTTCGAAATCGTGACCAATCTTGATATCACGATTGGGATGGTCAGCCAGATAGGGATTGGGCGCGACATCGTCCGTGTTCATGTAAATACCACCGCTGGTCGATGCCCAACGGCGATACAGGGTATCCTTGTCCGAAACAGCACGCGCCTGAATCAACGACGCATCGTTCATATACTTGAAAATGGAGCCGATGTCCTTGATCAGCGAGACTGCAATAATCAACACCCACAGACCCAATATCAACAGAAGTTTGCGTCTGCGATTGCGCTTAAAGCTATTGAGATGTAGATGATCTAATTCGTTCATCAACCATTTCCCCACTAAACACATGATAATAATATATTAATCTGTGAAAGACAATGAAACATTGCTCAAGAGACCACTCTCGCCCTTGCAGGGTTGTACAGACGCATATTTGTTCGTAAATTTGTCCTACAATTAAATCGCGCCAATGTTACTGGCTAGCAAGTCACATGCTCAGGGATCAGTTAAAACATTCACTCGCTCCGGGCCCCACAAACAGATAATCGGGCAGCTACATTCAATTACGAGTGGTGATTTTAATTTACGTGAGCCATAAACTAAGATATTTTCACAATCAAATTTGAAGCGCTATTTCTTTAAAAAAACTCGAAAATGATCTAGTTACACATGGCAATTTTTAAAACTCGTAGTCAGCGAGGATTTATCGATGAAATTCAAGACCCAGTTAAGCATAGGCGTCGGCTTTTTCACGACCATTGTATTAATTGCAACAGCCTTAATAATTTCTGACTATTTTATAAAAAAAGAAATAGTTTCAATAAGCGAACGTCTTAAAACGATTGCCGAAATAGTTGCAATCTCTATTGACGGAGATGCACATAGCAGGTTATCTGAAAATGGAAATTATGAGGACGGTGATTATAGAAGTATTAAAAATGTGCTCAATAAATATCTAGAGATTACCAAAAGTGAAAACGTCTACGACATATACACAATGGCACGTAGTAATAACAAGCACACCTTGCAATTTATTGTCGATGTAGATACAGGCTCGACAGCCTCTGAATTCCGCGAAGACTATGACACATCAGACTTTCCACTGATGGAAGCAGCGTTTAATCAACCCAAAGCAGAATACCAACTGCTCGAGGACAAATTTGGCACCTGGTTGTCTGCCTACGCCCCCATTTACAACGCGGCCGGAAAATACGTAGGCATTGTGGGTGTGGACGCCTCTGCAGAGAGTGTCCACCACGTGCAAAATACAATTATTTCACATATTACCGTTATAACTTTTCTGGCACTCATCATTACGGTACCCCTGAGTTGGTTTATCAGTGGATTTATAAGCAAAAGGCTTCAGCAGTTAACTGAATTTGCAGAACAAATCAAGGACGGCCACTATGCTCACGATGAAGCCGCAATTGTTAAAATCGAAGTACTCGCCAGCCAACGCAAAGATGAAATAGGTTTTCTCGCGCTGACCATGAGTCACATGGCTGAGAAGGTGGCCGAACGGGAAGCTCACCTCAAAGAAAAGATCAAAAGTCTGCACATTGAAATCGACGAACAGGAAAAAAAGAAACAGGTAGATGAACTGGAAGATTCTGAGTTATTTCAAACCCTACTAAACCGCAGCCGCAACCCTCCTAGTGCCGCTGAGTAGAGACAGACCTTGCCGGGGATGACTTTTCCAAAAAAATCATCTGTTGTGAAAGTTCACGCTCAACAGCGTCACGCGTAAATACAACCTTCACCACAGCCTTCTTGCAAGGCTTCCCGGGCATCGAAGCGATTGTTTTTTGCCATTTGAAACGGGGGTACCGCTCCCCAAAATCGCCGGCCTCTTCACCGGGCTGGAGTGTCGCCGCCTCCATCTCGACAAGCATTTTTTTCATCAACAAGCCGGCAACCGTATAATCCTCCGCCAACCCCACATTTTTCATCGCCACGCCGAAGGCGCTGATAACAACCACCAGTGCAACTCCGGCCACGGTAATCGCGACCAACAACTCTATAAGGGTAAAACCTTTTTCCGAATGCGCACTCATAGCGGATCAAACACTCTCACAACCTACAAGTCCACCGCCGGCAGAAATCCAAACCCGGTAGAGCTCCCCCTCGGCGCCCTTAAGGAAAAACTCGACCATATCCTTTGAAATCAAGGGATTGACCTCCAACTCAACCCCTTGTCCATCCGGAATCGTGGCCCCGTTGAGCCGGATTTGCACCAGGGAGATACCGTCAGGGAATCGATTTTTGGCGCCCGTTTGAGGGATGGAAACATAGCGTTCTTCCTCCGCTGTCGTATCTCGTTCCCAGACTTCGACCCCACGCCAGCCGTCGAGAACGACCACCCGGGTTCCGGACTTCTGCCACAGGGCCTGTTCCTTGGCAAACAACAGCAACACCTGCAAACGGTTCGCTGCCGCCTCGAGTTTAGCCGACCTGGCGAACCGGGCTAAACGTGGACCGCTAATCGCCAGAATTGTCGACATGATCACAAGCACGACCACCAATTCGATCAGGGTAAAACCTCGCGTACTCCGAAAAATACAACACCTGTTCATTTGACCGACATCGTCATCTGGAAAATCGGCAGCAACATCGAAATGATAATAAACCCGACCATCAGGCCCATGACCAGGATGATCATCGGTTCGGCCATGGTCGTCAGGGTGCTCATTTTACGGCCCCCCTCACGGGCATAATAGTCGCCTGCGCTCAACAACATCTCGGGAAGATTCCCGGCTTCCTCGCCGGTCCCGACCATTCCCTGGACCAGATCGGGGAACAGTTCACCCCGGGCCGCCAAGGCTCCGGACAACGCATCCCCTTCACGAACCTCCTTATGGACATCCTCCAGGGCTAGCTTGATCCAGCCGTTACCGGCGACGTCACGGGTTGCCTCGAGCGCTTCCAGCATCGGGACACCATTTTCCAGCAGTGCCCCAAGGCTGCCGAGAAATCTTGACAGGGACATATCCCGAACAATCCCCCCGACACCCGGAAGGCGGAGTTTGTAGCGCTCAACCTTCAGCCGACCTTCCGGGCGCGCGAGCACAGCCCGAACGAGCCCATAAAGCCCCAGCCCCGCACCAGCAAACAGCCACCACCAGGCCACCAACCCATCGCTGACAAAAATAAGGGCACGGGTAGGCAACGGCATGGCGACCCCCATGCCGGAGAACACGCCCGTAAAACGGGGAATGACAAAGGTCAGCAGCACGACTACCGAAAGCAGCATGACGGCGACCATGATCAGGGGATAGGTCATGGCCCCTTTCATTTTGCTGCGAGCTTCGAGATCTCGCTCCTGATTCGCCGCGACCTGCTTCAGGGCCTCGGGGAAAATCCCTCCGGCTTCACCCGCCTGCACCATACTGCGATAGAGGGGAGGAAAATGCTGCGGATACTGCTCGAGAACACGCGCCAGCGGCTCCCCCTGAGCGACCCGCGAGGAGATATCGGCCAACAACACACCGAGGCTCGGATGCGCGGTACGTTGCAGCGCGTCGAGAGCCTTGATAAGCGGTAGTTTGGCTTGCATCAGCGAGGCCAGCTGGCTCGTCATGTTCACGATGTCCGCACGCTTGATGCGTTTGCGTGCGAACAGCCGCGTTCTTGATGAAGCGGCAACCGGAGCAATGCTGAGGGGCGTCAACCCTTGTGCCTCAAGACCCGCAAAGACTTGCTGTTCCTGATCCGCCGTCAGCTGACCCCGCACCTCTTCACCGGCGGAGTTAATCGCGATGTACTTGTACTGCCCCATGTGCGCTGACCTCATTCAGACTGGGTAATCCTCAAAACTTCCTCTTCGGTCGACAAACCAGCGGCGATCTTGTCGAGCCCAGCCTCATGCAGGAGCTGCCCCCCGCGGCCGGTAAAGCAGCTGCGAACTTCTTCACTCGATGCGTTGCGGCTGATCAATGCGGCAAGTGCGGCATCGACTTCGAGTAATTCATACACCCCGACCCGCCCCTGGTAGCCGCTCCCGGAACACTCATCGCAGCCATGGGCTCGCCAGACCACCTCCGGTGCCGTCTTCCCCGCGGCCTGAAACATCCCCTTCAGAGTCTCATCGGGAGAGGTCTCTTCCTTGCAAAACTCACACAGCTTACGCACCAACCTCTGCGCCAGGATGCCATTGAGTGATGACGCCAGGAGGTAGGGAGGGATTCCCATATCGACCAGCCTGGCCGCAGCGCTGACAGCATCGTTGGTATGGAGGGTTGAAAAAACCAGGTGACCGGTGAGTGCAGCGCGCACCGCGATTTCTGCGGTCTCCGTATCGCGGATCTCACCGACCATGATGATATCGGGATCGAGACGTAACACACTCCTCAATCCGGCCGCAAAGCTTAGCCCCACTTTAGGGTTCACGTGGATCTGGGAGATCCCATCAAGGTGGTACTCGACAGGGTCCTCAACGGTTATGATCTTAGACTCAGGAGAAAGAATAGACGCCAACGCCGCGTAAAGAGTCGTAGTTTTACCGCTACCGGTTGGCCCTGTAACCAGGAAAATACCGTGCGGCCGGTGCAACTGCCCCTGCATGGCGGCAAGCAAATCAGCAGAGAAACCGAGCTGATCGAGGGACTTGTTGATGCTCCCCTTGTCGAGGATACGCATCACTACCCCTTCACCGTGCAGAAGAGGGATCGACGCGACACGCAGATCATACTCTCGATCGAGGATCTTGATGGTAATCCGGCCATCCTGGGGGATGCGCCGTTCGGCAATATCCAGGTTGGCCATTATTTTTATCCGCGACACCAGGGCCGGATACTGCTGCATCGGGTAGCTCGACACCTCGCGCAGAACCCCGTCGACCCGGTAGCGCACTACGGCGTGCTCCTCGTATGGCTCGAGGTGGACGTCACTCCCCCCTTCCGAGATCGCCTGCATGATGATCAGGTTGACCAAGCGAATAATCGGGGCCTCGTTGGCCAACTCCTCGAGTGCAGCATCGTCGAGACGTGCGCTCCCGACCTCTTCCAGGGCGCCCTGCAGGGCCCCTTCGTTCTCCAGTAGCGTCCTGATTTTCTGCAGCTGCGCCGTGCTCGCCAATATCAATCGCGCGTCCCACCCAAAACGGTTCTGCAGCTGGTCAAACATGTCGACCTGCGCGGGATCGGCGACCAACACCTGCACGGCCTCCTCCCCCTGGCGGCGCACCGGCAACAGCGTCTCGAGCGTTTTAACCTCCGCGGGCAGCTCCTGGTAAAAAGCGGCATCAAGCCCTTCAGTATAGTTCTCTTGCGATTGCCACTCCAGGCCAAGGTACGCCCCGACCCTCGGGAGAAGGACCTCTTCCCGCAGGTGCCCCCCCCGCAGTACGGTCTCGAGCAGGCCTTCACCCGAGCTGATACTCAATGCCTCCAGCTCTCGCAGTCGCCCCTCGGGCAGGAGCTGATGCTCCAGTATGATATTCCTGAGACTCATACGATCCATAAACTACAACCCCTCAGTCCCCAAGAAGATCCCAGACTTCGCTCGACATCCGCTTTTTGCCCCCCCTATCAACCACAGCCCGATATTTCACCTGAGCCCCCTCCTGAAAGCGCTGTGCGTACCCCTGCTGGACAAGGATCCGCAGGTAGATGGGCAATTCGTCCGGATTCGGAGCGAGAGGGTCTACCTGCAGATCAGCAAGCGTCCGCTCCCCTGAGCGCAACAAGAAGAGGTAGGCTTCGCGCAACGGAGCGGAAAGGTCGAGAGCCCCAAGCAGTCCTCCACCCGTCTTCCGTATGCGCTCGTTACCGTTTCGGGAACTATGTTTCGATGCTTCGTCATTCATCTTCAGACTATCCCAATCTGTACCAGCGTCCGTCACGTCATAAATCGACCAGCTGCTGTGCGACCTTCCTGATTCCTTGCGACCATCCCTCTTGAGGAAGCTCGCGAGTAAGCAGCTTTTCACTCCCGAGAACCACCATCTGCTCAGACAGCGGCAGGACGGCAGCCACCGGGCAATCATACGTTTTGACAACCTGTTCACTCAGTTGGCTCACCTCAAAACAGGAGGGCACCTTGTTGACCACGATCTGCAGCTTGGGAACCTGCAGGCGTCGCGCAACATCCAGGGTAACCGCCGTACCCTGGTAGTCCTGCTGATCCGGACGCATAATCACCAGCAGCGCATCCGAGATAGCAATCGACAGCAGAGTCTCCTCGTTCAGTCCCGGGTGTGTATCGATAATCAGATAATCGAGCGCCAAACACTCGACAATCTTCCGAAAACCGGAATTGAGCAGGTCGACATCGTATCCCTGCTTGAGCACCTGAAGGATTTCGGACATATCCATGCTGCACGGGACCAGATACATCTGCCCTGCAGGTAAACCAAAACGGTCTGAGACATCCCGCGAAACATCCTGGATAGAACTCTTTCCCCATAAAAAATCATTCAGGGTCGCCCCGTCGGCGGTACGTTCACCGAGCAACACATGCACCCCAGGCGACTGGATGTCAGTATCGATGACACACACCCTCTTCCCGGCTTCGGCCAGGCTATAGGCCAGGTTGGCGCTGACATTCGATTTCCCCGTGCCTCCACGGAAGGAATGTACAGATACTATTTTCCCCATGACGATCCTTTCACTTTTCAGGCGTCTACCATTTAACCGAGACGGAAGGTTTGGCAACATCGACGGCAAGCTTTCCAGGGCCGAGGGCTAGTTCAAGCGAGCTTCCCGAGACAGCCCCCGAAAAATGCTGATTAAAATGTGTACTGATACTTCCTACCGTGATCCAGCCATAGCTCTTGGGCCAGCAGACCTTGACGCCCCAGACCTTGCCACATTTCCACCTGGTCACGCCCCAGGTCCTTACGGGTAAATCGACATCGAGATACGCTCGGGCATCAAATCCGGCACCGTACGGATTGACGAAACTGAGAGTGGTTGTCATGTCGACGCCGGCAAAACCGACACTCATATTATCCTGCCAGCTCACCTTGCCGTCGGCGATGGTAAAGGTACTAGTTTTGATCGGCGTATTTGCTATGTAAATTCCGCCGACCAGTGACAACTTATGGTTATCAAACACAAACGAACCCTGAGCCCCGGTACCATCGACCATAATGGAAGCATGGCCGGTAAAGGAGAATTGACCATTGGGGCTTAAGTAGCCATCAATATCGGCCTGGGCGATCCCATAAAGATCCATTTTCCCCTTAATCTTAAGCCCCTGCTCACTCGAGAGCAAAATTTCTGCTTCACTGACGGTATAGTTGGCGATGACCAGGTCACCGTTTCCCGCGAAATAGTAGTTACCGTCTGTCTTTATGGCACCACTGACGTGCAGATCCAGCCTAACGGTCTCGGCTGACCCGGCGGTAAGATGCGCATCTGCAAAGAAACCACCCTCCTGGGTACCGACCGGCTCTTTGATGCCAAGCAGATGCCCGGCAGAGTCCTTGTAGAGTGGTAGCGCCTTGCTATTTCCGCTTCCCGTAATTGTCGCCTCATCGACACCGCCAACACGCGAAGCAGCAAACGCGTAGGTGCGCTGGAAACCATCCAACAGAGTAAAGGATGAAACTGCAGGGTTGTCACTCCGCGGCTGCACCACCGTACCGGCGATGGTCGCGGTAATACCACCAACCTCGTTTACCTGAATATCACTTGCACCCGGAACAACAATGTTCTTCGTCCAGACCTCGGTCAGACCCGTCAGTTCCGTCAAGGAAGCAAGAGAGCTCTCGCGACCATCGACATAGGCCTTCACCCCGGTGAGTGGATACTCCAGGCCTGTAAGCGTCGTCGGAACCACACTCAACGTGCCATCCTCCGCATAAAATGCTTTGATACGGAACTTCTCACTCGGGATATCAATGGTCGTAAAGGGGGAGATGCTCCCATCTTCCTCATCCTGTCGCATCCCCACATACACCAAGCCACCATGCGGCAAACTGCGTTGCAGGCTCCAGGTACTCAGCTCTGAAAGGCCAAGAGGCGTAAAAACTTTCACTGCTCTAACATTGTTATCACCAACAGCAACATCCCCCAGCCAGTCGAGGTTTTCACTTATGGCCACCGGTGAGAAATCGATACGCTTCAGGTCGAGGTTCCAATGCAGGCTGTCATGATCATAATTCGTGCAGCCCCACTGGTTAACCGTTGCCCCGGCCTCGGCTTTCGCCTGATGCAGGTTCAGGCACATGTCGCCATGTTTCTCGACAATTCGATAGCTGCCATCGCTTTGCGGCACCGGTTTCCAGATACGATT
Source organism: Desulfuromonas sp. (assembly GCA_002869605.1). The sequence continues at coordinate 2,420 of PKUI01000052.1, read as the reverse complement.
ACTTGACGATGTGCAGGGATACTGAACCGCAAGTTCGCCATTTTTGGTGGTATTATTCTGCGCCACCAGGCACTTGTCGCTATGCTTGGCGACAACGTTGAAGTAACCATCGTCTCCCACAGGTACAAACTTGAAGACCTGATTGTCCTGACCATCATTGTCGTTCCAGAGGATAATTTGCGCATTGGTCTCAACGGAATAACCGCTTACATCAAGGGCATGGGCCGAGCTGAGTTTCGGCTTGATCTTGGTGTAGTCGTATTCCCAGCGTTGGCCATATCCGGTCTCGCTGTAAAGCGTTGCCGTTGCCCCACCCTCGATGCGCACAGATGATGCGACGTCACGCCCGAATGGGGTCTCACCCAGGTCCGGGTAATCATCGGTAATTTCCAGCGAGGTACCCGACTGGGATGCATCCTGGAACAGGGTGATCTTGCCAAGACGTTTCTGTAGTTGACCGTTGACCAACTTCACACCAGTAACGCTCTGACCCGTGGCGAGAGACAACGGGGTCAGTCCGTAGCCGTGAGTCGGCCCCGCTCCCTGGGCGTCTTCGCTTAAATTGAATTTCAGGGTTGCACCATCGACTTCGGCCGAACTCGCGATCGGCTGCAACAGCCTGCTCCAAGTGTCCTCAAGATATCTGTTGGGGTTATTGTCAAGCGCCGGCCAGGGTGCCAGTTCGTCAAAGGCCGTCCGTGCATCGGTGATGGTTCTTGAAACCCAGGAGTTATCGAGCATGGTCAACGCGCGGGCACCACCGGGCAGGGTCATACTCACCGCGCCGGAGTCGATCTCCAGCAACAATCCGGCAGAGGTCCTGGCCGACAACGTCCAGCGGGTCACATCGTTGAGGGTCAGCGGGTAATAAAGCCGTACCGAATCCGGTTTTTGCTGGCCAAGGCTGGTAGCGGCTAAATCATCACTGCTCTGCTCAATCTCCAGCTCACTCCCGCTAAATGCACTGCCACTGTAGAGCGTTGCCCTGCCGCGCCCGTCGACTTTCAACGACTGCGCACGGTCTGAAAAGCTCTGTTCTGACAGGTCGCTGACATCACTACCAAGCGGGAAATAATCGCCTTCCTGGTTAACATCACTGTACAGACTGACCTGTCCAAAACGTGCAAACAGCTGACCGTCGCGCGACAACAAACCGGAGACATCGTACGCGCCATCATATTCATGCAGCTCAAAGTCAACCTGCATGGTTACATCCCCAAACGGCACCTCGACAACACCATGATTCCCATTGAAGCTATAGCCACCATAGGAAGAAAGTTTTTGCCACATGTAGGAAAGATGCTCCGACAACGGTTTATCAACCGGTGGTGTCAGCTCACCAAGCAACGACTCGGCAGCCTGTAACTGTTTACCGAGATCGACCCGCTCCCAGACAACCTGTGCCGCACCGCCGCCGAGCTCTGCAGGAAGAGCGACCGATTGCGCATATTCGTCCCCCTCAGTCTCTGGGGCGGGCTGTTCGGCCTGGCTTTCGGCAACACGAATCTTGCGCAACATCTGGTCGACTTCGTCGAGCTTCTCAACCGGGTGCTCTTCATAGATGGTCGCATCTTCACGCAGGTTATAGCTGAGTCCGGCGTCGAATCCGGCGATCTTAACCGCTGCCGAGCCGGCACGGTGCTCCGCAGGGATCACCGCCTTGATCAGCTGCAGCGGATCATCGGCAGCCTTGGCAAACTGCACCACCTCTTTGGGCCCGAGATGAAACCGATCCACCAGATCAAGACGATTACTGCCGAACATCGCGGCAAACTGATCGTCCGTCGGGGTCATGGTTTTAGTGGCATTGTCCCAGCGGTAACCTTCGACCTTGGGGAGCTTGACGTAAACATCATGCACCCCGACCGCCGGAGCATGCAGACCACCAAGTGCCTCCCAGTCGACGCTGCCGCCGGAAAGCGCCGGGGTCAAGGTGGTCAACAACAGCTGCAGGTCATCACCGTTAGGGGCCGGGAACTCCATACCAACGTTGACGGCAAAACCGACGATATGCACGTTCCCCTCAAGGTCATCGAAGAAGGGGAAACCGGCCGGAGGAATGGAAGACGGGAGGAAATACTTGAACTGCTCGGCCGAAGCCGAGAACCCGGCCTGCTCGTTGCCGATCTCGATGTACATATCGTCGATCTGCAGCATCTGCATGCCGAGGAAGGTTTTCAGCCCGAGCTGTTCACGCAGTTTGAGGACAAAGGCCCCGGCGACTTCCGCATCAATACCCGCCTCGCCGAAATCGGCCATGAACGCCAGCGAGGTCGGGCCGCTGCTCACCACCAGGTCGACGCTCTGGTCATTGATGGTAATCGTACCCGTGCCGGCAAAGCTGCCGGCCGATGAAAGTGCCAGGTTATCAATAGACATTGACGCCGTTCCGACCTGGCCAAGATCAAGCGTCGCATTCA
>PKUI01000015.1 GCA_002869605.1 Desulfuromonas sp. | reverse complement strand
CTCCACCCCTTCGCGCTGCAGGATACGTAGCTGCTCCCAATCCAGATAGCCCCGTGCACCGACACTGCGGCTGCTGACGAACAGCGTCACCGGCAGCTGTCGCTGCCGCAGCAGCGGCATGGCCCCGGAGAGAAAACTGGCGTAACCGTCATCGACGGTTAGCACCACGTAGCGCTCAGGCAGTTCAGCGCCCCTGCGAAGACGCGTCACCACTTGGCTCAGCGGCAACACCGGGATTCGCTGTTCGATCAGGTAGTCGAGCTGTGCAGCGAAGACCTTCAGCTCGATATTGGTCGAGGGGTAACGGGCGTCACCGAAACGATGATAGACAAAGATGCTCCCCTGAGAAGCAGAGGCAGAAACAACGGATAGCAGGCAGAAAAGAAGAAGTAGGAAGAGATAACGCAACACCCTAGGAGTTGCCATTGACCTTTTTAACCTTCTGTCGCAGGTAACGCCGGATGCTGTTGCGCGCCTTGGGGGTCACGGCCCACTCGAGCCATTTCGGCAGCACCTGGGGATGCGGGTCGCCCTCGATGGTCACCTGGTCACCGTCCATCAGGCGCGCCTTGAGCAGGCGGGTCTGGCCGTTGATCCGTGCACGGCGGGCATGCAGACCGACCTTTTCGTGGATCTCGAAGGCGAAGTCGAGCACGCTGCTCCCCTCCGGCAGCATGCGTCGATCCCCTTGCGGGGTGTAAACCTGAATCGACGCCGAGGCGAGCTTGAGACTTTCGTGATCGATGGCCGACTCCCCCTCGAGCAAGGACTTCATCAGGTCGTGGAAGTTCGTACGTTGAAACTCGAAACCGGGAGCCAGCACCCCGGCCTCGTTGTAGCGGGCGAACTTGCGCGTAGTGATCTCCACGCGCAAGCGATACTCCCCCTACTGCACGGTGGTTTTGAGGGCCTGGTAACCGAACGGCGAAGGAACATTAAGATGATCGCGTAGCTTACCCGGAATCGGGTTATACAGGCCGTGAACCACGGCGAGGGTCTGAAACGCGTCCATGGTGCGATCGACCTGAATCTCGAGAGTGTACAGCGCCTGCAGGCCACGCCCCATAGACTTCGTCGCAGCAATCGAGAACGATCGCCAGCGGTCACGCAGTAAGGCCGGAATCCTGTTCGACTCGAGAGCACGCTGAACCTCTCCCTTGACCTTGCGCAGGAACCCTTCACTCTGCTTTTGCAGCAGGTGGATATTATCGCGATAAGTGGTCTCGCGCTTCGGGTAGAGAATCCCGACCGACAGCGCCTCCATCTGCGTGGCGACATAACCCATGCCGAGGTGACGAGCGAGCGGGACGTAAACCGAGCGGGTCTCTTCGGCAATCAGCTCCTGCTTATGGCTCGGCAGAGCGCTGATGGTCTGCAGGTTGTCGATCCGGTCCCAGAACTTCAGACACAGCACCCGCACGTCCTCAATCGCCAGCAGCAGCTGCTTGCGGTAGGTCTTCTCCTTGAGAGCCGCGCGGCTAAGGTTCTCATCGGTTACTTTCGTCAGCCCATCGACCAGTACCGTTACCTCGTCACCGAAATCCTTGTGCACCTCATCGAGGGTCACCGGGGTATCCTCGACAACATCGTGCATCAACGCAGCGATCACGGATGAAAAATCCATCCAGTGCCGCGCAGCAAGATGGGCAACCCGCAGCGGGTGGTAAAAATAAGCCTCCCCCGACTTGCGGAACTGACCGTCGTGGGAGCGGTAGGCACTCTCCATCGCCTGGTGCACAGCCGCGATTCCTTGATCGAGCGCATCCTCACTCAGCTCGCCACCGTAATGGGTAACCAGTAGCTCGAGAATTTCCAGAGCCATGCGCTGCATCTTCGGTTCACTGAATTGAATCATCGACGGGAAAGATCTCCAACGAGGCTAATGAAAACCAAACGACTTAATGTATCTTAAAAGAGTTGATATGCGCTGACAAGCACTTCATCGTTTATAACGTGGGATACGGGGAAAAAACATTGGCACACGGCGGCGATACGCAACGTAACTGTCCCCGAAACGCTGCAACAGACGGTGCTCTTCGATCAGCGCCCCGATGACGAGGTATCCGCTAAGAAGAACAGTGCTTACCAGGCTGTAGAGATGCTGGTCGCGCAGCCAGAGCAGGATCAACCCGGCAGCATACCAGGGGTGTCGCAGGTAAGCGAGGACACCGTCGCTACACAGGACAGCGTCCTCCTCGCACGCTTCCTGGTCGAGGATGAACGCGTCAATCCCGAGAAAACTACGCATATCAAAGGCCCGCACGGCAGAGACCACCAGCACCACGGCGAGAATAAACAGCCCCCACCTCAGCGGCCAGAAGTGAGCAGGCCAACGGTACAGGAGCGCAGAATCTGCGCTGTATTCCCAAAGCAGCAATGGAAAAAGCGTAACCATGGCGAGCAGGTTATACGCCACGCGGTGAAGGCGCGGCAGGAGCGACTGCAGAAGGCGCGCTGGGGGCCCGGAGATCAACAGCGAATGAAACAGACACCAGGACACCCAGGCCAGGGCGAACAGAAGCAGCGCTGGACTCATCAACCGGGGG
>PKUI01000137.1 GCA_002869605.1 Desulfuromonas sp. | reverse complement strand
TGGTGCCGAAGGGGAGACTCGAACTCCCACGCCCTTACGAGCACATGAACCTGAATCATGCGTGTCTACCAATTCCACCACTTCGGCTCGAAGCGGACTGTTTTATATCAAAACGGATGCGGCGATGCAACCAAAAAAATCAATCGTTTTGAGAGACCTGATCGAGACGATGCGGCGCCACACGGATGGTCTCGAATGAATCGACCCGCACCAGGCCCGGGCGCGCCCCTTTCGGCTTACTCACCACACCGGCGGTGGTTTGCATCACCTCGACGGAAGTATCATCACGGGCCGAGGAATAACCGGCCGTCAACTGCGCAGCGTAGAGAATATCCTCGTCCGGAATCTCCCCGCTATGCCCTGCCCTGCGCAGCACCAGATGACACCCTGGCTGATTATAGACATGGAACCAGGGATCGTCGGCATGAGCGATGTTACAACTGACCAGGTCGTTGCCACGTGGGTTCTTCCCCCAGACCAGTTCGAAGCCTGAGGGGCTGGTCGTACGTCGAACCGGCTCCTCGGCCTTGGCACGGGTGCGCGAAGCAGGTTCCACGCGCAACTTCAAATAGCCGGCATCGGCCAGGTCGCGTGCCAGAGCATCTCGATCAACACCATCCTGACACTCTTCGACGGCCATACGCATCTCATCAAGCCAGGCAAGTTCTTCCCGAGTTTCTTGCAGTCTCCGGTCTACGTGTTCAGCGCCGCGCTGCCGTTTTCTAACCTGTTTATAAAGACGATCGATATTTTCCTGCAGGCTCAGTTTAGGTTCCAGGGGAATGGAGACCTTGATCGGCGGTGTGTGGTAGTAATCCTCAACCTCGACAGACTCTAGCCCCTTACGCAGAATATGCCGCTGGGCCTGCAACAGTTCGGCCTGGCGTCTGAGCTGATCGACGTCTGCAAGCTTTCTGGCGTCGAGAGCAATCTTCTTCTCGCGACGACGCAGACGCTCGAGCGCCTTACGTACAACCAGCTGCAAGTCACCCCCTTTAGTGCCGTCCAGGCCAAGGTCAATTTCCTGCAACGACTCGCTGAGCGTAGCATAACGCTTAACGACCTGTGACAGCTCAAGCCCCGCGGGCACAAACGGCAACAGGCACTTGTCGCCATCAAGCTCGGCAAGCACCGGCGCAAGTGGCACCTCGTAGAGGTGTCGCGCGAATTGCGCAAGCAGTTCACGTGGAGAACTGCCGTAATCGGCTTGGCGAGCCAGCAAACAAGCCAGAGGCGAAGTCATCGGCGCGACCTCTGCAGTGAGCCAGCGTTTAAACGACTCAGGACCCACGGGGGGCTCCAGGTTATCTTCAATAATTAATTTGAAACGGCTGGCTGGCCATACAAAATCAACACCCGGCAACAGTTTGTGGTCGGGGTCACGATGCAGCACATCGATGATCTTCCCCTGATGATCGAGGAGCATTAAATTGGGGCGCTGCCGGAAATCAAGCAGCAACAGGCACTCCCCTTGCCTGCCGTCAAAACGAAGGATCGCGAGCCGCTCACCCGCCCAGGGCTCAACCGACAGAAGCCGTGAAAGACGTGCCCTCAGCAGTTGGCAGAAGCGCGGAGGCGTAAACGGATTGGCAAAACGACGATCGGTCAGGTAGAGAGTTGCACAGGGGGCGGTGCGCAGGTACAACAGTTGCTCCGATCGCCCGTCCCACAAACGCAGGAGCAGTTCAGACGCACTCGGTTGCTGCACCTTGTTGACCCGTGCACCGGGCAGCTTTTCAGCAAGCTCGCGCACCATGGCGGCAAATATGACGGCGTCCATATTTTCTCCTCGCTGATAACAAGCGCAAAGCATAGCTGCCGGCTGGTACGGCGACAAGTTTTTCCTGTTTCATCATGTCGAATCTGCTATGATGCGCATCTTTGAACTCACGAGATCAGGAGGTACCTGTCATGTCCGATTCATGGCGTATTGAAACCCAGGCCATTCAAAGCGGCTACGCTCCGGAAGCCGGAGACCCGCGCATTCCAACCATCTGCCAGAGCACCACCTATAAATTCGACAGCGCCGAGCATGTGGCGAAGCTGTTCGACCTCGACCTGCCCGACCCGATGTACACCCGCATCAGCAATCCGACCTGGGCAGCCTTCGAAGGCAAAATCGCCGCCATGGAAGGGGGCGTCGCAGCGCTGGCAACCTCTTCCGGACAGGCCGCAACCTCCATCGCGCTACTTAATATCGCCCAGGCCGGTCAGCACGTGATCTCGGCAAGCACCCTCTACGGCGGGACCTATTCGCTATTCGCCAACACCCTGCCGAAGCTCGGCATCGAGGTGACTTTCGTCGACCCCGAAGCCGACCTGGAGACCCTCAAGGCGGCCGCGCGGCCCGAGACCCGCTGCATCTTCGCCGAGACCATCGGCAACCCGGGTCTCAACGTGCTCGACTTCGAAAAGTTCTCGAAACTTTCAAACGAACTGCAGCTTCCGCTGATCATCGACAACACCTTTGCCACCCCCTACCTCTGCCGCCCCTTCGAGCATGGTGCCCATATCGTGATCCACTCGGCCACCAAGTACATCGACGGCCACGCCACCAGCGTCGGCGGGGTGATTGTCGACGGTGGTAACTTCGACTGGAACAACGGCAAGTTCCCGGAGTTGACCGAACCGGACAGCAGCTATCATGGCCTGCGCTACACCGAGAAGTTCGGCAACTTGGGCTATATCGTCAAGGCGCGCGTGCAGTACATGCGCGACCTCGGCATGTCGCTCGGACCGATGAACGCCTTCATGTTCAACCAGGGTCTGCAGACCCTGCCGCTGCGCATGGAGCGCCACAGCAGCAACGCTCTGGAGATTGGCCAATACCTCGAGCAGCACGAGCTGGTGGAGTGGGTCAACTACCCCGGACTGGAAAGTCACCCGAGCTACGCTCTGGGACAGAAGTATCTTCCCCTGGGACAGAGCGGCGTGCTGACTTTCGGCATCAAGGGTGGCGTCGAAGCGGGACGCCGCTTCATGGAGGCATGCAAACTGATCGCGCTGGTGGTACACGTCGGCGATGCACGCAGCTGCGTGCTGCACCCGGCAAGCACGACGCATCGTCAACTAAGCGAAGAGCAACAGATTTCCTCGGGAGTACTTCCCGACCTGATCCGCCTGTCGGTAGGGATCGAACACATCGAAGATATTAAAGCCGATATCGACCAGGCGCTGCGCGCCAGCCAATAAGCAACCTTCTCATGTTCAAACAAAAAAGGCGGACCGTCTGGTCCGCCTTTTTTCATACTGTCGATACGTCTCAGCTCTATTTAAGACCACCCTGAATTCCGACCACAACCGTCTCCAGTGGGATATCAACACCGCTGTTGGCGATGGCCTGTTTTGCCAACGCCAGCAACCCTCCACAACACGGAACCTCCATCATGATTACGGTGAGGCTCTTGATGCCGCTTTGCGTGATCATCTCTGTCAGCTTATCGAGATAGGGCGAGGTGTCATCCAGCTTGGGGCAAGCAATCGCCAGGGCCTTACCCTTCAGAAAATCCTTATGAAAGTCGGCATAGGCCATCGGCACACAATCGGCAGCAAGGACAACATCCGCCCCTTTAAAAAAGGGTGCCGTCGGGGGGAGCAGGTGCAATTGAACCGGCCACTGGCGCAGTTCGGAAGGGCGTTGCCCCGTGCTCTCCCCTGCGCTTTCCGCAGGTGCGCTGTGTTGACTCACCTTTGCAGAGGGACAACCGCCTGCAGCCGGTAAATTCATCACCCGTGCAGAAGGACAGCCTCCACCATGTGCCTTTGTAGCGTGCTGGTGCTGAGGTTCAGGTTCGTGGCTACTCTGTTTGAGGTGCTTATCCACCGCCACTTCGTCGAATTCATCAGCGGCCCGCTTCTCGATGATGATCGCATCCTTGGGACAATGGCCAAGGCAGGCGCCGAGGCCATCACACAGGTTATCGGCAATCAGCTTTGCTTTGCCATCGATGATCTTGATCGCACCTTCGGCACACGCCGGGACACACAGCCCGCAGCCATCACACTTCTCTTCATCAATTTTTACGATTTCACGGATCATGTCGTTAACTCCTTAACAGGATGATTTTGTCGTTCAAGGTGAGGCCACTATAGCAAACCATCAAAACAGGATATTTGACGGGCGTCAAAAAACTAAAAAAAGTAATGCCAGAGTAAATCGAGCCGTCCGCGCTTAAATAAGTGCTTACCCGAGAAGCGCATGATCTCGCGAACCTTCTCACGATGACCGGGACGATAGCAATGAATCGTACAATGCTTGCAGGTCGGCTTGGGAGTAAGCGGACATTTCAAGCGGCGCGCGATGGCATAACTGAGAAACTCACGGCACTCTGAACAGGCGCTATAACGTCCAAACTTAACCTCACCAATTCCGAGAGAGATGCCATCCAGGGGCATTTGGGGCGACTCGTGATGCGCATGGCAATAGACCGAGGTGAATAACGCCAGCACCTTCAGGTCCTTGAGCTCCTTCCTGCCGAGCGGGTGACCCCCCTTCTCTTTCTGCGCCATGACCATTTATTTGCCGTCCGCCCCCGTTGGAGACAAAAACTCCTCTTCCAACAGGTGCTGTTTTTGTTTCATATACTCTTGCGCGCTGAGGGCTCCGCGCTTCAGCTTTCGCTGTAACACCTGGAGCGCCTCTTCGAGAGTCCCTTCTTCCTCGGCATCGCGTGCAGGAGGCTCTGTTGTGCCAAGGCGCAACGCCTCACTACGGATGTCGACCAGGTCCATTTTCAGTTCTGCGTTACCATACCAGTGAGCATAGGCCGGGTTCTGGTGATATGCGCCCTTCCAGGTCTTGGAAAAATCGAATTTTTTCATCTTGAACAGCAGGCGTTCAATATGAGAGGTGTCCTCGTAAAGCATCTGGCCATCGGTTACCAGCACCGGGCCACGCAACGGGTGCTCGGGGCGCTGCTCAGGCATCGGCGCCAGCCGGCTGCGGTCATAGAGATCCCAGACAATCGCATCGGCTTCTGCAACCAGGTCACGACTCTGCTGCAGTACAGCATCGGCACGCAACATCTCGCGCTCGGCAAAACCATACGCATGACATTCGGTGCAGATCTGTAGCATCTGCGCACGACGTGTCGGCACCAGCCCTTCAGCCACAGGGGTACCTGCAGGGGTCAAAGTCACCCCACGTGAAACATCATGGTTACCGGACGACATGTGACAGCGCTGGCAGCCCGGGCCGACCTCGGGTCCGAGAGAGTCATAAAGGGTCCCGTGCTGGGAGGTCTGCCACATTTCCCACTGCGGGTGATCGGGTCCCATGTGACACTTGGCGCAGACATTCGGGTTACGTACCACAGCAAGATCGGTGAGGTGGTTGGTATGACAACTGGCGCAGGACGACTCGACCTGATGACATCGATTGCAGCCGATCTCTCCCATGGCACTCGACTGCTTCAGAAACCGGGCACACTGAACACGCGACTTAGGCAATGAGTTTCCTTCATCATGACAGAAGCGGCATTCCTGCGGATCGCGCTGCGGCAGGTTGCGCGTGCAGCCCCACCCTGAATGGAGCCCGAGGCCATGCTTGCTGCGGGCATGTTCGTTGTAGGCCTTTTGATGACACGGTTGACACGACAAGGAACTGACCCGCGCACGCCCCTCTTCGATCGCAACGTGATCGCTCCCATGACATCCGGCACAGTCGACCTTGCCGAAATGGGCGCTCTGTTGCCATTGCCGAACGGCTCCCGGACTCTTGTCGCGGTGACAGCCGACACAGTCATCTTCTGCGATCGCGGCATGTGCGGAGAGCCATAGCATAGACAGCAGCAGTAAAACAACGCGCAGCATCACCACTCCTTGCGGAAACGACGGTAATCGTCGGCCGAGATCAGGCCAAGCGCCCTCAGACGTCGTAACTTAAGTAACTGTGGCGTCACCGCCAGCCGAGCAGCTGCTTCTGGAAGGTCGAGCAGATAGAGCCAAGCGGAGGCGATGATCGCCAGGTGACGACCATCGGGCGAAAAAATTCCTGGGAAGTCCGCCGGCAGCTCCCAGAGCCGTTGCTGTCGGCGAAACAAGGCCCCATCGATATAGGAATACTCACCGGCTACCGCGACGTGCTGTACCATCTCGTCAGCGACCTGTTCCCGGGCCTCTCCCCATAGCTCAAGCTGTAACAGCTGGCGTTCATCGGCAAAAAGCGCCGTTTCACCATCCGCCATCATCGCCAGCCCGCCGACACTGAGAGGCTGGTCTCCCAGCATTCGTTCACGACCTGTGGCGAGGTGACGTACCATAACCCGATAGCCGGCCCGAAAAGCAGGCGGGTCATGCAGGCGGCGATAAATGATCTCATCGCCTACGGGAGAAACCATCAGCGTCGGTCCTAAGGGAAAGGTCTTGGACAGGCGCGGAGTCGAAGGTTTAAGGGTTACATCAGCGAGAAGCTCTTCTACTAGGGGCGAGTCAGGTCTCCAGGTAATCAAATAGCTGCGCTGGTTGATTCCAAAACTGTAGGTTTCATGGCGCAGAACCAGGGCCAAGAGGGTCTGCCCGGAAGCCCAAGCAAGGTCAACGACGGCCCCCTCTCCAGAGGCCAACTCCCTCAACTGCCCCTGCGCATCGAGCAGTCGGAGGCTAAAGTGCGTATCTTCAGACACCGCGCTCGCCAGCCCAGGATCACCCCAGGCGACACAGTCAAAATGCTTAATCGGTGTGTCGTGCAGCGCCCCATCGGCAAGACGGTAAATCTTCAGCCCATGATGCTCCACAGCCAGTTGTGAGCCATCCGGACTCCAGGCAAGAAAACGATCTGACGCGACTCGGACAATCGCTTGGAAGGAGTTGAGCTCACCACTACGCGCGGTAAGGTTCGGCGGCGTACAGCCAGCAAGTAAAACCGCGCCTACAACACCCCCAAGTAGGCGCCACGTCATAGAATGAAGCTGAAGTGCAATCATGGGCGTATCTTAGCGGAGGAGAACCTTGGAAACCTTGACCAGAGTCAATTTTCAACCTTCGCGATATGCTTCGGCAAGATCGATCAGCCGGTCATAATCGAGTAGCTCAATCTGCTTTCCCTGCACGCTGATGATCTCTTCATCACTCAGCTTGCGTAGCGTACGTGAAAGGGTCTCGCTGACCGTCCCGAGGCGCGAAGCGAGCTGGGTCTTGGTGATCGGCAGGGTCACACGTTCTGCGTCATCGGCCAGATCGAGAAGGTAACGTGCCAGGCGGGATGGAACATCCTTGAAGGTCAAGTCTTCAATCTGCATTGCAAACTGACGCAGAAAACGGGACAAACCGCCGATCATGTTGATGGCGATCTGTGCATGAGCATGTAACAGTTCAAGGAACTCTTGGCGCGGAAAGAATACCAACCGCGTCGTCTCGAGAGGTTCGGAAAAGGCCGGGTAAAGCCCGTCACCAAAAATAGCCGCCTCGGCGAAGCTCTGGCCAGGTTGCACGATGTGCAGGATGCGTTCCTTGCCGTCGGGAGAGAGCTTGTAGATCTTCACTCGACCCTCGCAGACCAGGAAAAAACCTTCGGCTTCCTCCCCCTGGGAGAATAGCAACTCACCGCGGTTGTGTTTGCGTTCACGCGCGACGTCGAGCAGCAGTTCGACATCTTCGGCGGAGGTTCCTGCAAACAACGGACAACTCTGGATGCATTCCTTCAGGGACATGGCTGTACGCTCCTCGATGACTTCGGTGAGTTATTGTGCGGTGCGTACGACTTCGACCTTATAGCCATCCGGGTCCTCGAGAAAGTAGAAATTCCCTACACCCTGCGACAGCCCCTTGATCGGCCCGGGATTGAGACCGAGTTCCTGGTGTCGGGCATGCGCTGCCTCGAGGTCGACGACGCCCACGGCCAGGTGCGAGTACCCGTTACCGAGTTCGTACGGTTGTTGCTGCCCGTAATTGTACGTCAGTTCGATTTCGAACGGCGCATCGCTCGACTTGAGGTAGGAGAGCGTAAACCCGCCGTCGGGAAAATCTTTCTTGCGCGAAATCTCGAAGCCGAAAGCCTGCTGATAAAACCGTTCCGATGCCTCAAGATCCAGTACCCGGATACAACTGTGAATCATTTGATACATAGAATGCTCCCTGTTGCAAAAAATGAATTACCTGCTGGCAAAAAAGTCCCGTGTAGCAGCAACCAGACGCTCGACATCGTGGTCTCCGACATCAAGATGCGTGACAAACCTGAGAGCGCCGTAACCACCGACCCGAATTCCGTATTGAAGCAGATACTCCTGATATTGTGACATCAAGTCAACCCCAGGTGAGCAGAATACCATATTCGTTAACACCCGTTGCCTATCGACATGCAGCTCAGGAAACAGTGCCAGTTCAGACGCCAGATACGCTGCACGCTGATGATCGTCTGCCAACCGCTCGACGTGATGCTGCAACGCATGGATGCCAGCGGCTGCAAGCATGCCGACCTGGCGCATACCCCCTCCCAACATCTTGCGCCAGCGGCGGGCCTCGTCGATAAAACTACGCGCACCGGCTAACATTGATCCGGCAGGTGCACCGAGCCCTTTTGAGAGACACAACGTCAGCGAATCACAAGGCTTTGCAAGCAACGAAACGTCGACATGTCGGGCAACCGCGGCATTGCATAAACGGGCGCCATCGACATGCAGTGCAAGGCCGAGTCGATCACACAAAAGGCGCGCTTCAGCCAGATAGTCCACGGCCAGCGGCATCCCCGCATGCGTGTTCTCGAGACACACTAACCGCGTACGTGCGAAATGATAGTCATCCGGCTTGACGGCGGCCTCAACCTCCTCCAGATCGAAGGTGCCATCGTCGCGAAGCGATAATGGCTGGGGCTGAATCCCACCACACACCGCTGCCCCGCCCCCTTCATAGCGGTAGCAATGAGCCGCTTGACCGACAATGTATTCATCACCACGCTGGCAATGGGTCAGCAACGCAACCAGATTCGCCTGCGTACCACTCGGCAACCAGATCGAGGCCTCCTTGCCGAGGCGCTCCGCGACCATGGCTTCAAGACGGTTGACCGTTGGGTCCTCGCCGTAAACATCGTCACCGAGCACTGCGTCGTGCATGGCAGCACGCATCGACATCGTAGGCATGGTAAGGGTGTCACTGCGAAAATCACTGAACTCCATTATACGCACCTCGTTTCAAACTAATGTTCTTTGGAGAAAATAGCAGGCAAAGTCCGTTTACGAACTATTGAGTTAAACAATACACATCATTTTTAGGTTGCCATATACACTAAAGGGAATATATATTTTTTCGGATATACTATTTAAGCGCTAAAGGGGTATAAGATTATGTCTTCAGAGGCTGTTGCCACAGTTGTCGCTACGCTTCGACCGACCCGTTCGCTGCTGCAGTGGCTATTGGGACTCACCATGGTTATCGTCGTCTCAATCGGGTGGAAATATCCGGTTCTCGGCTACATGGTCCCGGTGACGATGGGACTCGGCATGGCCGGATCATTTACCCACGGTCGTTTTGTTTGCGGCAACCTGTGCGCTCGCGGAAACTTTCTCGACACCTTCTTCTGGGGCGTTGGCGGCAACCGCCAGCTGCCAGCTTTTCTGTTCAACCCGGTTTTCCGCTGGAGCGTCGTCACAGTCCTGATGAGCGGGATGGTCTGGCAGATCTCCCTGAATCCAGGCGACCCGACGCATTGGGGATTCGTATTCTGGACCATGTGTACCGTCACCACGATCGTCGCCCTGTTTCTCGGCTTGGCCTTCCGGGCGCGATCCTGGTGCCTTATGTGCCCTATGGGCACCATTGCTGCGGCTATCGGCGGCAACAAATTCCAATTGCAGATCTCAGAGAGCTGCGAAGAGTGTAACTCTTGCGGTGAAAGCTGCCCCTTCAGCTTCAGCATCGCGTCACACAAGGAGGCCGGGGTCCTGCAGGAGCGTGACTGCCTCAAGTGTTCGGACTGTGTCAGTGCCTGCAGCAAGGGCGCCATCAACTGGCCAGCCTAGAAGCAAAGTTAATCACAGAGAAGCCCGCGCATGCGGGCTTTTTTTATGCTCGGGAACCGGACAATTCCCGACCGACAGCTTCGGGCAACCGAGTCGGCTTACGCCGCGTGTAATCGAAGGCAACCAGCGCCGTGTAGCCCTCGGCGGTCACGACCCCATCCCGCTCAATACGATACTCGAGACGAAAAGAGGACTTTTTGACCTCGGCTGCCCTCACCCCGACCAGCAACTCATCACCGAGAAACATTTCTGCACGGTAGACAACGTGTGCTTCGGGCAGGATCAAACCGACCCCGCCGATATCGAGTTCGCTGTATCCCCCCAGGTAGTGCAAGTAAGCGACACGAGCCTCCTGGAAATAGTCGAGCAGCTTGGCGTTACCCACATGGCCACCGTAATTGAGGTCGGCGACCCGTACAGGCATGCCGCAACTGAAATTGAACCCCTCCACAACTCCCCCTATCGCTGACATTGAGGACAATAAAAACTAGAGCGTTGCCCGATAATCACGGAATGGATCTCATGACCGCAAACCGTGCAGGGTTCCCCACTGCGACCGTAGACCTGCAGCGACTGGCTAAAGTAGCCGGGCCGCCCATCGACATCGGTAAAATCGCGCAGTGTGGTACCCCCTTCGGCAATCGCGCGCAA
This sequence comes from Desulfuromonas sp., assembly GCA_002869605.1. The sequence goes on along the minus strand of PKUI01000137.1, from coordinate 5,330 downwards.
CAGGACCCTTTTGACAGCATCGGCCAGACGTTGATAACGCGGCAAAGAGATGTTGCCGGCGGCACGGGAGGGACTAATTCCGGCCATAAATAGTGCTTCACTGGCATAGATGTTTCCGACCCCGACCACCACCCGTTGATCCATCAGAAACGCCTTCACGGCAACACGGCGCCGGGCAGCCTGCTGCTTTAGCCATAAGCCATCAAACTCGCTCCCCAGCGGCTCGGGTCCAAGATGCGTTAGTAATTCATGCTCGAGGGGGTCCCCCGCACACCACTGCAGCAGGCCGAAACGCCGGGCATCGCGATAGCGCAGTAATTGTCCATCGTCGAGTACCAGGTCGACATGATCATGCTTCTCGGCAGGGGTCGCAGCAGGAACCACCCGTAAACTACCCGACATCCCCAGGTGAATCAGCAACGTCCCGGAGTTGGTTCCCAGCAACAGATACTTGGCGCGACGCCTCACACGCACAAAAACCTGATCGATCAGAACGCTTGATAAGTCGTCGGGTACCGGTCGGCGAAGCGACGCCTGGCGGACCACAACGCCTTGCACAGAGTGCCCCACCAACAGTGGTTCAATGCCATGCCGCGTGGTCTCGACCTCCGGCAATTCAGGCACACGACCCTCCGGGTGAGATGGATTCGCATACACGTTTTACCAACCCGTCAAGGTAGATCGACGCCTCAGGACTCCCTTCCTCGGGAGCCCAGGGGGCAAAATCCTTGTCCGTCACCGGCAGATAAGGACCCGGCTTGGTTTCAAAAAAAATCGTCCCCGGTTGCAAGGCAATCACCATGTGCCAGACGCCAGGAGGTAGATCAACCGCGACACGATCTCCACCTGCCCGGAGTTGAATCAGATCCACACATTCACCATGATCATCGAATATCACAAGGACAAACTCACCGCGAACAACGAGAAAGGTTTCTGGCTTGGGCGGATCGGCATGCCGGTGGGGCCGGACATAGCTGCGTGGTTCAATGGCATTGAACAGCCTCTGGCACGGGTCTGTATAGGAGTCATGAAGATTAAGGTTTTTACGCAGTCTCTCAGCGCTCCTGGCCGAGAGACTCAACGCGTCGAGATCACGATTAACGATGATTTTCATGGCGTGCACCTTCGTTTAGTAGACAATCGCCTGCGGATGCTTTTCCACCATATCCCGTGTCAACTGAGCCGACTCAAGCGGCGACTCGCACGCAACCCGCTTACCGGAGAGCACATACCACTGATCATCTACGAGGCGCAAAGTGGTGACATCCAGATAATGGTGGGTCTCCCCCTGGAAACGGAACTCCTGAACGGAGAAAATTTTCGCCAGTCTGCCACGCACGGTTTCTTCAACGATCTGCAGATTGAAAATTTCGATCTCCGCCAGACCCTGATCGTGGGCAAAAGCAAGGTACTCCTGCTCATTGGGGAAATGCTCTCGGAACTGGGCATCGGGATGGTAGGAACGATAGATCGCGCTGAAATTACCTTGCTTGAGCCAGTCAAAACGCGCCTGCAGCAACTCTCCGGGAGACGAACACCTAGCCACCGGTCGTTACACCTGCTGACGCGGATCGAGGGCATCGCGGATCCCCTCACCCAGAAGATTATAACCGAGCACGGTTACAAGAATGGCCAGTCCGGGAAACACCGAGAGCCACCAGGCTTCACCAAGGGTCTGTTTGCCGTTGATCAGCATGTTGCCCCACGAAGGCGTCGGCGGTTGCACGCCGATGCCGAGAAAAGAGAGAGCACTCTCGGTCAGGATCGCGCCAGCTACCCCCAGGGTCGCTGAGACCAGAACCGGCGAAAGTGCATTGGGCAGGATATGACGCAGGATAATACGGAGGTCACTCGCCCCGAGGGCACGCGCCGCCAGGACAAAATCGCGCTCGCGCAGCGACAGGAACTCTGCACGCACCAGGCGTGCAACCCCCATCCAGCCGGTGATGCCAATAATAATCATGATGTTCCAGATCGACGGTTCCAAAAAGGCAATCACAGCCAGGATAAGAAAAAAGGAGGGAAAACAGAGCATGATGTCGACAAAGCGCATGATCACGCCGTCGACCCAACCACGATAATAACCGGCCAGCGCCCCCAGGGAAATGCCGATCAACGATGCGATACCGACAGAGACGAAGCCGACCAACAGAGAGATGCGTGCACCGTACATGATTCGCGCCAGCACGTCGCGTCCGAGATCATCGGTCCCGAGCAGGTGCTCGAAACTTGGAGCAAGCAACCGCTGCGAGATATCAATAGCCGCCGGATCGACAGCCAACCAGGGGGCCAGCACCGCCAGCACGAACATTACAAAAACGATCATGGCCCCGGCGGTTGCCATCCGGTTGCGCCTCAGGCTCTGCCAGACAACTTTGCTAAAAAAAATGCGTTTGCGGGTACGCGGCTTATTGCTCGAGTAGGCTTTCGAGGTCATCGTCACTGAGAACTTTCTTGGCGTGAAGGATCCTCACCAGGCGCAGGAATCGATCTCCATCGCTTGAAGAGACCTCCGGTTTGCTTTTCCCCTCAGAGGGAAGCAGTTCGTCCAGGTCTTCTATGATTGCTGCTGGAGGCACCTCATAGTAATAATCGATCGCTGCATCGATGGTCGATTCGGTAGCGATAACCGTATTAATGGCGCAGCCGGTGATAAACTGCAGGTCGTCGATGGCATGCATATTCGTCGGATCAGCGACCGCCACCAGTAACGACCGCGTATTCCCTGTCTTCTCGAGGCTAACCGGCATCACCTGGTATTTCTTGGCCGTTGTTGCCGACAGCGCACGCATCGCGTCGTCGCTGACGTTAACCGTCGACAGGTCAATCTTCTTGAGCTGATATTGCCGGGCAAGGACATCGGCGAGCTTTTCTTCGTTGAGATAACCGAGCTTGATCAGACAGGAGCCGAGGCGCCCCCCCCAGTTGCGTTGATACGACAGCGCCGACTGCAACTGATAATCATCGATGATGTCCGCATCCTTGAGAACTTCACCCAGCTTGAGAACATTAACAACCACTGCAACCTCCATCGATCCAATGCGATGCATAAAAACATAAAGAGTAACGGGATGGTATAGGAACTTGACAACATCGGCAAGCCCCTTCCCTGACAGATATATCGGGTCAGGGATTTTCTTCGCTGCGAATGTTGATTTTCTGACGCGGAAAAATCAGGTCCGGGTTGTGAATCTTGTTTTCCCTGGCAATACGACGATAGTTCCACGGATCGCCGGTGTAACGGTCGGCGATTTCCCACAACGTATCGCCTCGACGAATGGTAATCGTCAGGTCCTCCTGATTGAGCGAGCTCTTCAACAGCTCCGCAGGAATCACGATGGTAATCTGCTCTTGATCCACGCTGCCAACACTTGCATCGGTTGCCGTCTGTGGAATGCGTGGCTCCGCGGCAATCCACAGCCCTCCTCTTGCAGGCATAGCCGGAGCCGTTTCGGCCAAGACCTTTGCCACAGATTCGGCCCCGTCCGGTTCAACCTCACCTTCCGAGGTCAACCATGAAACCTTCCCCGGAGGCAGCATCCACCAGCAAACGAACAACACGATTAACAGCGCGAACAATAGCCGTTTACGTCTGCCGGTTTCCGGAACCGCTAGACAGGAGAAAATCTCCACAACCATAACCTGGTTAAAACAAACAAGGGGCCGATGGCCCCTTTATCATGCTGTTGGATGTGAAATTTAAGATTTAAAGATGGGTAGACAATTTGTGAAATAAGGTCAAGCCAGACTCATTGAAAGTCCTCGCGCCAGAAACATGATGCCAAGAGCCAGCGGCAAAACGACATCGGTAATGAAATAAATCATCACACCATGGGTGCGCCCCCAAACCCGCTTAAGGGTACGTAAGCGCGGCAACTCGATAAAAAAGAGCAGGCGGAACATTGTCACAAGCATCGCATAAATGGCGAACACTCCCAAGGCAACGTGATGTTCCATGACCAGCCTCCTCAGTTATAGTTTCTTCCAATCTACACGACCCACAAATGATGCGCAACCGTTTAATTTTAAAGGGCATTCTCCCTCAATGGGTATTTTTTACCATACCCAACTCACCTCCAACTAATCACCGATAATCTTCACCAGCACCCGCTTTCTGCGTTGACCATCAAACTCCCCATAGAAAATCTGCTCCCAGGGGCCAAAATCGAGCTTGCCATCGGTTACGGCAACAACGACTTCCCGCCCCATGATGGTACGCTTGATATGGGCATCACCGTTATCCTCCCCGGTAAGGTTGTGCCGATAGCGGGATAATGGTTCATGAGGTGCCAGATTCTCAAGCCACTCTTCAAAATCAGCGTGCAGACCGGACTCATCGTCGTTGATGAACACCGACGCGGTGATATGCATGGCATTAACCAGGCAAAGCCCCTCACGCACACCACTCTCCTGCACAGAGTCGGCGACCTCCCGGGTAATGTTGCGCAGTTCCCTGCGGGTTGGGACGTCAAACCACAGCTCCTTACGATAACTTTTCACACCGCTCTCCCTTCCGACAACTCTCGCGTGGTTACGATTGCACTTTACGCCTAGATAGGCTATATAATTGTATTTTCTGTTGATCATCATACATAGTGATTGAAGTCATTTTCAATGGTGCCTGGCACTGCACGGATAAATTATATGTTAAGATCAATACCCCGCATTTACACGTTCAACCTGCAACTCTGCGGTTTCCTTCTCTGTCTGTTCTGCCTTCCCGCTGGCCTGACAGGGTGTTCAAGTTATCGCGACCTCCCGCCCAGGACCCGCCTAGACATCAATTCACCGGTTCTTGAGAGGGATGAAATCTCGGCAGGGGCTCTAATCGATCAGCCCGCACCTCCCGCCGACTACCTGGTAGGCCCCGGCGATATCCTCTCCATACAGGTCTACGGACAGCCCGACATGGGCAGCGCAGGCTCTAGCAGTCTCCGCGGCAGCCGCGTCGACGGCCAGGGCTATTTACATCTCCCTTTGGCCGGAGCGATTCAGGTTGCAGGTCTCAACCTCAAGCAGGTCGAAGATCAACTGGCAAAAGAGCTTTCACACTACCTCGGAAATCCGCTGGTTGTCGCGGAAATAGTCGACTATCGCAGCCAGCCGCTGCATTTGCTTGGCCAGTTCAACGCTCCGGGGGTACACTACATGGAACGCCCCCTGACCCTGATGGAAGGTCTGGCGCTCGGCAACGGACTCAACGAGATCGCCAACCTGCGCGGCGCGCGACTGATCCGCGACCAGCAGACCTTGCCGGTTGACCTGCTCGGTCTACTGCAGAACGGTGAGACCAAGAACAACGTCTGGCTGCAGCCAGGGGACACGATCTT
>PKUI01000205.1 GCA_002869605.1 Desulfuromonas sp. | reverse complement strand
GTGCGGGTCCATGGTCAGCACCGCAAACATCACCGGGATGTTGTCGACGATCGCCGAGAGGATGCCGACCAGCACGTTGGCGGTGGTCGGTCCGAGGTCAGTGTACATGAACTCCGAGGTGATGGCCAGGTAGCCGAACTGACCGAGGCCGCCGACGCAGAGGATGACACCGTAGAAGAATAGCAGGGTGTCCCACTCGGCGCGGGCGATCTTGCGGAACAGGTCGAAGCTGCCGACCGGCAGATGCCCGTGGCCCGGCGGGGCCGGCTCGGCGTCGTCGTCATGCTCATCCGGGTTGTGACCAGTCATGTCGAGCGGCTGGTCTCCGGTGATCAGGCGTCCCTCGGCACGTTTCAGCCAGTAGGAGAAGAAACCGAGGTAGCCGAGGCCAAGCATCATGCCGGTTGCCGGGGGCAGATGCAGGAAGTTGTGGAACGAGACAGCGGTGGTGATGGTGAGCATGAACAGGAAGATGATCCGTTTGGCGCCCATTTTCATGTGGATCGCTTCGGCCATCGCCTCGGGTCGTTCCTTGGCAACCGCCATGCTCATGATTGCCGCCGGGATAATCCAGTTGAGCAGCGAGGGGATAAAGATCGCAAAGAACTCAATGAAATCGACCTTGCCCTTCTGCCAGACCATCAGGGTGGTGATGTCGCCGAACGGCGAGAAGGCGCCGCCAGCGTTGGCGCCGACCACCACGTTGATGCAGGCGACGATCACGAACTTCTTGTTCTTGCCGCCGACTGCCATGACCACGGCACCCATCAGTAGCGCGGTGGTCAGGTTGTCGGCTAGCGGCGAGATCAGGAAGGAAAGAAGGCCGGTGACCCAGAAGACGGTGCGCAGGGTGAAGCCGCGACCGACCAGCCAGGAACGCAGCGCCTGGAAGACGTTTCGCTCGTCCATGGCGTTGATGTAGGTCATTGCCGCAAGCAAAAACAGGAACAGCTCGGCATACTCGATCAGGTTGTGCTTGATCGCCTCATGTGGAGTGTGGGTGTCGCCCTGGGCCGCATAGGCGATGGCGACCAGCACCCAGATCACTCCGGCCGCAAATACCACCGGCTTGCTCTTGCGCATGTGTAGCTGTTCTTCGAAGATTACCAGCGAGTAGGCGGCGACGAACAGGATCAAGGCAAAGATGCCGTATGGTGAAGTCAATAGGTGACTGAAGTCCATGTGCTCGGAGCCGCTGGCCCAGGCGGAGCCAGCCAGTGCTAGTAGCAGTACCGGTAAGGCGAGAAGAGTTTTCACGATGCGAATCCTTTGTATTGAGGGGCTAAAGAGTGTAAAATTTTTGCCCACGTATTTAACCTTGGGTTTTTGGGGCTGTCAAGTAAAACCGTTTTAGAGAGCCTCAACACCGCCACCGCACTAAAATTAGCCAGTTTTGGCGAAAATTATTGTAGGTGTGCACAGTCTCGAATAAAACATTGTTATGGGAGATCCGCATGTCTCGTAAATTAACGGTTTCGGCAGTACAGTTTAACATTCAACTGGGCAACATCGAGGCGAATCTGTCCAAGGCGCAGGCCAGCGTGCGCCGAGCGGCGGAGCGAGGGGCAAAACTGGCGGTGCTGCCGGAGATGTGGAGCACCGGTTATGATTATCCTCGACTCGAAGCGCTTGCCGACGAGACCCCGGCGGTGGTTGAGGCCCTCGCCAGCCTGTCGAAAGAACTGGGGATGACACTGGTCGGAAGCCTGGCTGAAAAGCGGGGAAGCAAGATTTATAACACCGCCTACGTCATCGACCAGGGGAGCGTCAAGGGGAGCTACAGTAAGCTGCACCTGTTTTCGACCATGCGCGAGGATCGCTACCTCGCCAGCGGCGACGACTACCTGGTCGTCGATACCGGCGCCGGTAGGCTCGGCCTGGGGATCTGCTACGACCTGCGCTTTCCCGAGCTGTTCCGCAAGCTGGCGTTGGAGGGGGCGGAGATCTTCTGCCTGCCGGCCGAGTGGCCGAAACCGCGCCAGGAACACTGGCGTACTCTGATCCGTGCCCGGGCGATCGAGAACCAGCTGTTTATGGTGGCAAGCAACTGCTGCGGTCTGCAGGGGAAGCTCGATTTTTTCGGCATGAGCATGCTGGTGTCGGCGTGGGGAGAGGTTCTCGCCGAAGGGGGAGAGGCCGAGACCGAGCTGGTGGCCGAGTTCGATTTTGCGCAGATGGAGGAATACCGCACCAGGATCAACTGCTTTCACGATCGGCGTCCGGAGGTCTACGGGCACCTTCCGTAGCTGCATACGCAGCGACAAAAAAAGGACGGGAAATCCCGTCCTTTTTTTGTGGATCGATGCTCAGGTCGTTAATGTGGCGGCCTGGTTAAAAGCACTCGTTGCGCGAAGTGGGCTCGGAGCCTTCCGGAAGCGCGCGTTTCTGCTGGTACTCGAGCTGTTCGAGCAGAAAGAAGCCGATGGCCTGCTGCATCTGTTCGGCCTGGGCGGAGAGCTCTTCAGAGGTCGAGGCCATTTCTTCACTCGCGGTCGCGTTCGACTGGATCACCCCGTCGAGTTGCTGGATGGCTCGAGAAATCTGCTCCGCGCCGGTTTCCTGT
>PKUI01000013.1 GCA_002869605.1 Desulfuromonas sp. | reverse complement strand
TGGTCTGGACACGCCCCTTGTGCGCGGGGACCTGCTTGAGGCACGCATCTCACAGCAAACGCAGGTGCGCGTCGATTACGATGGCAGTTGGTGGCCTGCCCCTGAAACGGAGCGGCAGCGCATGGTCGTGACGGTACCGATCCCTTCTTTAGGTACCCCATTGCTGTTGCAGGCAGATGTCGGTCTTGTCGATGTTCGTGCACGTCTTTTCGAAGCTCAGCGTCCCCTGATCCTTTACCTTCTGCTATTCGGAACAATCCTGGTCGGATTTGGCAGTCTGCTGATCGGGCGCACCGTGGTGCAGCCGATCAGGAGGTTGATGCTTGCCACCCAGGAGGTGGCTCAGGGCGAGCTTTCTGCCGACGTTACGGCGTCTGGTCTGCGCGAGGTCTCCGACCTCGCGACCTCGTTTAACCATATGACGGCCGCTCTGCGCGAAAGCCGGCAGGAGACGGCAGAACATATTGCCGAGCTCAGCCGCACGAACCGGGAGTTGAGCGAGGCGCGCGATGAGCTGGTCCGTTCCGAAAAGCTCGCTTCGGTTGGCCACCTGGCCGCCGGCATGGCGCACGAGATCGGTAACACGCTCGGTGCCCTGACCGGTTATCTCGGCCTGCTTGAACAGGATGTGGCCGAGGAGGAGCGGGAACTGGTCGTACGTGCCCAGGGAGAAGCGGCCCGTATCGATCGGCTGGTGCGCGAACTGCTCGACTACGCCGCGCCGGCTCACCTGGGGAGCGAACCCTTCGATCCACGCGCGGCATTGCTGGAGGCGCTGCAACTGCTTGATCAGCAACAGGCGCTTGAAGAACTGCAGCTTGACGTCGAGCTGCCGGAACAGTTGCCGGAGGTCTGTGGAAGAGCGGCAAAACTGGTCCAGGTGGTTTTGAACCTGCTGCTCAATGCACGAGACGCTTCCTCTGCGGGCGGTACGCTCCGGTTGACAGCAGCGGTGCAAGGGACCCGTCTGATAATCCGGGTTGAAGACGAGGGCGCAGGTATCCCTGTAGCCGATCTGTCGCATATCTTTGATCCGTTTTTTACCACCAAGCCGCAAGGGAAGGGGCGAGGTCTTGGCCTCGCTGTCTGCCATCACATTATTACCGAGATGGGCGGACGTATCGATGTCGTTTCTGAACAGGAGCGCGGGACAACCTTTAGTGTCGCCATTCCGTGCTGTGGAGAAAATAGTCATGAATGATCAGCGGGTACTGGTGGTCGACGACGAACCAGCCATGCGCGACATGTTGCGCCGGGTACTGACAAAGGCCGGCTACCGGGTCACCGAGGCATCCGGAGGCAAGGAGGCGCTGGCACTGCTGCACGAACATCCATTCGACGCACTGTTGTGTGATATCCGCATGCCGGGGATGGATGGGCAGGAGTTTTTGCGCGAAGGTGCCAAACAGGGGCTGCCGACCACGATTATGATGAGTGCTTACGGTACCATCGATACGGCGGTTGAGTGTATGAAGCTCGGGGCCTACGACTTTATTTCCAAACCGTTTCGACCCGATGAAGTGTTGATGGCACTGCGCAAGGCCGGAGAGCGTCAACAGCTGCATGATGAAAATCGACGTTTACGCAGCCAGCTGGCCAGTAATGGCAAGGTTGGCGAGATGGTCTACACCAGCGAGGAGATGCAGCGGCTTGCCGGGTTGATCGAACGGGTTGCCGATTCTGTGTCACCGGTGCTGGTAACCGGTGAGACCGGCACCGGCAAAGAGCTGGTGGCGCGAGCCCTGCATCAGCACAGCTCCAGACACTCCGGACCGTTTGTGGCGGTCAACTGCGGGGCAATCTCATCCGGGCTGATGGAGAGCGAGCTGTTCGGGCATATCAAGGGCGCCTTTACCGGTGCTGATCGTGAACGGAAGGGGCTGTTCGCCGCGGCCAGCCAGGGGACCCTGTTTCTCGATGAAATCGGCGAGTTGCCTCTGGAGTTGCAACCCAAGCTGCTGCGGGTGCTGCAGGAGGGGGAGGTGCGCCCGGTCGGGGCAAGCAAAACCCGCGCAGTCGATGTGCGCGTAGTGACCGCGACAGCCCGTGACCTGCAGCAGGAGGTTGAACAGGGCCGTTTCCGTGACGATCTCTACTATCGGCTCAATGTCCTGCATCTACACCTGCCGCCGTTGCGGGAGCGGAGCGAGGATATCCCTTTGCTGGCTCAGCATTTTACCGCCCTGGCGGCCGGTCGCGAGGGGTTGCCGGCCCCAGAGATCGACGAGGATGCGCTTGCGACCCTGAGTGACTACGGTTGGCCCGGAAACGTGCGCGAGCTGCAGAACTTCATGGAGAAGGCGTTGATTTTCTGTCGTGACAAGCGCCTGGGGGTCAACGATCTCCCGTGGGAGGTGCGGCGCGAACCGCGTGAAGCAAGCGATAACCTCTCTTTGAAAAAGGCCGCCGTTCGTCTTGAGAAGGAATACATCCGCAAGGCTTTAGCCGCAACCGGCGGCAACCGAACGCGGGCGGCCAAGCTGCTCGAAATCAGTCACCGGGCGCTGCTTTATAAGATGAAGGATTACGCTATTGACTGAAATCAGTAGAGGGTCTGCAAATATTGCA
>PKUI01000011.1 GCA_002869605.1 Desulfuromonas sp. | reverse complement strand
GAATGTCTTCCAGGAACTGACCGATCTGGCCCAGACTCAGCTCGGTAACGTCAACGAGGTCGGTCCGACCTTAACCAAGCGGTTGCTGCGTAACAGTGTGCTGGCCGAGAATGGCCGGACTGTGGTCCTCGGTGGTCTGATCGGCACCAATGTCGAAGAGCGAGTGAGCAAGGTGCCTTTGCTGGGCGATATCCCCCTGCTCGGCTGGCTGTTCAAACGCAAACGTGTCGAGGAGAGCAAGACCAACCTGCTGGTTTTTATCACCCCGCATATCATCAACAATGCAGGAGATCTCGATCGCCTCACTCAGCGCAGTCGCTCCCTGATGAACCGCTTTCGTGAGGAGGAGATGCATTTCCCGAAGCCGGCCTCCGCGTTTGAACAGGATTTGATGGACAACCAAGGTGATACGCAACCTTCTCGGGAAGAGGAACAGGAATAACCGGTGAGGAAACAACGCCTCGGAGAGATACTGGTCGAACAGACCCCTCTTTCGGCAGATCAGGTCGATGACGCCGTGACACAGGGGAAAGAGGCCGGTCAGCGCCTTGGAGAGGTCCTGGTGGGACGCAAACTGCTCACTTCCGACCAGCTTGCAGAGGCGCTCGCCTTCCAGTGTAATTTCCCCCTGGCTTCTACTCTGCCTGTACCTGAACAGCACGATTTACTTCAAAAAATACCCATCGGCTATGCACGCTCCCAGGTGATGTTGCCCCTTGAGCTCGATGAACAGACTCTGAAAATTGCCGTTGCAGACCCCTTGGCGATCGACCTCTTCAACGATCTGGCAGTGCTGTTTCAAAGGCGTTTGGAATGTGTCGTGGCGGCACCCGAAACCATTCACGAGGCGATCAACCGGACCTATGAAAAGCAGCTTCCCCATGCCGGAGATTCGATCGCCGAGCTTGATGACGGAACGCCCGATGCCCTGAAGGTGCAACTCGAAAACGGTGATCTGCTCGACAGCAACGACGACGCTCCTATTATCCGCTTTGTCAACAGCATGCTGACCCAGGCCAGCCAACGACGTGCCAGTGATATTCACCTTGAACCGTTTGAGAAGGAAATGGTCGTCCGTTTCCGGATCGACGGGATTCTGTACGACATCCTGCATCCACCACGCAAGGCACATGCCGGGATCGTTTCGCGCATCAAGGTGATGGCTGACCTCGACATTGCCGAAAAGCGCCTGCCCCAGGACGGGCGTTTCCGCGTCAGAATTGCCGGGCGGGATGTCGATGTCCGAGCCTCGACGTTGCCGACGGTGTTTGGTGAACGGGTCGTGTTGCGCCTGCTCGAAACAACGTCCGGAGTGTTACGTCTTGAACAGGTCGGACTCGACCAGGGGCTGCTGCCGAAAGTCAAGGCGCTTACCGACCGGCCGCACGGAATCTTCCTGGTAACCGGCCCGACCGGTTCGGGTAAGACGACCACGTTGTATGCTGCGCTGTCACGGCTCAATACCCAGGAAAAGAACATTATCACGGTCGAAGATCCGGTCGAATACCAGCTCGACGGGGTCGGTCAGATACAGGTCAATCCCAAGATCGACTTGACCTTCGCCAACGGCCTCCGCTCGATTCTGCGTCAGGACCCGGATATTATCATGGTCGGCGAGATTCGCGATGCCGAGACAGCCGAGATCGCGGTGCAGGCTGCGCTGACCGGTCACCTGGTCTTTTCGACCCTGCATACCAACGATGCGGCCGGAGCGCTGACGCGGCTGGTCGAAATGGGGGTGGCACCTTTTCTGGCTGCTTCGGCGATTATCGGCATCCTTGCTCAGCGGCTGGTTCGCAAGCTGTGTCCCGACTGTCGTGAGGCGTATGCCGTGGATAAAAACCTGCTCGAAGAGCTTGGCCTGTCAAAGAAGGTTGAGCCTGGTTCGACTTTTTACCGCCCGGTCGGGTGTGATGCCTGTCAGCAGCTTGGTTATCGCGGGCGGACCGGATTGTTCGAGCTGCTGATTCCGGATGATCGCACGCGTGCTTTGGTGCTCGAAAATCAGGATGCCGCCGTTATTGAGAGAGCTGCGGTTGAGCGCGGAATGCTCACCCTGCTCTCCTCAGGGCTGAGCAAGGCTCTATCGGGCGAGACGTCACTGGAAGAAGTGGTTCGCGTAACCCGTGAGGAGGCCTGAGCGTGCCGTTGTTCGAGTATGTGGCTTTTGATCCCCGGGGGCGTAAGCGGAATGGAACCATTGAGGCGTCAGGCCGCAGAGCAGCCTTCGAGCAGTTACGCCGGGAAGGAGTCTTCCCTTCCAGGGTTCGCTCAGTGCGAGAAGGACAGCATCGCCGGTTCGATGTTCTGCGCTTCAGGCAGCAACGTATCAGCCAGGAAGAGCTGGCCGCTGTTACGCGTCAGCTGGCGACCTTGTTGCAGGCTGGCCTGCCATTGGCAGAAGCCCTGGCGGCGGTTTCCGAGCAGCAGGAGCAGTCGCGCCTGAGCCGCGTGTTGCAGGAGGTTCGTTCCGCAGTGGTGGAGGGTGAGGGTCTGGCCACGGCATTGCGTGGCTATCCCGAAATCTTCGGGCGCCTGTTGTGCGATACGGTCGAAATCGGTGAGCGCAGCGGCCGCCTGGCCTGGGTACTCGAACAGCTGGCCGAATTTCAGGAGAAGCAGGCCCGTTTGCATTCTCAGCTGCGTGCCGCCCTGGCCTACCCGGTGCTGATGGTGCTGGTTGGTGGCGGGGTGCTGGCGTTCCTGATGGTCAGCGTTGTCACCAAGGTGACGCGCATGCTGCTCGAGCTGGGCCAGCAGCTGCCGCTACCGAGCTTGATCCTGATTCGGATCAGCAGCTTTCTGAGTGACTGGTGGTGGCTGTTGCTTGTGCTGCTCGCGTTGGGGGTGATGGCCGCACGACGCTACCTGTCCACGGAGACAGGCCGGATGCGCAGGGACCGCAACCTGCTGAAGCTGCCTCTGGTCGGGCGACTTCTGCGTCAGGTCGAGGCAGCGCGCTGGGCGCGGACCCTGTCAACGCTTCTCCAGGGCGGAATGCCGCTACTGGCTGCGCTCGAAGTGGTGCGTGACCTGACAGAGAATCGGGTTTTTGCGGGGATTATGGCCGATGCGGTCAAAAGCGTCCGCGAGGGTGAAGGTCTGGCCAGCAGCCTGGCGCGGGAAAATGTTTTTCCACCGCTGGTGCGACGTATGGTCGAGGTCGGTGAACGAACCGGCGAGCTCCCGGGAATGCTGCAGCGTGTTGCCCAAACCCTTGAGCATCAGCTTGAAACGGCCTTGGCGGCAATGCTGGCCCTGGTAGAACCACTGCTGATACTGATCATGGGTGGTTTGATCGGGTTCGTGGTTCTAGCGGTGTTGCTTCCGATTTTCCAGACCAGCCAAGGGCTCGGCTGAATAAAAGATATTTAGGAGTTTTACCATGTGCTTTAAACATCGCCCCCTGCTGCGTGATGAACGAGGTTTTACCCTGATCGAGATCATGGTGGTCGTGGTGATTCTCGGTATCCTGGCTGCTATCGTCATGCCCAGGTTCATCGGACAGACCGAAGAGGCGCGTATCACTCAGACCAAGACCCAGATTCGCAGTATCGAGCAGGCGCTTGGCATGTTCAAGGTTCACAACGGGTTCTACCCTTCGAACGACCAGGGGCTTGAGGCCCTGGTGAAGAAGTCGACCACGGGAAGGATCCCGACACGCTACGCGGATGGCGGTTATCTCCCCAAGGTGCCTAAGGACCCGTGGGGTAACACCTATATCTATATTGCTCCCGGCGTGCATGGTGATTTCGATCTCTACTCCTTTGGCCCGGACGGGGAGTCGGGGGGAGAAGGCGACAATGCCGATATCGGCAACTGGAACATCGAATAGAGCAAACGGTTTCACCCTGGTCGAGCTGGCGGTTGTGCTGGTGATTCTCGGGGTGGTGGCGACCCTGGTGCTGCCCCGACTTGCGGGGTTTGGGGAGGCCCGACTGCGCCACAGCGGACAGCAGCTGGCCATGACCATCAAGGCTCTGTACAACGAAGCGGCCCTGAGCGGAGAAACACACCTGCTGGTTTTGTGGCTCGAAGAAGGGCGTTATGCCGTGCATCGGCTGGTTGATAAAGGCGATTATTTCGAAGAGCAGTCTGTCGGAGAGCCTCGCGAACTCGACAGGGGTGTTGTTTTTCGCGATGTTGCTGTCCGGGGGAAGGGTACCGCACGCAGCGGTGAGGTCAAACTACGCGCCTATCCCGTCGGCTGGATGGATGAGAGCACCATCCATTTAAGAGCGGACGATGGAGAGGTCATGACCTTGCAGATTGCTTCACTGGCCGGTATGGCTGAAATTTATGAAGAAGACCGCTCCTTCTGAACACGGCTTTTCACTGCTTGAAGTCATGGTGGCTCTGGCGGTGGTCGGGATTGCCATGGTGGCTCTGCTCGCTTTGCAAAACCGGTCCCTGTTGATGCATGGCGAGGTACAGCGACTGACGCAAGCCACCCTGCTGGCCCGGGAACTGATGAACGAGCGCATTGTTCGCAAAGATGTGCCGCAACAACCGCAGCAGGGCGTTTTTGATGCACCTTTCCCCGATTACAGCTGGCGTATCGAGCGGGAAGAGACCCCCCTGCCGGGGGTTTCCAAGGTGCAGGTGACCGTTTCCTGGGATGCGGAAAAGGAGACTGCCGGGGTGACCCTGGCGTCATTCATGCTTGAGCCGGGAGCGTCGCCATGAAAATGAGCTGCCCGTCCGGAATGACGCTGATCGAACTGCTGGTGGCACTGACGATTGCGGCCGTTGTCCTGCTGATGGTGCAGGGCGTGTTTCTCAATGCCAGCACTTTACGGGAAACGAGTCGGACCGAAAGCCAGCTGTTTCATCGTAGCCGGGTTTTTTTTGATCGTCTCGAGCGGGAACTCGGCAGTACCCTGTACAGGCAGGGGCACCCTTATGCCCGCTTTAGCTTAAGCACCGGTGCTGAGCAGGTTTTGGAGTTCTCTTCCTTTGCCGCTTCCCCCGATCTCGATGGGCGTATCGGGGGAGCAGCCTTGCTGCGTTACGAGTGGCGGCGGGCTGACGCTGGTGATGGTATAGAGTTGTTGCGCTCTGAAGTGCCACTTCAGAAACAGGGGGTGAGCCCAGAGCCGCAGAGCCTGGCGAAACATCTCGACTCGGTAGAAGTGCGTTGTTACGACGGAGAACGCTGGACGAGCCAGTGGGACGCCCGGCAGCATGAAGGGCTTCCGCGGCTTCTCGAGGTCTCGTTTTTTGTCAAACAGGGAGAAACAACAGCGGTACCGTTTCGTACCATCATGGAGATTAGCAGTGGTAGCGGGAGCTAACCAGGGCCGCCCTCGCAACGGCGAACGGGGCATGGCCCTGTTGTTCGTACTGCTGGTCATCGCGTTGTTGTCGGCCTTGGTGCTGGAGTTTTCCTACGACGCATTGCTCGACCTGCGCATGGCTGAAACGTTTCGTGATCGCACGCGCGCCGGGTACATTGCCCGGGGAGGGGTTGTTGCCGGGCAGATGTTTTTACGTGAAGACCGCAACGGTTACGATGCGCTTACCGAGCTTTGGGCACAGGGGCTTTCCGACTACCCGCTCGAAGAAGGGTTGGTGAGTATACGGATTCACGATCTCGGCGGGCGCCTTGATATCAATCGGCTGGTGACGGCCCAGGGGAATCCCGATGCGTTCTTTCGGGATCGCTTTGAAAGGCTATTTGCGCATCTTGAATTTGAAGATCCGGTCGCCCTGACAGAAGCGCTTATCGACTGGCTCGACCCTGATGAAGAGACGCTGGCCTACGGAGCGGAGTCTGATTATTATGAAAGCCTGGAGCGTGGCTACAAGAGCAAGAACGGTCCGCTTGATACGCTCGCGGAGCTGCGGCAGGTCAAAGACTTCCCGTCGGAGCTGGTCGACAGGCTCAAGCCGCATGTCACGCTGCACGGCAGCAGCAAGCTGAACATCAACACGGTCAGCGCCGCAGTGCTGGCCTCGCTGGGCAGCAGCATGACTCTGAACGAGGCCAAGGAGATCGTAGCCCAGGTGCGCGCGCAGCCCTTGAGCCAGGTGGAGCAACTACAGGCCTTTTCAGGAAGTGAAAGCTGGTACAGCGAGTTGCGTCCCTACCTGCAGGTTAAGAGTGAAACGTTTCGAGTCCGCAGCCGGGGCGTTGTGAACGATGCGGTTCGGTTTGCCTCGGCAGAGGTCGAGCGCACCAGCGGTCGGATTTTTTTTCTGCACCTGGAATAGAAGACGGGAAACAGTATGGCGCGAAGGTTCATAGCGTTTGAAATCGAGGCAGAGGTTCTCCATCTGGCGGTCAGCACGCTCGCCGAGAAGGGCCCGCAGCTGGTCGAACTGCGCACCATCGAGTTTGACCCTGAAGCAGGCCCTCTGGAGACGTTAAGGGCTTTGCGCGAAGAGTTGCAGCCCGGGCTCGCTGATGCTGTCGAGTTGCTTTTACCGGCGAGCCAGGCCTATGTCCGCTCCCTGAACTATCCTTTCAAGAGCCAGCGGAAACTGGCAACCGTTGTGTCTCCCGATTTTGCATATCGTCTCCCCGAAGCGAGTGAGCACCTGGTGACCGACTATATCCGATATCCGGGGCAGGAGGAGTCAAGCCAGGTTATTGTGGCGGCTATCCCCGCAGCACATATTGCCGAAGAGCTGGGAAAATTCCAGGCGGCAGAGCTTTCGCTGACCGGGATCGGCTTGTTGCCCTGGAGCCTTGCGAGTGGCCATGAAGAGCGTGAAGAGCCGCAACTGTGGGCCTGGTGGCGGCATCAGGAGCTCGGTCTCGCCCTGTTTGATGGCCAAAGAATAGCAGCCAGCACCGTCAGGGCTCACCCCGAAGAGGAGCCGTCGCAGCAAGCGGAATGGTTGCTTCACCAGGCTGAAACCCTCGAACGTCGTGATGGTTGGCAAGGTCTTCCGATGCGCCTTTTCGGCGGCACCGCCGAAGTGCGCAGGGCGCTTGAATTGGCCGGGCGAAAGATCCTGACGATCAGCCTTGAGAGCCCAGGCTCTGCCGACCAGAGCAGGGTTGCACAGCTTGCCCTGGAGGGAGTTCGTTCTCGTAGAAAGCAACGTCACAATTTCCTGCGTGGTGAATTTTCCCCCACCGGTGGCTGGCAGAGCTTGCGTAAACCATTGCGCAAAACCGTGGCCCTGGCCGCCGGCTTTATCCTGATCGCAGCTGGCGCCATGTGGAGCGGATATCAGCGCCAGCTGCACGAGACAGCCCAGCTTGAAGCCCAGGCGGAGCAGATGCTGCGCCAAAGTTTTCCTGAAATTCGTACCCTGCGCGACCCCGGCCCTCAGCTCGAAAGTCAACTCCAGCAATTACGCAAGCAGGCCGGAAGTACGGCGCAGGATGCTTTATCGCCACTTCGGCTGCTGCGCGCCATGTCGCAGGCATTGCCTGATGGGGTCGAGGTGAACCTTCAGGAATGGGCCCTCTCCAGTGGTGAAATAAGGATGGAAGGGAGAGTTGACTCGTTCGAGGCTGTCGATCGCCTGGCCGAGAGCTTTAACCGGATTCCAGGGGTGTCTCAGGCGGTTGTCGCGGAATCAAAACTTGGAAGTGATGACCAGGTTGTTTTCCGGATGCGGCTGGTTCTGGGAGGGTCATCATGAGAGGGCGAACCTGGACAGAGCGGGAACGTTACCTGGTGGCAGGGGTCGGCGCTTTTGCCCTGGTTGTGCTGCTCGCTATCGGTCTTGCCGCCTACTTTTCGTCGTTGCAGGACCTCGAGGACAAGGCTGAACGGGCCGAAAGTCTGATTTCGAGGTTGCGGGAGCTCCAGCCGGAGATCGCCAGCCTGCGCGGGCAGCTGAGCCGGCAGCCGGCGATGTCCCAGCGAGCCGTTTCGGCGACCGTTTTGATCGAGAACACCGCCTCAGGTCTCGGTATAAGAGATCGCCTGGTTTCTTTGCGGCCCCAGGTGGCACCTGCAGATGGGCCGCTACTCGAAAGTCTGGAGGTCGCGGTTGAAAGTGTGCGCCTTGCCGAACTGGTTCGCTGGCTTTATTTGCTGGAAACTTCTCCGGGGGCACATCAGGTTTCACAGCTGAGGCTACGAAAACGATTCGATGATCAGGAGCTCTTCGATGCCACTCTGGAGGTGATTCGTTTCCGCGGCGGAGAGGGCTGATGCAGCGATTCAGGAACATGCAGGAAAAGCTCTCTCGCTGGGTTAAGATGAGTTCGGAGTCTCGTCAGCAAGGGGCGAAGAGGCGTGATGGAGCCGTGTTGACGGCCGTGTTTCTGTGTGCTGTCATCTTCGGCTTTCGGGCGGCCTTGCCGGAGCGAGCTCTTTTGTCCAAAGGGCTTGCGCTTGTTTATCAGAACACCGGCGTGGTGCTCAGCGCTGCCGAGATGGATATCACGTTTCCACTTGCGCTGCACTATGCAGACTGCCGCCTCTCTTCATCGTCGCTGGTGATGCCACTGGTGTTGGAAACCGTTGAACTGAGCCCCAGGCTGAGAAGTCTCCTCTGGGGAAGGTTCGTCGCGGAAGTTGAAATCATCGGTTACGGTGGAGAGTTGCGAGGATGGTTGGCCCGTAGCGGTGAAATGGAGCTTGCTGTCGAAGATGTTAAGCTCGAAACGCTGCCCGTCCAGTCCGGCGACTATCGCCTGTCCGGGACACTGAACGCTTCGGCCACCGGTCATGCAGAGAGCGTCAAGGGCCTCGGCTGGACGCTGTCGTTGAACGGCCTGAATCTTTCCGGGCTGGAAGGCCTGGGGATCGAGCAGGGTCTTCGTCTCGGGCAGCTCCGGGGAAGCGGGAGCTTCAAGGGCAACAACATGCAGCTCGAGTCTGTTCGTCTGGAACAGGGCGTGCTTGAGGCCGTGGCATCAGGCAGCCTGATAGTCGGGAACGACCTCGACAGAAGCCGTTTGTCCCTGGACATCAAGGCCCGCGCAGGCAAGGGGCTGCCGCCCATGCTTCGCGACCTGCTGACCCTGAAGGGGCAGGGTCCGGATACCGACGGCTGGCGCAGTTATCGCTTGAGCGGTCGTCTTTCATCTCCTTCGATCAGGTAACTTTGCCAGAGAACATTTCTTTAAGACCCTGCACCAGCGGTTTCGGCACGATCCCGCAGGCTTCGCACCAGTGCCGGGGGTCGCACACATTCCCTTCAAGCAGCATGGTCAGCTGGTCACGCGTAATCGGGAAAGCCGAAAGCCCCTCCAGGGCACGGATAAAAGGTGTCATCAGCCATACCGGGTGGTGCAGCTTGGCTGGAGGAGTCTTGCCCATAGCGTCAGCCACCTGGTCGAGCAGGTCGTTGTAGCTGACAGCCTGCGGTCCTCCACAATGAAAGGTTCCCCCCTCCGTCTGCGTGTCCTCCAGCGCGGAAACAAACCCTTTGGCGACATCTTCTACGGCAACAGGAGACATGCGATATTGGCCGTCGCCGATGACCGGTACGACCGGCAATTTGCGGATCTGCTCAGCCAACATGTTAATAAATTGATCGTTGCGACCGTAGATGAGCGAGGGCCTGAAGATGGTCCAGTTGAGCGACGAGTTTCGCACCGCCTCTTCGGCCTGCCACTTGGTGCGGTGGTAGCTGGTGGCAGCTCCCTCACGTGTTCCGTTGGCGCTCATGTGCAGGTAGCGCTCGACGCCCTGCGCTTCGGCAGCCGCCAGGATACGTCGGGTTGCCTCCACGTGCAGCTTCTGAAATGTGATGTCTCGCCTCGGGAATTCACGGATGACGCCGACCAGGTGAATGACGGCCTCGCAATCTTTCAAAAGGCCTTCGAGAGAATTGGGTTCGGTCACGTCGCCACAAACGCTCTCGACCAGCGGATGCTGCAGCACCTTGTCGCCGGAGTCGGCGCGAACCAACACCCGGGCACCGTGCCCGGAACCGGTTAGCTGGCGCAGTAGTTCGTGGCCTACAAATCCGGTGCCCCCGGTTACAAAAACGCGCATAAGAAAACCTCCGTGACTCTCAGCCCTTGATGACGGCCAGTGGGACAAGGCGAGCGACAATTTTCCCGAGCCCGGCTCCCTCTAATATATGTACCACATCTGCCACGTCTTTATAGGCTTCGGGGATCTCTTCCGCAGCGGTCGAACGTTCTGACGCCCGCAGGATGATACCCTGCTTGTTAAGCTGGCCGAATATATCGATGTCCCGGGCGGTTTTTTGGCGGCCACGCCCCCGATCGGGAAACCGAACCCCAGTGGATATCGGGCATCGCCAGGGAGGGCCCGACAATTCCCGGCAGACAGGCGACGTTACATACCTGTTCCAGGGACGGTCGTGCTGCAGTTGAGAAAGAATTGCTTCAGTGGCGAAGACCAGGCCATCGGTGCGCATCTTGCCGTGGCGCGGAATCCGCCAGCGGTATGGGCCAACTTGATGCAGTTGCATGCTCATAAACCCCTACAGGTCGAGATAGACTGTCGCCAGCCATCGCCCCCCTGCTTGTTCAACCTTGAGACGATGGTAGGTTACCGCCTTGATTCCCCGGGCGGGCAATAGCTGATTATCGGATAATGCCCCGCGAATGTCTGCACGCAGGCGTGTCTCTGTAATCGAATGAAAATCAAAGGAGTGAGGGCAGAACCGTTCCGACTCCAGCAGGTACAGAAACTCCTGCAGCCATAAGACCAGCAACTCCTCTCGATTGGCGGCGTGGAGAGAAACCTGTTTCGTCAGCATGTTTCTGCCGTCGGGTATGCCGAGCACGCAGCATAGGCCCTCTGAAGCCGCGGTAAACAGTTCCGCAAGGTTTTCGCCTTCGGGCCAAACACCGATATCGGCCGTATGTTCCAAAAGAGTGAAAGGGGCCATCGAAGTAATCCTGTCAGAGGTTGGCATCATCAGCGCCAGCAGCGTGACTGACAAGTATAGCACCATGACCTTCCATGGGGGCGTAGTGCAGCACCTGGTGTTAGAAAAAATTCATTATGGCGTTGCTGTTTTGCGTGTGCCGGATATACTGTTTTGGGCGTACGATGTGGTACAAAATAACAACATCTAACTATCTGCATTTACAGTAACTAATATCTGTTTGACTTTTTATTTACTAAACCGTTATAAACGGTGAGGTGTATGTAAATAAAACGATGTTTTCTAATGCTGTAAAAGATTTTCATCACGTTAATTTGTTTGCATAGAGTTTTTGTGCGAACCATTCTGTGGAGGAAAGGAGAAAGGGATGAAGGGATCGGATCAACCGCAAGCGCCTGTCGCCATCCCCGATGAGATTCTCGAAAAATGGGAAGCCAAGGGGGTCAGCCGTCGTGACTTCATGAAGTTCTGCACAGCCTCGGCAGCCACTCTGGCCCTGCCGATCGGTTTTGCCCCGAAAATTGCCCAGGCCCTCGATGATACCCGGCTACCGGTTATCTGGGTTGAGTACCAGAGTTGTTCGGGTGACTCAGAGGCCTTCCTGCGTGCCAACCAGCCGACCGCCGGCGATATCATCCTCGATGTGATTTCCCTCGAATACTCCGAGGTGGTGATGGCGGCTGCCGGGCACTTGGCCGAAGAGGCCAAGCACCAGGCTATGGAGAAGTACAAAGGCAAGTATGTGCTGATTGTTGAAGGCTCCATTCCTACCGGGGCGGATGGCGCCTATTGCACTGTCGGTGGCGTGAGCGCCGAAGAGAGCCTCAAGAAACTGGTCGGTAATGCCGCGGCCACCATTACTGTTGGCTCCTGCGCTTCTTTTGGTGGTCTCCCCGCAGCGGCTCCCAACCCTTCAGGTGCAAAGTCGGTGACTGACCTGGTGCCCGGGGCTGCAGTGATCAACCTGCCCGGTTGTCCGGTCAATGCCCAGAACCTCACGGCAACCATCGTGCATTTCCTGACCTTCGGCCGTCTGCCGGCAACCGATGCGCTGGGGCGCCCCAAGTTTGCTTACGGCAAGCGGATTCATGACAACTGCGAACGGCGCGGACATTTCGATGCCGGTCAGTACGCCGAAGCGTTTGGTGACCCGGGTCACCGCCAGGGCTACTGCCTTTACAAGCTCGGCTGCAAAGGACCTGAGACGTTCCATAACTGCCCGACAGTACGCTACAACGAAGGCCTCAGCTGGCCGGTAATGGCCGGACACGGCTGTATCGGTTGCTCCGAGCCCGGCTTCTGGGACACGATGAGCCCGTTCTACAGGCGTTTGCCGAACGTGCCAGGTTTCGGCGTGGAAGATACCGCCGACAAGATCGGCCTCGGTCTGGCGGCGGCTACCGGCGTGGCTTTCGCTGCACACGGCGTTGCCAGCGCATTGCGCAAGGGCGATGCAATGGAATCCGATAAAGTGAAGAAGGAGGAGTAACCCATGGCCAAAAAGATTGTTGTCGACCCCATTACTCGTATCGAGGGGCACCTGCGTATCGAAGCCCAGATCGAGGGCGGCAAGATTACCAACGCGTGGAGCTCCTCGACTGCCTTTCGCGGTATTGAAGAAATCCTCAAAGGGCGCGATCCGCGTGATGCCCATCATTTCACCCAGCGTTTCTGCGGTGTGTGTACCACCGTGCACTCCATGGCCAGCATCCGCGCGGTGGAAGATGCATTGAAGATTCAGATCCCGGACAATGCTCGCCTGATCCGTAACCTTATCATGGGCATCCAGAACGTTCAGGACCATGTGATTCACTTTTATCACCTGCATGCGCTCGACTGGGTCGATATTACCAGCGCCCTGCAGGCTGATCCGAAAAAGACTGCGGCACTGGCGCAATCGATCTCCGACTGGCCGAATTCGAGCGTCAAGCACTTCAAGGCGGTCAAGGAGAGGGTTCAGGCTTTTGTCGATACCGGGCGCCTCGGTCCGTTCCAGAACGCCTACTGGGGGCACAGCGCATACCGCTTGCCGCCCGAAGCCAACCTGATGGCAGTCGCTCACTATCTGGAAGCCCTCGAATGGCAGAAGGAAGTCATCAAAATCCACGCCATCCTCGGCTCGAAAAACCCCCATCCGCAGACCTTCCTGGTTGGTGGCATGTCGATTCCGGTCGACCCCGACAGCCAGAACGCGATCAACGCGGACAAGATTGCCCACATGGCCAAACTCTTCAAGCAGGCACGTCAGTTTGTTGAGCAGGTCTACATTCCCGATCTGCTGGCTGTAGCCTCCTTCTACAAGGATTGGGCGGCAATCGGTGGTGGTGTCGGCAACTACCTCAGCTACGGAGACTTCCCCGAGGACAACAGCGGCAGTTCTGACAGCTTCTATATGCCGCGCGGCATCATCATGGGCAAAGATCTCGCCAATGTCCTGCCCTTTGATGAAAAGAAGGTGAACGAGTATGTCACCAACTCCTGGTACAACTACTCTGGCGGTGACGACAAGGGTCTGCATCCATACCAGGGGCAGACTTCACCGAATTACACCGGCCCCAAACCTCCCTACGAGTTCCTCGACACCGAGAGCAAGTACTCCTGGGTGAAGTCACCGCGCTACGATGACCAGCCGATGGAGGTCGGTCCTCTGGCTCGTAACCTGGTTGCGTATGCAGCCGGCAACAAGGATGTTCAGGACGTCGTCAATCACGTACTGACCACGCTTAACGTCGGTGCCGATGCGCTCTTCTCGACCCTCGGCCGTACCGCTGCCCGTGGTATCGACTGCCTCGTCCTGGCACGTCGCAATGAAAAATGGTTACAGGAGCTGGCCGCCAACATGGACCGCGGTGTTCTTGAGGTACATAACTCCGAGATGTGGGATCCGGCCAGCTGGCCCAAAGAAGCCCAGGGCTTCGGTTTCCACGAAGCACCCCGTGGTGCGCTGGGGCACTGGATCCGCATTGAGAACCAGCAGATAGCGAACTACCAGGCAGTCGTTCCCTCGACCTGGAATGCAGGACCTCGAGACGCCCTCGGCCAGATGGGGCCGTATGAATCGTCACTGATCGGCACCCCGATAGCCAACCCTGAGAAGCCGGTTGAGATCCTGCGTACCATTCACTCCTTCGACCCCTGTCTGGCCTGCGCAGTCCATGTTCTCGACGGACGAGGTTCGGAGATTATCCGGGTCAAGGCCCTCTAACCAAGGAGGAATGCCATGCTCGAGATACGTTATGTATGGGAATGGCCGGTGCGTATCACGCACTGGGTCAATGTCCTTTCAATCGTCACTCTGTCATTGACCGGGGTCTATATCGGTAACCCCTTTATTGCCGGTGCCGACGGCGGTTTCGTTATGGGCTGGGTTCGCTTCGTGCATTACGTTGCAGCCTACGCGCTCACGGTATCGGTGCTGGCGCGCATCTACTGGATGTTCGCCGGCAATCATCATGCTTCGTGGCGGGCGTTTATGCCCTGGCTGACCGAGACCGGACGCAGAAACTTCATCAAGATGTTTCGTTACTACACCTTTACCGGCAAGCAGATCTCTTACGAGGTCGGCCATAATCCGGTCGCGGCCATGGCCTATGCCGGCATCTTCTGCCTCTTCCTGGTGCAGATATTCAGCGGGTTTGCCCTTTACGCCCAGTATCGCCCTGACGGGGTGATGGCGAGCCTTTTCATGCCGCTGGTCAATCTTTTCGGGAACCAGGGCCTGCGACTGACTCATCACATGGTGATGTGGTTGCTGATCGGTTTCGTCATCAACCATGTCTACAGCGGGTGGTTGATGGATATAAAGGAGCGGAACGGGACCATGAGCGGCATCTTCAGTGGGTATCGTTTCATTGAGCCCGAGGACCTTTAATGTCGATTCTGGTTCTTGGTTTGGGAAACACCATCATGACGGATGATGGCTTTGGTGGGCGGGCCGTAGATACTCTACGTGCCCGCTTCACCTTTCCGGAAGGTGTACGTGTTGAAGACGGTGGCACACTTGGGCTCGACTTGCTGCCCATGTTTGAAGGCATTGACCAGTTACTGATTATTGATGCCCTGGAGATGGATGCTGACCCCGGGTCGATATTCAGGCTTGAGGGTGAAGAGGTCCCCCGAGCGCTTGCGAGCAAGGTTTCGGTACATCAGATGGGTATTCAGGACCTGCTGGCAGTCGCCGAGCTTCAAGGGAACCTCCCCGGGGAGCTGGTTGTCTGGGGAGTACAGCCGCGTACGGTGGAGATGGGCGTTGAGCTTTCAGCCGAGGTGAAGCCGTCACTAGAGCGTGTGATCGAAGGAATTTTAAAGGATCTACAGCGGTGGGGCGTGACGCCTCAAGACCAAGCGGAAAGTGTGACCTGATATGAAGGGAATCGGTTTCCTGGGCCTTGTGCTGTTGCTCGTTGCATGCAGCGGGGGACAGATCGATTATCCGAAACGGGAAATTCCTCAACAGCTATTGGGATCTTTAGAGGCGCAGCGTGCTGGGCAACAGCTGTTTTTAGACAATTGTGCCTTTTGTCACGGGCATGTGGAAGAGGGCCGCTCGCAGCGCGCCAACGATTACGATCCTCCGCCGATGGATTTTTCAGATCCGCAGTACCACAGTGTTGACCCAGCCTATCTCTACTGGCGGATTGCAGAAGGTAAAAATGTGGAGCCTTTTCGTTCACGCGGTTCGGTGATGCCGGCCTGGGGAGCACACTATACTGAAGAGCAGATATGGCAGTTGGTCGCCTATATCAGGGCGCGTTCACGTTGAAACTTTCTTTGCTTAGAGTTTAGGGGCGGGTACTTCAGGTTACCTGCCCTTTTTTAGGGAAATTTTTCTTTTTTATTTTGATTAAATTTGTTAGAGTCCCTTCCCAATGGCCACTATTTGGTGTATAAGAGCGTGTTCGCGTGCCCGGAATGGCGTTCGCTGCGAACACAACTAGTCTGTAGATAACCGGTGCCGGCCCAGTCCCTCACCCCCTGCCAGCGCTAATAAAATCCAAGGAACCCGCCACAACGGAGTGAAGAGGAGAACCATGCTGGAAGCGAAAACCTTAGGGTTGAAAAGTGTTGGAACGGTTTATCACAATCTGAGTTACGACGAGCTGTTTGAGCATGAGCAGCGCAATAACGAGGGCCAGGTCGCCAATAACGGCACCATGATGGTCGATACCGGCAAATTTACCGGTCGCTCGCCCAAAGACAAGTACTTTGTCAAGCAATCACCGTCCGCTGAGAACATCGCCTGGG
>PKUI01000160.1 GCA_002869605.1 Desulfuromonas sp. | reverse complement strand
GGAGATCATGGTCAGGTCAGACGCGCAACACACCTAGGGCAAGGTAAAGGCGAGATACATTACCGACTCGCCGCGCCGCACCAGCAGACGGATGTTCTTATCCTTCCGTACCGCAGAAACCGCCTGTTCAAACATATGCAGATCAGCAACCTCGTGCTCATTGACCTGCAGAATCTTATCCCCGGATCGCAAACCCGAGGCAGCCGCTGCTCCCGCCGGGTCGACGGCGGATACCGTCACCGAGCCATCGCTGTCCGTTGCGACTTCAAAACCTAACGACTTGGGCCTCGGAACGGTTTTCTCCGCACTGCCTGCCGCCACCTCACGTTCCGAAACCTTGACCTGAAGTGACAACGTGCGGCCTTCGCGCAGCACCTCGACTTCAGCGACACTTCCGGAAAGCGTACTGGCGACCCTAAGCTGCAGATCACGAACGCCATGGATCTCTCGTCCGTCAAAACGGAGAATGATGTCACCACGCTGGATACCGGCCTGCGCAGCGGGCATCCCCGGCATCACCTCGGTCACCAGCGCCCCTCGGGTACGCTTGAGACCAAACGATGCGGCCAGCTCAGCTGTCAGGGCCTGAATCCGCACTCCCAGCCAACCACGCCGAACCTCGCCGTTGGTCATCAACTGGTCGGCAATCGACTTCGCCAGGCGGATCGGAATGGCGAACCCGATCCCTTGCCCGGAAGCAACGATGGCAGTATTGATCCCGATCACCTCGCCACGGATGTTGAGCAGCGGACCTCCCGAGTTACCGGGGTTGATCGAGGCGTCGGTCTGGATAAAGTCCTCGTACTCCTCGATGCCGACGTCGGAACGCCCCTTGGCGGAGATCACGCCGACCGTCAGGGTACGATCCAGGCCAAACGGATTGCCGATTGCCAGGGCCCATTCACCGACCTGGACCTGCTCCGAGTCCCCCAGGCGGGCCATCGGGAACGGTTCCTCGCCCTCTATCTTCAGCACCGCAACATCGGTGCTTTCATCGGCTCCAACCAGCTTCGCCACGTACATGCGTTGGTCTGAAAGCCGCACCTGAATCTCTTCGGCCCCCGCGATGACATGGGCGTTGGTCAACAGATAACCGGCCGGATCGATCAGCAATCCCGAACCAAGACTCTTTTGCTTCTGTCGCGGACGGTTCTTAAACAGGTCACCAAAAAATTCTTCGAACAGGTCACCACCGGCAGCGGCACCGCTCCCTTCGGCACGGATGTTCACCACGGCGGGCAGGACCTGACGGTAGACCTCGATAAAAGCACTCTGCGTCTCGACCAGGGTCGGCGGCGGCACCGGCAATTCCGGCTGAAGCTCGGGGAAAACCGCCTCTGGAGCATCCGCCTGCTTGTGCTGGTAGCTCACCAGAAAAAACACCAGCGCCAACAACACCAGCAGAGCGAAGATTTTTCCTACAATGCGCATGGTCGCTATCCCACCTCGAAAAACAGGGAAATGTTAGCGAAAAAAGGGGGTTGTGTCAATTATTCCCCGGCATGACAACGTCGCATGCCCTTGCGGACCAGCGCTCACCCGATTCACTGGAAGAGATGCCCGTCACGCATCATAGCAAGCAGGTCATCAAGACTGCCACGATAATCGCTGCTAAAATTGCCCTCCAGGCGGTCAATCATAAAGGTATCCGCCAAAAAGGTCGGCATACCGAGCTTTGCAGCCGCCAGGTCGTGTTCCGTATCATTCCCCACCATCAGCCAAGCGTGCGGCTCCCCCCCGAAAGACGCGAGAAGATCCTTGAAGTACCCCGACTGCGGCTTGCAATAGCGACTGTTCTCGTAACTGGTGATCAGGTCGAACGGGTAATCATCGAGTCCGGCCCAGCGCAGGCGAGCATCGATCATGGCCCGTGGGAAAACCGGGTTGGTCGCCAGAATTACCGGGACCTTGAGACTGAAGCAGTAGTCGAGCAGTGCACGTGCCCCAGAAACCGGCGTCACATGGTGCGCCAGACGGGGCAATCCCTCGACAAGCCAGTCCGCCAAACGCTCCTCAAACAACGCGACCGGGATTTCAAGCTGCGCCTCGATCAGCGCCACGTAGCGCTCACGGTTGGTCATATTGGCGTCCCCACGAGCCAGCAGCGCAAGCACCGCCTGACGGGCCACACGGCTGAAACGCGTTCTCTCCACCTGGGCACCGAACTGCAACGCCAAATCATCAAGATAAGCGGGGATGAACCGTTGCATCTCGACCTGAGCCAGCGTCCCGTCAAGGTCAAACAGCAGCCCGTGCAATCCCCTGTCAACTCTGTTCACAATCCGCCCCCTTCGTCTCGCACGTTAACACAGCCGAAGAGTTACGGGCAATCCGGCACGCAACCCCCTTGACTTGACACGCCGAGCAAGGTAAATAGCGTGGGATATCAGGGGGTAGGCATGGAAAACATTCGCGAAGAAGTCAAAGAGCTCTGTATCGGCCTGAAAATCCGCCGCCTTCGTCAGGAAAGACGTCTGACACTGCAGTCGCTTTCCGATGCCACGGGGCTCTCCAAACCGTTGCTCTCACAGATTGAAAACGACCAGGTTATCCCGCCGATCGCCACCCTGCTGCGAATTTCCAAGGCCCTTAAGGTCGGTCTGCACACCTTCTTTCAAGAAGACGACCACGCCGAAAAATGCCTGCTGGTCCGCGCCGAAGGTCGCCACGAGCTGCGCCGTCGTAGCCTGGCCGACACGCCTCCGGCACCCTACACCTACCACTCCCTCGCCTACGGTAAGCGCAACAAGAACATGGAACCGTTCCTGGTCGAATTCCAGATCGACGAATGGCGCGAAGAACTGCAGGTCAGCCATGAAGGGGAAGAATTTTTATTCCTCCTCGAGGGCTCCCTCGAGATGCACTTCGGCGAGCAGGTCATGACCCTGAATCCCGGCGACTCGGTCTACTACGAATCGACCGAGCCCCACGGCTTTGTCGCCCGCGGCTCCCAGCCGGCCCGCGCGCTGGCGGTGCTTTTTTCCCACGAATTCTGACCGACCCTCACCACCACACAACATCGCCTCCAGGCGACAGCTTGACAACTCCCGGTTAATACACGAAACTTTTCTTGTCAAAAGCCCCTCATTTCAAATGACGCGTTTCCAGTGGAGGTGAACACATGGCAAAAATTGGCGTAATCCTTTCCGGCTGCGGCGTTTACGACGGCAGCGAAATCTACGAATCCGTCATCACCCTGCTTGCCATCGACCGCGCGGGAGCCGAAGCGGTCTGTATGGCACCTGACATCGAGCAGATGCACGTCATCAACCACCTCAAAGGGGAAGTCGCCGAGGACGAAAAACGCAACGTGCTGGTCGAGTCGGCGCGCATCACCCGTGGCAACATCTCTGACATCAAGGATATCTCGGTCAACGATTTCGACGCCCTGATCCTGCCGGGAGGCTTCGGTGCGGCCAAGAACCTGTGCAACTTCGCCGTCAAAGGACCTGATTGCGATGTCAATCCGGAGGTGGCGCGCCTGGTACGGGACACGGTCACCGCCAAGAAACCGTTGGCGGCCGTGTGCATCGCTCCGGCCCTGGTCGCACGTGTCCTCGGCAAGGAACAGCTCAAGCACCAGCTGACCATCGGCAACGACAGCGACACGGCTTCCGCCGTCGAGGCGATGGGATCCACGCATGTCGATTGCCCGGTCCAGGATTTCGTGGTGGACAAGGAGAACAAGCTGGTTACCACCCCGGCCTACATGCTGGCCGGACGGATCAGCGAAGCGGCCGACGGCATTGAAAAAACCGTCAAGACCCTGCTTGAGCTCATCTGACCCCGCAAGCGTAACCCGCAACGAGCAAGGGCGCCCCGCAAGAGGCGCCCTTTACTTCCCCCGGTGGCCATTTTTTCACGGGTCGCGCTTTTTCTTTCCCTGAAAACAACCCCGCCGTTTGCCTGTCGCGCCAAATCGATTAAACTATGGAACCTGTACACCAGCTTTTAACATCAGGAGGTTTTCATGGCCAAGTATCGTTGCGTAATCTGTGACTACATCTACGACCCCGCCGAGGGGGATCCGGCAAATGGTGTCGACCCGGGAACCGCTTTCGAAGATCTTCCCGAAGACTGGGTTTGCCCACTGTGCGGTGCCGACAAGTCAAACTTTGAACCGGTCTAAACACCTCTCCGCACTGGAAGGTAAAGCGCGCCGCAGCTTGCGGCGCGTTTTCTTTTCACGGTCCCCCGGCTGTGCTATCGTGCCTGCAGATTGCACAGGCAAGGAGATCCCTCGTGAAACAGCTGCGTAAGCCGGCCTGGCTCAAGGTCCGCTACCCGTCCGGAACCGATTACCTCCGCATTGACCGCTACCACCGTGAACAGGGGCTCCACTCGGTCTGCCGCAGCGCCGCCTGTCCCAACCAGGGTGAATGCTGGACACGCGGCACCGCAACCTTCATGATCCTCGGCGACCGCTGCACCCGCGATTGCCGTTTCTGTAACGTCACCACGTCACCACCGCAAACCCCCGACCCGCAGGAAGGGCATAAAGTCGCCACCGCGATCGCCGAACTGGAGCTACGCCACGCCGTCATCACCTCGGTCACGCGTGACGACCTCCAGGATGGTGGCGCCTCCCTGTTTGCAGCGACCACCCGCGCCATTCGTGCGGCAGCCCCCGACTGCTCGATTGAGCTGCTGATCCCCGACCTGCAGGGGGACAAGAGAGCCCTGCAGACGATCCTTGCAGCAGCTCCCGACATCCTCGGCCACAACCTCGAAACCGTACCCCGTCTCTATACCCAGATCCGCTGCGGAGCCGAATATAATCGCTCGCTCCAGCTGCTGAAGGACGCCAACCGCTTCGGCGCACCGCGCACCAAGTCGGGATTGATGCTCGGTCTCGGAGAAACCCGCGATGAACTACTTGCGGTACTCCATGACTTGCGCGAGGTCGGGGTGAGCATGCTGACCCTCGGCCAGTATCTCGCGCCGAGTCGTGACCATGCACCGATAGAGCGCTACGTCACCCCCGAGGAGTTCTCCGAGCTCGAGATCCAGGCTCGCGAGCTCGGCTTTACCAGTGTCGCCGCAGGCCCCCTGGTACGTTCCTCCTATTACGCCGACCAGCAACAACTACAGGGCACCCTCACCTGAATTACGCTAGGAGAAGTACGGGTATGGACACCTTCACCCTGGTACGCCCGGAACATCTGAATCACCACGGATTCCTGTTTGGCGGCCAACTGCTCAAGTGGGTCGACGAGCTCGCCTGGCTGGCGGCCAGCCGTGACTTTTCGGGAGTAAAGTTTGTGACCATCGGCATGGAGCAGATCCACTTCCGCCAGCCGGTGCACAACGGCTCAATCCTGCGCTTTCATATCGAGCAACGTCGTCAGAGCCGTACTTCCGTGACCTACGCAGTCGACGTCTACGCCGATGCCCCAGGAGCCGATGAAGAACTCCATGTCTTTGACAACCTGGTCTCCTTCGTCAGCGTCGACGAAAACGGCAACAAACAGCCACTTTATCCCGGCAGCTGAAGCCTCATTTAACATCCGGCGATTGCACCCCCCTAGGCCGCTTGCTATACTGGCGAGTCGATACTGTCACTGCCTGCCAGTGGCGTTTGCCATGCCGATGACATCATGAGCGTCCCGGGTCGTCACCCCCCAGAGTAACGACCCTCTTGGCCGCTCGGGAGAAGTGCACTTGTGAACTTTCTGGAAAACCTCAGCAGCGATTACCTCGATGAGCAGTATCGTCTCTGGCAACAGAACCCCGACGCCGTAGGTAGCGACTGGCAGGCTTTCTTTCAGGGCTTTGAGCTAGGCCGCAACCGTCTCCCGGACGGTCAGACGGCAAGCCTCGCCGATGCCCTCAAGCAGTCCGGAGTGCAGTCACTGCTCTACCGCTACCGCAGCATCGGCCACCTGCTCGCCTGCACCGATCCGTTGAGCCCCTGTCCCAAGAAACACCCGCAGCTCGAACTGTCGGAGTTCGGGCTCAGCGATTCGGACCGTGACACAGCCTTCGTCACCCGCCGTTTTCTCAAGGAAAAGGCGACCCTCGACGAGATCCTCGCCGTCATGCATGACACCTACTGCAGGTCCATTGGGGTTGAATTCATGCATATCCAGGATCCGGCCGAACGCCAGTGGCTGATCGACCGCATGGAGCCGAACCGCAACCGGGCCGAATTTTCGCACGACGAGAAGCTCGCGATCCTGGCCCGCCTGCAGGAAGCGACCCTCTTCGAAGCCTTCCTGCACAAAAAGTTCCTCGGTCAGAAGCGCTTCTCCCTCGAGGGTGGCGAAGTGATCATACCGCTGCTCGATGCCCTGGCACGCTGTGCCAGTGACAGCGGCGTCAAAGATCTGGTGATGGGCATGGCCCACCGCGGACGCCTCAACGTACTCGCCAACATCTTCGGCAAGCCGTTGGAAAATATCTTCGCCGAGTTCAAGGACAATCTCGAACTCGCCTTTGTCGGCGATGGGGACGTCAAATACCACAAGGGCTACTCCAACGACATCGACCTGGGTGACGGGCGCTCTCTTCACCTGAGCCTGGCCGCCAACCCCAGCCACCTCGAAGTGGTCGATCCGGTGGTCATCGGCAAGAGCCGCGCACGCCTCGTCGGCTATGGCCCGGGCGGCAAGAAAAAAGTTCTCCCGGTACTGATTCACGGTGATGCCGCCTTCGCCGGACAGGGGGTGGTCACCGAGGTCTTGAACCTCTCCCAGCTCGACGGCTACCAGTCGGGTGGAACCTTCCACATCGTGCTCAACAACCAGATCGGCTTCACCACCGAACCGGTACACGCCCGCTCCACCCTCTACGCCACAGACGTCGCCAAGCTGCTCTCGGTGCCGATTTTCCATGTCAACGGTGAAGACCCGGAAGCCGCCGTGTACGCGGCGCGCCTGGCCCTTGAATACCGTCAACAGTTCGGCAAGGACGTGGTCGTCGAGGTTATCTGCTACCGCCGTTACGGCCACAACGAGGGGGACGAGCCGTTCTTCACCCAACCCCTGATGTACGAGCGGATCCGCCAGCGGCCACCGCTGCATGACGTCTATGGACAGCGTCTGATCGAGCAGGGCTTTGCGGCCAGCACCCTCGAACAACAGTCCGAACAGATTCAACAGCGTCTCGACCAGGCCCTTGAGGCCCAACCGCAACCGCAGCAGATCGGCTTCAACGCAAAATGGGAATCGATCCAGCGCGACTATGCCCTCGAGCAGCCGGCCACCGGCGTTGCACCTGAAACCCTGCACACACTGGCCGAAAAGCTCGCACGTATCCCCGAGGGTTTCAACGCCCACCGCAAGATCGCCAAACTGCTCGAAAAAAGGAAAGAAAGCGTGCTTGGCGACAGCGGGATTGACTGGGGCACCGCAGAGCACCTCGCCTTCGCCTCGCTGCTGACCGAAAAAACCCCGGTACGGCTCTCGGGGCAGGACTCCCGCCGCGGGACCTTCAACCAGCGTCACTCAACCCTGGTCGACCAGAAGACCGGGCAACTGCTGGTACCCTTGGCCTTTCTCGAAAAAGGTCAGGCGGACATCCAGATCTACAACAGCATGCTCAGCGAAGCCGCGGTACTCGGCTTCGAATACGGCTACTCCCTCGAGACCCCTCACGGGCTGATCATCTGGGAGGCCCAGTTCGGTGACTTCGCCAACGGCGCCCAGGTGGTTATCGACCAGTTCATTGCCGGCAGCGGCACCAAGTGGGATCGCAGCAGCGGCCTGATCATGTTCCTGCCGCATGGCTATGAGGGCCAGGGACCGGAGCACTCCAGCGCGCGCATCGAACGCTTCCTGTCCCTGTGCGCCGACAGCAACATGTTCGTCGTCACCCCGAGCACACCGGCGCAACTTTTCCACCTGCTGCGCCGCCAGGTCAAGCTCTCCTTCCGCAGACCGCTGGTGGTATTCACGCCCAAAAGCCTGCTGCGTCACCCGGCCTGCATCTCGACGCTTGACGAACTCGCCACGGGGAGCTTCCACCATACAATTTACCAAGGCGCCGAAGCGCAGCAGTGCCAGACGCTGCTGCTCTGCAGTGGCAAAATTTACTATGACCTTGCCGCTCATCTTGAAAAGGATAATCCGGAGGGGGTCGCGATCGTACGCATCGAGCAGCTCTACCCGCTTAACTGTCAGGAACTCACCGAGATCGCCGAGCAACTCCCCAAGCAAACGCAGCTGGTCTGGCTGCAGGAAGAGCCTCAGAACATGGGGGCATGGGGTTACCTGGCGCCGCAGTTGGAATCTCTTTTCAAGCGTAAGCTCGAATATGTCGGGCGCAAGGCCTCGGCCGCCCCGGCGGTCGGTTCCCATCGCCGCCACCAACAGGAGCAGCAGGAGCTGCTCGACAAGGTGATGACGATCATTTCCCGCAAAGCGTAAATAGAGGTGTCTATGGATATCAAGGTCCCCGAAGTCGGGGAATCGATTGTCGAAGCGCTGATCGTCGAGTGGCACTTCAAGGATGGCCAGGTGGTCGAAAAGGGCCAAACCGTGTGCGAGCTCGAAACAGACAAGGTCAACGTCGAGGTCGAGGCCGAGGTACGCGGCGTCCTCAGCATCAAGATCGCAGCCGGAGAAACCGTGCAGATCGGGACAGTGATCGCGACCCTCGCCGAAAAAGAGGGCTCCGAAGAACCGCCCAAACCAGCCGACCAGGAAAAGCCTGTGCATACCGCCAGACTCACAGAGAAAGACTCCGCGGCAATGGCCGTCAACCCGGCCGCGCGCAAGCTAGCGGAAGAGTCACAGGTCGATCTTAGCAAGGTTGCGGGGAGTGGCCCCCAGGGACGGATCCTTGTTGAAGACGTACAGCGCGCAACACCGGGGCCCTCAGCATCCTTGCCGGCTCCGGTAGCGGAGGCCACTGAGCCGTCTGCACCCGCCAGCGCAACCGCACCTTCGGCGACCAGCGATTCCCGTGTCCACCGCGAGAAGATGTCGCCGCTACGCAAACGGATCGCCGAACGTCTGGTCTCGGTGCGTCGCGAAACCGCCATGCTCACGACCTTTAACGAGATCGATCTGGCACGGGTTCAGAATCTGCGCCACAAGCACGGTGAGCACTTCCGTGACAAGCACGGGGTTAAACTCGGGCTGATGTCGTTCTTCGTCAAGGCCGTGGTCGAAGGGC
Organism: Desulfuromonas sp.; assembly: GCA_002869605.1. The sequence continues at coordinate 6,968 of PKUI01000160.1, read as the reverse complement.
TCAAGGAGTTTCCAACCGTCAACGCCCGAATTGACGGCGACGAGATCGTCTACCAGCAGTTCTACGATATCGGCATCGCGGTCGGTTCGGAGCGCGGCCTGGTGGTGCCGGTATTGCGCGACGCCGACCAGCTCGACTTCGCCGGCATCGAGAAGCAGATCGCCGAGCTGGCACAAAAGGTCAGCGCCAAGAAGATTTCAATCGCAGAGCTCGAGGGGGGCACCTTCTCGATCACCAACGGCGGGGTTTACGGTTCGCTGCTGAGCACCCCGATGCTGAACCCACCCCAGGCGGCCATCCTCGGCATGCACGCCATCAAGGAGCGGGCGGTGGTAGTTAACGGCGAGATTGTCGTGCGCCCGATGATGAACCTGGCCCTCTCGTACGACCACCGCCTGATCGACGGACGCGAAGCGGTCAGCTTTCTAAAAACCGTCGTCGAACTTATCGAAGACCCCGAAGAGATGCTGCTGGAACTTTAACCCGGCACCGGAGGATCGATGTCTGACACTACTTTTGATCTGATCGTTATCGGCGGAGGCCCGGGCGGTTATGTCGCTGCCATCCGCGCAGCGCAGCTCGGGCAGAGCGTCGCGGTCGTCGAACAACGCGCTAGCCTCGGCGGCGTCTGCCTCAACGAAGGCTGCATCCCGAGCAAGGCACTGCTCGATTCTAGTGAGCTGTTCGCCCGTGCGCGGGACGAATTCGACAAGCACGGCATCCTGATTGAACCGCCGCGCCTCGACCTCGCCAAGCTGCTCAAACGCAAGCAGGATGTGGTGACCCGTTTGACGCGCGGCATCGCGTCGCTGTTCAAGAAAAACGGCATTACCCATCTCACCGGTTCGGGACGCCTGGTGGCCGGCCCCGAAGGTGAAATTCCTTCCGTTGCCGTCAAAACAGATAACGGGGAAACGACCTACCAGGCGAGCCGGGTTCTCCTAGCCACCGGCAGCCGCGCCATTGAAATCCCCCCCCTGCCCTTCGAGCCGCCTTACGTGGTGGATGCGGCCGGGGCCCTCTCCTTCGAGACGGTACCCGAGCACCTGGTAGTAATCGGGGGCGGCTACATCGGCCTCGAACTCGGTACCGTTTGGGCACGGCTCGGCAGCAAGGTCACGGTGGTCGAAATGCTCCCCGAAATACTCCCGCCGACCGACCGCGATGCGGCCAAGTCGCTCCAGAAACTGCTCGAGAAACAGGGGCTCACCTTCCGGCTCGGCACCAAGCTCACCGGCGCTGCGCGCGACGGCGAACAGATTACGCTCTCCCTGGAGATCGCCAAAGGCAACGAGGAGCTGACCTGCGACCGGGTGCTGGTCAGTGCGGGGCGTCGCCCGAATACCGAGCAGATCGGCCTCCAGGAGTGTGGCGTCGAGCTTGACCAGGGACGCATCAAGGTGGACGACGACTACCAGACCAGCTGCAAGGGGGTTTACGCCATCGGCGACCTGGTTCCCGGCCCGATGCTAGCCCACAAGGCTTCTGAGGAAGGCGTGGTGTTTGCCGAACGGCTTGACGGGCAATCCTCCAGGGTTGATTACGACCTGATTCCGGGCATTATCTACACCCACCCGGAGATCGCCGCAATCGGCAAAACCGAGCAACAGCTCAAGGAAGAGAGCCGCGAATACACCGTCGGCAAGTTTCCGTTTATGGCCAGCGGCCGTGCCAAGGCGATGAATGCCACCGACGGCTTCGTCAAGGTGCTCGCCGCCCCGCAAAGCGGTCGCATCCTCGGGGTCACCATCATGGGTCCGCACGCCTCCGAGATGCTCGGCGAAGCTTTAGCGGTGATGGCGTTTGCCGGCAGCGCCAAAGATGTGGCATTGATGTGTCACGCTCACCCGACCCTCTCCGAAGCGTTCAAGGAGGCCTGCCTGGCGGCACTCGGCGAAGCGATCCACGCCTGAGATCAACCCCCAAACACAAACGGAAACTCTTTAACATTAAAGATAGGACTAAACAATTAAGGCCCGCTGTCAAATGACGGCGGGCCTTTTCATTTGGGAAAGTGCCCGTTATTCGAGGGTGAAATTGACGTGAAAATCACGCGTCTTTTCATCGATCAACTTGGTAGCGATGATCGCGTGCTGGTCCCCCGGCTTAATCAACAACAGGCCGGCGACAAAGATGCCGTCCTGGTTTTTCATCGGGTCGAAAAAGCCGTTTTTGGTGTGATCGTTGGTCAGGTAAAGAGCTGCGTGCCCCTGGGGGATCGGCGTGTCGTCTGCTGTATTGTAAAAGCGTACGGCCATCAGATGGGTTTTGGCGCTGCCGAGTTTTTTCATGTCGGAGCGAACATCGCTAATGAGGATGCGGGCCTGGACCCCGTCGATGACTTCGCTGGAAAACTCGAGGCCATCCCCGACAAGATTCAGGGTCGGAAGTTTTTCGATGGATGCATCGGCAGATTGGACCGAGCAGTTTAGAAACGCAAGATAAAGCGTGGCCAAGATAAGTAGATGGCCGAGAAGACGTAGTTTATTGAAGGGATATCTTTTCCGAATGCAGACGTTGGTTCTGTCCATGATAGCCTCCTTTGTCAATTTGGTCTTGATGTGACTTTAGCTACAAAGAGCACTCCGGGTTGGCCCTGTGGGGTTGGCGTATACGCTTTTTGCGCACACTCTGTGATTAGCCAGTGTATTCACGTCGGTCTGGGTGACTATTGCTCCGGAAGAGTGATTGCCTCCGCCATAAATCGTGCTGAAAAGGGTCCAGGCGTTGGCTGCCTGCGAAAAATTGGAGACCATCAAAACCGTAAGTAAGACCAGCACAAACTTGAAGAGAATACGCCACATGGTTTAGCCCCTACCCTGCTTTGCAGGTAGCACAATCGCCACATCTCCACTGGCAAACAGGCTGACCGGAAACCGAACCTTGGCATAGTTCTTATCCGCAGCCTTCACCCGAACAACGGCATGTTCCCCCGACAAGGAGGACAACTCGAAGCTCCCTTGAGCAACAGATGTCACGACCGTTTTACCTTCGCCACCACCTACGACACTTACCTGCGCACCCGATGCCGGGGAAGTAACCAGACACTGCACCGTGCCAACAAGGGCTAACGCCGAAATTGGCATCGATAAAAATAGGACTGTGCTCAAGCCAAGAATCAATTGCCGTACCGTAACGATCATCAACCCCTCCCGGATAGTGGAGATACGGGGAACTTCAAATAAAAAACCCGTCCTCCAATAAACGAAGACGGGCAATAGGCATGGCTATGCCGGGAATTACTCTCTTCGGCGGCTCGGCTGTCTCGAAACGAGACCCGTGACTCTGCGTCCCGGGGTCGCCCCCGGTTTGCTCTTATCGGAGAAATTATTAAGCCTCACAAAGCTACACTACTTACTGTTTAAAAACAATTCAGGAAATCCCTGAGTTTTACGCAAAAAAGCCTTCCCAAAGTTGGGAAGGCTCATGATGGTTTTGATGCAACAGCTAAAAATCAGAACGTTCGTAGCAGCTTTTCCACCTGGTCCTTCTGCTGACTTTCAAACGGCCCCACAAACGCCGCACACAAGCGGCCGGGGACAAACAGCTGCTCGGCCTGCACGCGGATCTGCTCGGCGTTGGTCGCAGCGATTTCGGCGCTGTCCTCGGCAATATCGCGGCGCAGACCGATGATCTCCCCCCATCCGTAGCGCACCGCGTGGGCCTCAGGCTGGTCCCGGGAAAAATCGAGATCGAACAGGTAGGTGCGCTTGATCGCTGCCAGCTCCTCTTCATCCACACCATCTGCCACCAGGCGGGTCAGCACACCGACGCACTCCTGCACGGCCTCGACCAGGTTCTCCGGGGCCACGGCGAGGTCGATGGAGAGAACCCCGCAGTCGGCGTAGAGCGACAGATTGGCCTCGACGTTGTAGGTAAGTCCCAGCTCTTCGCGCAGCCTCTGCATCAGGCGCGTCGGACCGCTGCCACCGAGAACTCTGCGCAGTAGCCGTAGCGGGATCAGTTCGGCCGTATCGCGCCCCGGCAGGGCAAAGGCGAGCTGCACCATGACCTGCGAATCGGCATCCTCCACCCAGCTGAACTGAGGATAATCAACAGGCTGCCAACCCGAAACCGGCTGTTCTTCCGGAAGTTCAGCCACATTCCAATCGCCAAAGCAGTCTTCGACGGCAGCGAGCAGCTCCGCAGGATCGAGCCTTCCCGCGGCGACGATAACCGCGTTATTCGGACAGTAAAAACGCTCCCGGTGCCGCTCGAGGGCCGCTCGATCGACCGCCAGGATGCCAGACTCAGTACCGATGGTCGGTACCCCCATCGGGTGGTCCGGCCACAACAGCTGACCGGTGAGGTTATCGGGGTTGATCTCTTCCCCGTCCTGGTTGAAGTCTTCGCGCGCCTCTTCGAGAATGATGCGCCGCTCGGTGTCGATCCCGGTCAGGCTCGGACGCAGCAGCATCGAGGCAAACAGCCCGATCCCTGCGGCGAGATGATCGGGATGCACACGGGTGTGAAAACAGGTGGTTTCGCAGTCGGTGGCGGCGTTGACCGCGCCGCCAATCGCCTCGAAGGCGCGTTCGAGCGCCTGGCTGTCGGGATGCTCGGCGGTGCCGCGAAACAGCATGTGTTCCACGAAATGGGCGATCCCTTCCTGCCCCCGAGGGTCATGGCGACCACCGACGCCGAGGTAGCAGGCGAGTTCAATACTGTGCAGGTGAGGCATCGGGACACTAATGACCCGCAGGTGGTTGGGGAGGGTGACAAGATCGGCTTCAGACATCAGATATGGATTCGACTTTCCGGTTTCATTCAGTGACGTTCCGGCTCGCGGAAGGGATGGAGCACATCGCGCCCGCCCCGCTCTCTAAACCCCTTGATCAACAGGTAGAGCAGGTGGGCAACAAACAGCAGCATGAAGCCGAAGGTGAGCTCCCCGGGGAGGACGCCGATGGCCGCCTGTTTCAGGTACATCTCCCAGCTGTCAACCACCTGCGGGTGGAGCTTGATCTTCATAAACCAGCCGGCCAGCAATATAGCGAACAGGTAGATATAGTTGGCCGCGATGCGCCGTCCAAGGGCGTAGACCATATTCATCTTGTACTGCGGGTAGCGCAGATCGGAGGCGAGTTCGGCACGCCAATAGACCCCTTCTCCCTCGAGACCGGGATCATCGCTCAGCGCGCCGTGCGCCACCACGTGGTAGATGAAGTTCTGGTTCAGCAGCCGCACCCGGTACTCGTAGGCATCGTAGAAACGGAAGCGCCGCGCCTCGACCAGCAGCAGAGTGTAGATAATCGCCAGCCCAAACAGGAAGAAGCTGTGCGGAAACTCCTGGTGGCTAAAGCCGAACCCGAGGAACGCCGCCGTCCCCCCGACCGCCCAGTTGGTGGTGCGATCGAGGCGTTCGCGCCAGGCGAGGCTGCGTTGCGATTCCGCACGGTAGTAGTGCGCCAGCGCGGTGACGATCTCCGCACGGCTGAGCTGCTGACTCTCAAGTTTATCTGCCATACATCAAACATAGCAGATAAACCCCGTATTACTTCAGGAGCTTAGCCGCTTCTTTGGCGTGGTAGGTAATAATCAGGTCTGCCCCGGCACGCTTCATGCTGAGCAGCGTCTCCATCATCACCCGGTCGCCGTCGATCCAGTCCTTCTCGGCGGCGGCCTTGATCATCGAGTACTCCCCGGAAACGTTATATGCCACCAGCGGCAGGTCGAAGTTCTCCTTGAGGTCGCGAAGAATATCCAGGTAGGCGAGTGCCGGCTTGACCATCAGGAAGTCGGCGTTCTCCTGCAGGTCAAGACTCGCCTCGCGCAGCGCTTCGCGGCGGTTGGCCGGGTCCATCTGGTAGGAACGTCGATCGCCGAATTGCGGGGTGCTGTCGGCGGCGTCGCGGAACGGGCCATAGTAGGCGCTGGCATACTTGACCGCGTAGCTCATCACCGGGATGTGGCTGAAGTCGTTGGCGTCGAGAATCTCGCGGATCGCGGCGATGCGGCCATCCATCATGTCCGACGGTGCGACAATGTCGGCACCGGCGCGGGCATGGGAGAGCGCCTAGGCGGCGAGCAGCTTGAGAGTCTCGTCGTTGTCGACGTCGCCATCCTTGATGACCCCGCAGTGCCCATGGTCGGTGTACTCGCACATGCAGACGTCGGTGATCACGGTCAGTTCCGGCACCGCGGCCTTGATGGCACGGATGGTCTCCTGGATGATGCCGGTCTCGCTGTAGGCGTCGAGCCCGACCGGGTCCTTATGCTCGGGGATGCCGAACAGGATCACCGCCGGAATACCGAGGGCATGAACCTCCTTGGCCTCGGCGACGATATTCTCGATCGACTGCTGGTAGATCCCGGGCATCGAGGGGATCTCCTTCTTGATGTTCTCGCCGAAAGCCGAGAACATAGGGTAGATCAGATCCTCGACGCGCAGAAAGGTTTCACGGACCATGCGGCGCATGGTTTCGTTGCGGCGCAGGCGACGGGCACGGTATTCAGGGAAAAACATCAGGCAGACCTCCTGTGCAATGGGTTTAGCGTTGCGTGTAGTAGCCGAGCATCGCCGTCACCATCCCCTCGAGGGTCGAGGAGGAGGCCTCGGCGGCAATCATCAGCTTGTGTTTGCTCATCGTTTCGCTGGTCAGCGGTCCGATCGAGAACAGCGGAATATCCTTGACCAGACGCGCGGTGTCGTCACCAACCATGGCGACGAAGTTGTCGACCGTCGAGGAAGAGGTAAAGGTAATCGCGTCGACCTGCCCCTCTTCGAGAAGTCCACGGATTGAGTCGTCCTGCGGGGCACGGCTGCAGTAGGCGACCGGGGCCAGCACCTCGGCGCCAGCAGCCTCGAGCTCCTTCGGGATCAGCTGGCGCGCCAGCTCGGCGCGCGGGTAGAGAACCTTCTGGCCCGTGACACCCCGCTCCTTGAGCTTGGAGATCACCCCCTCGGCACGGTAGTCGTCGGCCATCACGTCGGGACGCAGACCATGCTGCTGCAGCGCCTCGGCGGT
>PKUI01000117.1 GCA_002869605.1 Desulfuromonas sp. | reverse complement strand
CTCAAAGAATGTGAGTTTAGGTTCAACCATAGAGGTCAGGATCTCAGCCGTTTGATCCTTCAGATTCTTCGTAATCGACCTCTCAACTAGTCATGACCCTAAAATAATTCAGGAATAAAAAGGTTTGGAACTTTAATGAGCGACAAAAGTCTGTTTTGCTTGACAAGTGCCAAGCACTTCGTATAATCGGGACCAATTTAGTAACGATTGTTTGGGATTAATTTTTAAGGAGTGAATCTGTGAAAAAGTATGTTTGTACTATTTGTGGTTATGTTCACGAAGGTGACTGTCCGCCCGAGGCGTGCCCCCAATGTAAGGCTCCGGCTTCAAAATTTGTCGAGCAGGATGCGAGTGCTGCACTGCAGTGGGCCGATGAACACCGCATCGGGGTAGCCAAGGATGTTGATGCCGAAATCATTGAAGGACTGAAGATGAACTTCACCGGTGAGTGTACCGAGGTTGGTATGTATCTCGCGATGGGTCGTCAGGCTGACCGTGAAGGCTACCCCGAGATTGCAGAAGCCTATAAGCGGATCGCCTGGGAAGAGGCTGAGCATGCGGCCAAGTTTGCAGAGTTGCTTGGAGAGGTGTTGCAGGCTGATACTCAGGCTAACTTGCAAGCACGTGTGGATGCTGAGCATGGTGCTTGTGCCGGAAAGAAGAAACTGGCTACCCGTGCCAAGGAGTTGAACCTTGATGCGATCCATGACACCGTACATGAGATGTGCAAGGATGAGGCCCGTCATGGGCAGGCTTTTGCCGGGTTGCTCAAGAGGTATTTCGGCGCCTAGAGGAATCAAGACTTGATGCATTTAAGGGCCCCCTACGGGGCCCTTTTTTATTGCGGAATGTATGAGTGGACCGGGTTGTGCAGACGTCTTTGATGATTTACAGCGAACGGCTGCGAAGCGTATGTCATCTGGTAATTAAATGGCAGGACTTCCTCAATCATCTATAGTTTGAAAGGCTAGGTATGTGACGGCTTCTTACTCACTTGGCGATGCTGTTATCGTGGAGGACACAATGCCTAAAGTCGGACGACTCGAAAAAATTCTCGAACTTTCACGCCTGATGGTCGCCAGTGTAGACCTCGACAGTCTGTTGCAGGTGGTGATCGACAGCGCTATCGAGGTTTTTGGTGCCGAGCGAGCGAGTATTCTGCTGTTCGATGCCACCAGCCATGAACTTGTGAGTCGCGTGGCCAGTGGGGAACAGGAGATCCGTTTTCCTGCAGATCGTGGTATCGCCGGGGCAACGATTGCCTCGAAAACACCGCAAAGTGTCGCGGACGCATACCAAGATCCCCGTTTTAACCCCGAGATCGACAAGAAGACCGGGTTTACGACCCGCAATCTTCTTTCTTTGCCGTTATTGGACGTCTCCGGCGACATCGTTGGCGTCCTCCAGGTTCTCAATAAGCTCGAAGGGACGTTTGGCGTAGAAGATGAGTGGCTTGGGAGCGCCTTGGCCGCCCAGGCCGGGGTCTGCCTGCAGCGAGCCCGCCTGTTGGAGCACTACCATGAAAAACGCGAGATGGAGCGGGCTATGGAGATCGCTCGTGAAATTCAGCATGAGTTTCTCCCTCGCGTGGCGCCGGATGTTCCCGGTTACGATATTGCTGGAGTGTGTGAGCCGGCCGATAAGGCTGGTGGAGACCTGTTCGATTATATCCCTGTCCGGGACGGACGTTGGCTGATTGTGGTTGCCGATGCCAGCGGGCACGGCATTGGGCCAGCGTTGGTTGCCGCTGAAACCCGGGCCATCCTGAGGACGGCCAGCGCCATCTCCAGTGATCCGTGTACTCTGCTCGAGATGGCCAATCGACTGCTCGCCGAAGATCTCGATGGGCGTTTTGTCACTTGTTTCGTCGGTCTGCTCGACCCGTTGGCGCATACGCTGAGTTATGCTTCCGCCGGCCATGGTCCGATCGTGAATTATCATCATGCGGAGGATCGTTTCAGGCAGGATCCGGCTACCGCGCTGCCGTTGGGGATTCTGGCGCATGCCGAACGGCCTGAACGGGTGACATGCTCGCTTCAGGAGGGGGACTTTATGCTGATCCCGACCGACGGATGTTTCGAGATGACGAATCCTGGGGGAGAAATGTATGGAACCGAGCGACTTCTTGCGTGTGCTAGGGGCTCGCGAGACGCTTCGGCCTCTGAGATGCTGGAGGGGCTATTTGGCGAGGTCCGGTCTTTCATCGGTAGCAATCCGCAACAGGATGATTGTACGGCCGCGGTCATCAAGCGTTCTGGAACGGCCGCGGGGGCGCTTTGAGAGCACGCATACGCTTGGGTGGTGGCTGAATGCCCCTTTTTTTTAGTTTGGAACAGGGAGGGCCCGCAACGATTTGCGGGCCCTCCTTTGTTTTCTGGGTGGAGCTCATGGCGAGCTGAGGGTCGCAAGGTACATATGTGTGAAAAAATATATCAGGAATTTCCTGAATTGTACTGTTGTTACAGGCTGTTATTTTTGTTGACAGTAGTTAATGTTCAAGGAGGTAGTGATGAAAAAAGACGAGATCTTGATCGTACTGTTTGCGGCACTGTCGGTTCTTTTTATGTTTCTGCCCTCTTT
>PKUI01000215.1 GCA_002869605.1 Desulfuromonas sp. | reverse complement strand
CCCCTTCAGTAAAGTCCCGGAATCAACCGATAGCGCACGCGTCGTGCATAGTCGCGATAGCCTGGCAACTCGTCCTGTAGCGTCTGGTCTTCCAGCATTGTTCTAATCACCGCGATGATTAGCGCTACTACCGCAGGAATAAGTGTCCACATTGAGTTTAAGGCCAGCACCATACCCGGGATTGCCAACATATTTCCTGCATAGCCCGGATGTCGCACAATTCGATAGGGTCCACTGTCACACACCACGTGCCCTCGTTCCACCTGAATACGCACCACGCTGGAGAAAAAGCGATTCTCTATCAATGCCCACGCCGCAAAAGCGTATCCGAACAGAATTAAGAGGAGCCCGAGCACGATGATCCACAACGGAAATACGGGTGACCAGCCAAGGCGATGATCCAGCCCGGCAACAATAACCAGAGGGAAACTCACACTCAACGCCATCAATGGAGCAAGAACTTTGTCCCAAGCTTTCGCACTCTGGACCTTTTCTATATTTTGTCGTTCGGCCAACAACCCCGGGTGTCGCCGTTCCGCCCAAATGCGCCCCCCTAGACCTACGGCAACAATCAGTAGGGCATAGCTCCACGCCTGCCACCAACCAAGATCACCCCCGCATATCACCAAGCTCAGCGGGATGACTAGATAAAACATAACTACTCTGACCCACTGGCGAGGGGATGTTGTTAGGGCTACCTCTTCACTAACCGTCTTTGTTGGCATGATGCAAATCCCGCATTCCAGGAACAGCCAAAGGAGTTTCAATGATGGATTCAGAAGGTCCCAAATAAATGGGCCGGCATGGCTGCCGGCCCGGTTTGAAATCGGTGGTTGTGCTCAGAAGGGGCGGCGGCTCTTGCCCGGCTGGTAATTGCCGCTGAACGGGGTCATGACGATCTCGATCTTTTCGCGGAAACTGCCGGTGGCGATCTCCATTGCCGTGGGGGTGTCGCCGCCGTAGATCCCGTAGGGTTCGCCGGGGCGCGGCATGTCCCAGGCGTGAACGCGGGCTGCGAGGTAATAGGTGCCGCCGGCGGGGAGGTAGAGAGTGAAGCTCCCCTCGCGGTCAGAGAGGGTCGAGGCGAAGTCGGGAAGGCGCTTCATGTCGGGGTCGCTGTAGGCCATGGCGAAGCCGCCCATGATCGGCTGTCCGTTGGCATCGACCAGGTGTCCGCGGAAGCCGGTCGCGGTCTCTTTTTCGATGACCATCTTCTTGAAGAACATTGGGGCTTGCATGGCGACCACTTCGAGGTCGACCAGTACCGTACGGTCGGGCACGACGTTGGCCACCACCCGCTGGTGCTCGGAGTAGAAATCGCCGGGGGAGAGGGGGCCGGTCGGGTCGCCGCTGACCCGTTTGCGGGCCACCACGTAGTAGGTGCCGGGAGGGAGCTCGATGCTGTAGCTGCCATCGGCTGCGGTCGGCAGGGAGATGTACTGGCTGGGGCCGAGCAGGTTCGAGATGGTGTCGGGGTAGACGTTGACGTAGGCGTCGGTTAGCGGCTCGGTGGTTTCGGCCAGGTGGACGTTGCCGGCAATCGCGGTGGTGCCGGGGGTGTCGCGATAGGTGCTGGCAATCCGGTCGGCACCGAGTGTAGATGCCGGGTCACAGGTCTCGGGTTGAGTCGCAGGGGCGCAGGCGCTGAGCAGCAACAGGGCCAGCCAAACGAGGGATAGCGGGCGAAATCTGATCATCGATCGGGACTCCTTCCTCATGCCGATAGAAACAATAGAAAAAGTATAAAGTATTCTAACTCCTACGAAAGAACTGTCAAAAAATGCAGCCCTGCACCAACACTTTTTTGTGCCGTCGGGTTTGCGTCGTGCAGGCAAACAGGTAGAATCGGCTGTCATGAGAGCGATATCGACACATTCCGCCTATGGTCGGCGTGCGATTGAAGATTGGTCGTCCCGGGATTTCGATGTGCTGGTTATCGGCGCCGGGATTAACGGTGCCGGACTGGCGCGTGATCTCGCCATGCGTGGTCTAGACGTCTTGCTGGTCGACAAGGGCGACTTCGCTTCGGGGACCTCGAGTGCCTCCACCAAGCTGGTGCATGGCGGTTTGCGCTACATGGAAAACTTCGATTTTTCCCTGGTCTTCGAGGCGTGCCGTGAACGGGCGGTGCTGCAGAAGATCGCTTCCCACCTGGTACAGCCGCTGCCGTTTTTTATCCCGGTCTATCGTGGTGACCCACGACCGTTGTGGATGGTGCGGGCCGGCCTGATGCTCTACGATTTGCTCTCGACGTTTCGCAGTGTCGGGTATCATCGCATCCTTTCCGCGGTGCGAGCGCTCTCGCTGGCCCCGGTGCTGCAGCCACAGGGGCTGCGCGGCGTGGCTCGTTACTGGGACTGCCGTATGGACGACGCTCGCCTCTGCCTGGAGAACGTCATCGCCGCCGCAGAGGCCGGCGCGCAGGTCGGCAACTACCTCGAGGCGGTGGCTCTGAGCTATTGCGGGGGAACGCTGTCGGGAGCGACACTGCGCGATCTCGAGTCGGGGCGCGAGATCAAGGTGCACGCGCGTTGCGTGGTCAATGCCGCCGGGCCCTGGCTCGATAAGGTACGCGCTCTTGACGGGGAATATGGCGAGCTGTTGCGACCGACCCGCGGTACGCATATCCTGGTACCGCGTATCGGCCAGTGCGCCGAGGCCCTCTACCTGACGGCCGGCAGCGATGAACGGCTGTTTTTTGTCATCCCCTGGGGCGACCTGTCACTGATCGGTACCACCGATGTCGATTATAGCGATGATCCCGATCGGGTGATGCCGACCCGTGACGATATCGATTACCTGCTCGCGGAGAGCCGCCGACATCTGCGCGATGTCGAACTCGGACGCGACGATGTGGTCGCCGCGTTCGCCGGGTTGCGCCCGTTGATTGCCGAGGACCAGGAGAGCGCCTCCAAGGTGTCGCGCGAGCATCGCGTCGTCGTCTCCTCCTCGGGGTTGATTTCTGTTGGCGGGGGGAAATACACCACCTACCGGGCGGTGGCAGAGGAAGTTGCCGATCTGGTGGTGGCACGGCTCGGCCTGAAAGACCCGGGGTGTCGTACCGACCGGGTGGCGCTGCCGGGCGGCGAGGGGATGCAGATCCGCGCAGGGCATCGCCACCACTGGCGGATGCTGCGCAAACTGGGGGGGGTGAGTGCCGCTCAGGTCGAACGGTTGGCGGCGCTCTACGGTGCGCGGACCCGGCAGTTGCTCGCGATGCTCGAGGATGACCCGGGGTTGGCCGAGCCGGTCTGCGCCGGCTCCGAGCTGCTGAGGGTCCAGGTGGCCTATGGTGTTCTGCACGAAATGGCACGCTGCCCGGCAGACCTGCTGCGACGCCGAACGCCACTGGCGCTCGGCAAGGGGCGCGGGCTGACCGAGCTGAAAGCGGTCGCCGAACAGATGGCGAAGCTGCTCGGAGCCGATGCCGAGGTTGTTCAGCGCTGGCAGGAGGAATATCGACGCCAGACGGCGCTTGATGAGAGTTAACAGGACACGATCCACGAATATACGAAGGAGTAGTGAACGCAATGGAGATGACGGTTAAGCGGGGGGAAATCCTCAAACAAAAAGGTGCATGTGTCGTCGTGGGGGCTTTCGAAGGGAAGCGCCCCGGCAAGGAGTTGCAGGAACTCGATCAGGCCCTCGATGGAGCACTGACCCGGGCCTGGCGGCAACAGGAGTTCACCGGTGCCGCGCAGCAGACCCTGCTGCTGCATGCCGCGGCGGAGATCCCCGCCGAGCGGGTGATGCTGGTGGGTCTCGGCAGGGTGCGTGAAGCCGATCTGGGGGGCTTGCGCCAGGCGGCGGCCGATGCGGTGCGTCAGCTGCAGGCACGGCGGATCCGCAGCTGCGTGATGGCCATGGCGCAGTGCGAAGTGCCCAAGAGTGATCTCGGAGGGCGGGTTGCCGCGGTCGCCGAGGGGATGCTGCTGGCGGACTACCGCTTCGATCGCTATCGTACCGAGGAGGCCGACAAGCTGGAACCGGCGCTTGAGCGGGCGCTGCTGCTGGTCGCGCCGCGCGATGACCTGTCGGTGGCCGAAGCCGCCCTGGAGCAGGCGCAGCAGGTGCTGCGCGGGGTCTGCTTTGCGCGCGACCTGGTGAACGAGCCGGGCAACGTCAAGTCACCGCAGCACCTCGCCGAGCGTGCCCGGGAGATCGCCGCCGAGGTCGGTCTCGAGTGTACGGTCCTCGACAAGCAGGCATTGCAGGAGGAGAAGATGGGGGCGCTGCTCGGAGTGGCCCAGGGAAGCGAGCGTGAACCGTGCATGATTGTGCTCGAGCATCGCGGCGGGCCCGAAGGGGAGGCTCCGATCGCTTTGGTCGGCAAGGGGGTGGTGTTCGATGCCGGCGGCATCTCGCTCAAGCCGGCCGAGAAGATGGACGAGATGAAGATGGATATGGCCGGCGGTGCCGCGGTGCTCGGCACCATGTACGCGGCGGCGCTGCTCGGACTGCCGCTGAACCTGGTCGGCATCGTGCCGGCGGTGGAGAACCTCCCCTCTGGGACGGCGATCCGCCCCGGGGATATCCTGACCACACTTTCCGGAACTACCGTCGAAGTTCTCAACACCGATGCGGAGGGGCGCCTGATCCTGGCCGATGCCCTGACCTATGCACGGCGTTACCAGCCGCGCACGGTGATCGATTTGGCGACGCTCACCGGAGCCTGTATCATCGCCCTGGGGAACCATGCGGCGGCGGTCCTCGGCAGCGACGAGCGCCTGGTCCAGAAACTGCTCAAGGCAGGAGAGCGCAGTGGCGAGAGGCTCTGGCAGCTGCCGCTGTGGGCACCCTACAGGGCGCAGATCAAGAGTGACGTGGCGGATATCAAGAACATCGGTGGCCGCACCGCCGGGACGATTACTGCGGCGGCGTTTCTGCAGCACTTCACCAAGGATCTCAACTGGGCCCACCTCGACATCGCTGGAACCGCCTGGGAGGAACAGGGGAAACCCCATCAGCCCAAAGGGGGGACCGGGTTCGGCGTGCGTCTGCTGCTCGATTATCTGCAGGCGCTTTAAGGCAAGTGCCGTCGGTTGTTTGACAATGCCCGAGGGTTTGCTACCTTTTTCAAAACCGAAGACTAAGGGAGGCGGTGTGCTACGCTATTGTGCCTGGTGTGGAAACTTTATGGGGTCCAAGCCGGGAGAAGGTTACCAGATCGTTCCGGGGCGCAGTGAGATCGATACGTCGACGATCTGTCCGGCCTGTCGTCAGCAGCATTTTGAGCATGAGCGGCATAAGCGGCAGGGCTCCGGCAGCTGAGCGGAGTGCATATTCATATGTGATGCAGGCGCGGGTATGGTGCCCGTGCAGATTAAATCGAAAAGGAGTGGTTGGAAAATGGCTGAAGGTACTGTGAAGTGGTTCAACAATTCCAAGGGGTATGGTTTTATCGAGCAACCTGATGGGGGAGATGTTTTTGTCCATTTCTCATCCATCGTCATGGATGGTTTCAAGACCCTCGAAGAGGGAACCCGGGTCGCTTTCGAGGTGCGTGACGGGGACAAGGGCCCACAGGCCGTTGAGGTGACACCACTGTAGATGGCTACCGACACGAAAGATGTATAAAGCTCCATGCTTCAAGGCATGGAGCTTTTGTTTTTTGCTTGAAAAGGCGGAGCATCGCAGCCTATGGAGGAAACCTCAATGGGAGTGTAGGGGCTGATGAGGGCAAAGGCTTGACACTCCCGGGGGCTGTTGCTACCCTAACCCGTTCGGTCGAATGCCCCGCTTCGCTGGGCTTTACAGAGACGATGGTGCGATGAAAGTTCTGGTTACCGACAGGTTCTCCGCCGAAGGGCTACAGGTCTTCGAGGAGAACGAGGCGCTTACGGTCAGCTACCTGCCGGGCCTTGAGCCCGAAGAGCTGCTTGCCGAGGTGCAGGATTGTGACGCCCTGGTGGTGCGCAGCGGTACCGAGGTCACTGCCGAAGTGCTGCAGGCCGCTGCAAAACTGAGGATGATCGGCAAGGCTGGTATCGACACCGACAATATCGATATGGCCGAGGCGACCCGCCGTGGCGTGGTGGTGGTCAATACCCCGTTCGGCAGCGCGACAACCAGCGCCGAGCATACCCTTGCCATGCTGCTCGCCCTGGCCCGCAAGATCCCCCAGGGGGATCGGCATATACGTCGTGGTTTCTGGGAGCAGGAACCGTTTTTCGGGGTCGAGATCACCGGCAAGACCCTCGGTGTCCTCGGCGCCGGCAAGATCGGGAGGTTGGTGGTTGAGCGGGCACTGGGGCTCAAGATGCGGGTGCTGGTGTATGACCCCTACCTGAGCGAAGAGAGTGTCCACCAGATGGGGGCCGAGCAGGTCGAATTCGACAAGCTGTTGTCGCAGTGTGACTTTCTCACCATGCATCTGCCGCTCACCGAGGAGACCGAGAACCTGCTTGACACGGATGCGTTGGCCAAGGTCCGTCCGGGGGTCAGGATCATCAACTGCGCTCAAGGTGGCCTGATCGACGAGGAGGCACTGCTCGAAGCGTTGCAGGAGAAGCGCGTGGCCGGAGCGGCCCTGGACGTGTTTGCCAAGGAACCGCCCGATCGCGACCATCCGCTGTTGAGCCGCGAGGACGTGATCTTTACGCCGCACCTGCGCACGGCGACCCTCGATGCGCAGACCAACGTGGCGCGCCAGGTGGCCGGTCAGATCGTCGCCTTTCTGTTGCGCGGCGAGGTTGAGAACGCGGTCAATGTCCCATCGCTCAACGCCGAACTGTTGACGGTCATGCGCCCCTATCTGACGCTGGCGGAGAAGCTCGGCAGATTCCAGGCGCAGTATCGGGCCAAGGGGCTGCATAAGATTACCCTGCGCTACGCCGGCAGCGTGACCGACTATCCGCTGCAACCGTTGACGGTTGCGGCTCTCAAGGGTTTGCTGACGCCGATGCTCGGCGAGCAGGTGAACTTCGTCAATGCCTCGCATTTGGCACGGGAGCGCGGCATTACCGTGGTCGAGGCGAAGTACAGCGTCAGTGACGGTTTCTCCAACCTGGTCGAACTGGAGGTCGAGACGACCGACGGGACGCATACGGTCAGCGGGGCGCTGTTCGGCGAACACGACATCCGCCTGGTGCGCATCGACGGCTTCCCGGTCGAGGCGGTCCCCGAGGGATATATTCTGGTGCTGCGCAACCATGACCGCCCCGGCGTGGTCGGTTTTATCGGCAAGGTCCTCGGCGAAGCCGGGGTGAATATCGCGATGATGAACCTCTCGCGACGCAAGATCGATGGCCAGGCGGTTTCGCTGCTGACCATCGATGATGAAATTCCCGAGGCGGTGCTGGAGACGCTGCGTAACGATGATTACATCGTGGCGGCCGACCAGGTAAAACTCTAGCGCGTGACGTAGGGGGCGCTGCCTGGCCTACAAGGTCCAAAGGACAGCGTGATAATCAATAATCAATCCATGTAAACGAGGCTAAACTTGCAGTTTTCAGATCATGCCCTGGAGAATGCCCTGCCCAAAGGGGTCAAGGATTTTCTCCCTATCCGGGCCGCAAAAATCGGTTATCTCACCAGTACCCTGCAGGAGGTCTTCTCTCGCTGGGGGTTCGAACGGATCATTCCCGCGTCGCTTGAGCATCTGCAGGTGCTCGAACGGGGCCTGGGGAGCGATCTGGTCAACCATACCGTGCGCTTCGACGATCGTCAGAGCGGGCGCATGGTCGCCTTCTCTCCCGATATGACCCCGCAGATCGCCCGTATTGCCGCGACCCGCATGAGCGAACTGCCTCTGCCGCTGCGTCTTTGTTACACCGGCCGGGTGTTACGCCATGCCGAGCAGCAGGCCGGCAAGGATCGTGAGATCCTGCAGGCCGGGGTTGAACTGATCGGCCTGGAAAGCCTCGAGGCGGACGCCGAAATGATCGCCATGGTGGTCGAGTGCTTCCGCGCGGTCGGTGCCAAGGAGTTCTCCGTCGATCTCGGGCAGGTCGAGTTTTTCCGTGGGGTTCTCGATAGCCTGGATCTTGAAGGGGAAGCGGCACATCGGGTCACCGAGGCGATTTCGCGCAAGGATGCTTCGAGCCTGCGCGAGCTGCTTGCCGAACTCGATATCGACGAGCGTGCGCGCAGCGAGGTGATGGCGCTGCCCCGCCTGTTCGGCGGTGTCGAAGTGCTTGAGCGGGCCGCCGCCACGGTCAGCAACGAGCGCTCGAAAAGAGCCCTCGAGACGCTGTTCACGGTACGCGATATCCTCAAGGTTTACGGGGTTGAGGAGCATGTCACCTTCGACCTCGGCGAACTGCGCGGGCTCGACTACCATACCGGTATTACCCTGCAGGGTTTTCTTCCGGGGGTCGGGCAGGCGGTCTGTTCCGGTGGACGTTACGACGGCCTGATGGCGAGCTACGGTGCCCCGGCTCCGGCCACCGGTTTCACCTTCAATATCCTCGAACTGCTGTTTGCGCTCGATCGGGAACTCAACGGCCGCGTGCAGCGTGGCTGCGACGTGCTTTTGAGCCAGGCCGGTGACGACAAGGGCCCGGCGCAGCGGCTCGCGATCCACCTGCGTCAGCGCGGTTATGCCGTGGCCCGGGACATGATCGTGCGTCCCCGCGAGGAGACCCTCGACTATGCACGCAAGATGCACTATCGGCACGTCATCTGGCTGGAGGGTGGCAGTGTCGAGGTCCTGGGACTTGCCGATGAGCAGTCGCGCACGCTGCCGTTCGATGAACTGTTCAACGAGAAATTCACTCTATAGCATTTAAACCAAACGATTATTTCGTGGTGTACCAAGAGGTGCGCCACCTATACAGGAGTAGAAATAGATGGCCAATGTAGTCATTGTCGGCGCCCAGTGGGGCGACGAGGGGAAGGGTAAGGTTGTCGACATTTATACCGAGCACGCCCGCGAGGTGGTGCGTTACCAGGGGGGCAACAACGCCGGGCACACCCTGGTGGTCGGTGACGAGAAGATCATTCTGCACCTGATCCCTTCGGGGATTCTGCACGAAGGAAAGCGCTGTGTCATCGGCAACGGGGTAGTGCTCGACCCCAAGGTCTTCATCCAGGAGATCGAGGGGCTGAAGAAGCGTGGCTACTTTCAGGATGATGCCCAGATGGTGGTCGACGGTAACGTGCACATCATCATGCCGTACCACAAGGCGATCGACATCGCGCGCGAGAACCGCAAGGGTTCGCGCAAGATCGGCACCACCGGGCGCGGTATCGGGCCGGTCTACGAGGACAAGATCGGTCGGCGCGGCATCCGTCTCAGCGACCTGGTCGATCCGGAGATCTTCAAGCACAAGCTGAGCGAGGTGCTGCCGGAGAAGAATTTCTTCCTCGAGAAATACCTCGGCGAGGCTCCTCTCGACGAGCAGGAGATCATCGACGAGTACCTTGAGTACGGACGCATCCTCAAGCCGTACCTCGGTAACGTTTCGCATATGCTCACCAAGTGCATCAAGGAGGGGGACAACATCCTCTTCGAGGGTGCACAGGGAAGCCTGCTCGACATCGACCACGGCACCTATCCCTACGTCACCTCGTCGTCGACCCTCGCCGGCGGTGCCTGCACCGGTACCGGCGTCGGCCCGCGCTTTCTCGACGAGGTGATCGGCATCTCCAAGGCCTACGTGACGCGCGTCGGCGAAGGCCCGTTCCCCACCGAGCTGCACGACGAGATGGGCGACACCCTGCGCAAGGCCGGCAACGAGTTTGGTTCGACCACCGGGCGTCCGCGGCGCACCGGCTGGCTCGACGTGGTCGCGCTGCGTGAGGCGGTGCGTCTCAACGGTATGACCGGCCTGGCGATTACCAAGATGGACGTGCTCAACGAGCTCGAGACGATCCGCGTCTGCACCGCCTACAGCTACCAGGGGGAGATGCTCAACGACTTCCCGCGTGATCCCGAGGTGCTCGCCGAGTGCACTCCGGTTTACGAAGAGCTTCCCGGCTGGCAGAGCGACATCTGCGACATTACCGCGTACGATGCGCTCCCCGAGAACGCACGCGCGTACCTTAAGCAGATCGAGGAGTGGGTCGAGTGTCCGGTGGCACTGGTTTCGGTCGGTCCGCGACGTGATCAAACCATCCAGGTGCGTAGCCCGTTTGCCGGCTGAAGCTTCTAAAAGGTTTTAACTTCGGCATGTTACGCCTTGTTTTGCGCGATAAAAAAAAGAGGTTGACTCGTTCGCGCTAAATGAGTATAAACAGCATTCCGTTGTGTGCCGCTAGCTCAGTTGGTAGAGCATCTGACTTTTAATCAGATGGTCGTAGGTTCGATCCCTACGCGGCACACCATTTAAAAATTGGCGTTCATGCAGGACCATTTCCTGCTAGGTGCTTGAAGTTTTTTAAGTCCCTATCGTCTAGCCTGGCCCAGGACACCGCCCTTTCACGGCGGCGACGGGGGTTCGAATCCCCCTGGGGACGCCCAATGAAACAGCCTCGCTGCACAGCCAGCGGGGTTGTTTCTTAGTTACCTTTTAATAAGTTTCGCGACACTGCAGCAACAATTAAAAAATGGCGTTCATGCAGGATCATTTCCTGCTAGGTGCTTGAAGTTTTAAGTCCCTATCGTCTAGCCTGGCCCAGGACACCGCCCTTTCACGGCGGCGACGGGGGTTCGAATCCCCCTGGGGACGCCAATCAATAAGAAACGCCCTGCTATGGTTTTGGCAGGGCGTTTCTTATTGTTCTGACATGTCGGGATTTGAAGCGGAGCGAGCGCTGACCTAATGTCAGACAAGCGGTCAGTATGGCCGCGGAAGCGAGCGGAGGGGAGCCGACGCAGGCGTGCGCAAGCGCGACGTAGTGGGCGAATCCCCCTGGGGACGCCAATCAATAAGAAACGCCCTGTCTCTATTGAGGCGGGGCGTTTCTTTTATGATGAATTGCTTGTTGTGAATCTGTTTTTTGACGACTGGATTAGCTTTTAAATGTTTTAGGGGTTAAGGAGTTTAAAGTTCATATCCAAATCATTCAACGCCGACTGGATCGCTTTTTCGGGATCCACGTAATTGATTCTAGCGGAGGACTGGGGTGATTCTTCCCAGTAGATCTGTTTATAAACCGTTTCCGCTGTGCGGTTGTCCTTGAGTTCAAAAATGAACTTATGCCACCCCTTGAGATTTCTATTCCCGAAAATTGCAATAGCGCGTCTTTGCCCGATGTTGGGGATGTAAATCTCGACATCTGTTTCAAGAGTGTAGTCTGGATGGCTGGACGTCGGGACAACTTTATCTATAAAAGGCAGGTTCCTGAAGATGTATGTCAGTCCGTTTTCAATTCTAGGATAGCAGTTGTCTTTTCTCTTTATGAACGTTGCATGTTTGCTCTCGTCCAGAACTATTCCAGGAATTTTGAAGGTTATCCTGGGCTCGGAGATACTTAGGGTTTCAATTTTTTTGTCGAGATAGTTTTGTGCGAGATAGATACGTTGACTGACATTTCTGAATGCCTTGAAATTTGCATCAAGGTTAATGTCCAGTAAATTTCGATTTCGGGTTAGAGCCCCCCTGTTGAGGTGCGAAGAATGTTGTTCTTTTAGGTAATTAAATGACTTTTTCGGTGTATTTTTGTCTCCGAAGGCAACATTTGTTGTGTTGTTTTCCTTCACTTGGACCTCACGAGAAAAAACAAGGAACTTTTTCTGCCACTGGTTGATCTCATAATTGGCGTCAGGAGCTATGGCCTGCTCGACCACCTTTTCAAAAGTATCGACAGCATAGAGTGGAGGGTAGGGAAGGACTTCCTGGTCTAAATCCGACGTCTCGTATTCGAACACCTCGATACGATGCTTTCCGGGGTTGATTGAAAAGTCTATGGGAACAGGCTCGTAACGAATGGAGTAATTCCGACCTTGTTTCCCCCGGTGCTGCTTGGCGACCATGTTAAAGGGGAAGAAGGACCAGGAAAATTGTTCCTTTCCATCGAGCACGAGAAGAAATTTTCGGCGATTTAAGCTGAACGCTTTATCGCTTCGTTGGGGTTTATTGAGTCGGTCGCTCCGAAAGTAGTAATCAACGTTCTCTGGTTCCAGGGGGCTGAGAATTTTCAAGGAAAGTGTCCCGGATTTCTTAAAGCTTGTCGCGATATTCGAGTCGATTTCATGCAGAATATCGACGATTTCTTCATCGAGGTTTTTGGTTGTTCCAAGAGATGCGAGGTACTTGTTCACTTTTGGAGAGGTAAGGATGTCGTTCAGTGCCTTAGTTGTGACCTCTGAAAGCGGTTTTGTGAACGACTGCTTTGCCGCTTCTAGGTTCAAAGCGCCTATTTGAAATTCGCTTTCATATCCTTCTTTAAAAAGGTTTTTCCCTTCGGAATCAAAAGCTTCGACAGAAATTGAAACTGTATAAATGCCGTCAGCCAATTCAATTATTGGATTCGATAATTCGGTCGTTATTTTCAGCAATGATATTTTCAGGTAGATATCGTCGTTTTTCTGTTTGATTAAGCTTTGAAGGTTTGTTTCAGAAACTAGGACTTCTCCTTTAGCACTTGCAGCAAAATTTTCGTTCAGCAGTCTTATGACGGAATCCTTATAAGACTCGGTGAGCTCATTGAATTTGGTTGTAGTGCGCATCCATACATCGTTTTTAAGCGTGCTTTTGTCAACGTAGACGTAATAATTGCGATGGTGAATCGCTTCAATTTCCAGAGGCGCTGTGAGAGTCAACGGTAATAGTTGTGCTTCCGATTCAACTTTCAACAGTGCCCCTGCGGGATAGGCCATCAAGGACAAACATCCGCTGAGAGTAAACGAGCAAAGCAAGAGTGTCAGTAATATGAAAAATTTGCGACAAGCCATAGGGCCCTCCTTCAATGTATGGACCCGCTCAATTGAAAAGCAGCCCAGTATCTGTAGTCAGGAAATTCCGTTTTCATTTTCAATAGCGCAGTTCTGAAGGTTTCTGCCTTATTGCCCCCAGGGTGATAGCGGCGATAGAATTCTTTCATCATGGTGTAGGTTGCTGCGTCGTCAATATTCCAGAGTGTGGATATCAGCGTTTTGGTTCCTGCGATCAGAAATGATCGATTTAAACCCATGATTTCATCACCGCCGATGACTTTTACCTGTCCGCTCTGGCAAGTGCTGATGACGACCAGATCACTTGAAAGATCATGGCCGATAATTTCGTTGGCAAACAGTTTGCCGTCGTCTTCAGAAGAGTCACGTAATGAAATATACGAAAGCATCGGATTGTTTTCATTGAAGAAACCATGCGTAGCAAAGTGATAAAAGTCATAAGGTCCGTTTTGCTGTTTGAATGCGTCTTCCGTGGCTGCCTTCTTGTCATACAGCGTCGCCTGGTTGAAAATTTTGGCGATCATCTGTCCTTCCTTCTGGGCATTGGGCAGGCCGAGTACCTGGTCATCGTAATGCGGATCTGAAAAGACCAGCGCTTTACCGCTTGGTTTGAAGGGTTTCTGTGACACCATCTCGTAGATCGAGGCACTGGGAACGACGAAGACCGATTTATTATCTATCAAAGGTTTGCCCATGTAATCGAGGGCCACAAAGGAGACGTTGTTAAGTGGGCCAGAAGGGATGAAGCCAATCTGTTTGAAGGCCGTGAATTTGTCCTGCAGGGGGGCAATAAGTAGTTTCCCGAGATTTCGGTAGCGTTCCCTGTCGCTGAGGCCATGATTTTCCAACAACGCGTGTACCCGGTCTTTAAGTTTGATAGATAGGGGGACATATTTAAGCGCCTTGCGACTAACGAGAAAGGCCCCACTCTTCTTTTCGCCGAGGTAATATTCGACCAGGAGTGTCTTGGAATCGAGAGTCTTTTTAAGTTTCTGGTAGCCGGTGGTTTCCCCCAAAACAACGGAGGAGAAATAGCGGTCGCGTTCCTGGATTTTTAGCCTGATGCTTCGATTTTTATCTTCAAGTGAGCGAAGCTCTCCGGTCAGATCGTTTTGAACGGATCTCTGCCCCTCGTTCAATTCTGAGAGCCGGGTTTGTTTTTGCAGGTTGGCAGTAAGCAAAACCTCGTTGCTTTTCAACTCCTGGTAGAGTGCATTCTGCGCTGTCGATGCCTTATATCTACCCTGTGATAACAGGTCGACCATGGTGCGTCCTTTAGTCTTTTCCAGGAACTGGAGGGCAGTTTCGATGTTGCCCAATTCGATAAGGATGTCGATCATCTCGTTGTACAGGACGGTCTTGTTCGCAAAATATGTGGTTTTAAAGTTGTCGACGCCAATTTCACCACGTAATTTCTCGAGATACGAGATGGCTTTCTTGTAGTTCTCGACGGCATTTTTGGGTTGTTGCATGTTGTAGAGCGACTTTGCTTTGAGGTGATAGAAGGCTTGGTGAAGATGGGGGTCATTGTATTGGGGGAGTTCTTTTTGAACTTCGCCAAGGAGATGGCGTGTTTTCTTGATGTTCCCTACGGAAAGATACGCTTCTATTTGAAGTAGCTTAACGTCGGGGCGCATGATCCCCATTTTTTTTTCAAGTTTTTGTACTTTTTCAAGGGTTTCAATCGCCTTGTCTGGTTCATCTGAAAGCATCAGAGTGGCCAGCATTAAAAGACCCTTGCGCTGGAGCGTGTCAGCGTCTATCGCTTTCGCCATGGCAATACCCTTTTCTGTGGCTTGCTTGCCGGCTGCAACCTCACCTGTCTGGACATGAATTTCGGAGAGCAGCAGGTTGCTTTCCGCGCCTAGGAACAGGTCCTGATTGCCAGAAATGAGAGGGCTTAGCTGCTCCTTGGCGAGTTCCCATTGACGCAGGAAAACGTAGAACCGGGTTTTTTCAAGGCGGATAGGGTTGAGAAGGTACTCAATGTATTCGGGAGAGAAGTGATTTTTGAGCGCAGAGGTTGAAAAGTAGTCGAAGCAACGATTGCAGGTTTCTATGGCTTTTTGCGTTTGCCCGAGGCGGTGCAGAATGCTTGCTTTGCCTTGGTAGGCTGTGACCAGATCTTCAACCAACGGTACCTTGAAGCTATACTTAGCATCCTTGGCGTAATTGAAAGAAAACTCTCCGCTTGGATGGTCGAGGTTTTTCAAGGCGAAATCGTATAGGGCGAGGGCCTTTTGGAAGTCTCCGGTTTCGGTCAACAGGCGCGCAACAAGCATGGCAACCTTGGCTTTTAAAACAGCTTGTTCTTCTGCCGCGGTTTGGAGTTCGGCAATTTTTCTATTGAGCTGTCTGACCTTGCCCAGGCTGTCGAGGTATTTGCCGCAGAGACTGCGGATGTCAGCCTGGGCGGAAAGGTATTCGATTTCATAGAGTGTGGCTTCCAGAGAGACAATGGAGGAAGCCTTTTGGGTGTCCGCAAGGTTAAGGCCGGGTGATGACTTTGTCGCCTGCTTGATTTGTAGGGCATAGCTCATCCCTTCGCTGATATATTTTTCTGCCTGGACCAGATTGCCACTTTTAAAACTTGCCTGAATGAGACGCTTGTAGATGTGCAGAGGGGTGTTGATGACATAAAAGCCCTTGTCATTCAGTGCATCCGACTCGTTTTTCATTTTGCCGCCATAGGTCATTCCATAGGCAGATGGGCTGTTGACGATCAAAAGCGTAAAGGTACCCATCAATAGTGAGCTGGCAACTTTTGCGGCTGTTCTCCCCGAGGTTCCAAGTGTCAGATAGGGTTTTTCAAGCTGGTCACGATGGTCATCAAGAGCCAGGAAATATCTTGCTGCAGACTCTTGGTAGAATCCCCGTGCAAAAAGGGCTTCGCCAGCTTCGTAGTTCGAGGTGCCTTCAAGGTCTGGGAGTGTGACAGTTTCTGTTTTTGGGACTGATGAAGGACTTTGTTCAAGGCGGATAGAGCGCTCAGCCAAAGAGAGGGATTGGAACATAAGCAGGATGGCAACGGCTAGAGATACAATGCGGCAGACGGCTTTCACTTTCCTTCCCCCCCCCAGAAAACAACAAAATTAAAGCTCAAAAAATGAACTTCAAACGGTTCGAGCGATAAAGGCAAATTTTTGAATAAAAATAAGTGATTATATGTCTACTAGGGTAATTTATATTCAATTGTAGTTTATGGCAAGAGTATGAAAGGCTTAGTTTTAGTTGAAGACATCGCTCTGTCACGCCGGCGACCGGGGTTCAAAGCAGAGCAAGCTGTAGAGGGAGGCTTTGACTACCAGAGAGCGATCTTATTGGGGTTGCTGCTAGCGTCGGGGATGAGGACAGGGTGACTTCACTCTGCCGCAAACAATGGTATGTTTGTTATCTGTTTTTGGGAAACCGGCAGCCGATGTTT
>PKUI01000135.1 GCA_002869605.1 Desulfuromonas sp. | reverse complement strand
CAGGGACAGAATCGAACTGCCGACACGAGGATTTTCAGTCCTCTGCTCTACCGACTGAGCTACCTGGGCTCCTCGGTGAGCGGAATGTATAGCTGAAACAGGATGGGGGTGTCAAGCAAAAATCCGCTGACGTTACGCGTTTATAACTTCTCCAGCAGGATTTCGCTTGCTTTTTGTGGGCGGCTCTGATAATCAATTCACACACTTTACGTGAGAAACATTTAACATGCGCATCAACTCCGCCAGCTTTTTTAGCTTTTGCTTTTGGTACGGCTTTTACTTTAAGCCGTCTACCCGGGGGGAAGGTCTGCAGGCGTAGCGCAAGCGCAACGACTTAACGACAGGAACCATGGGTAGACGCTCGGCGCTCCCATGGTTTTTCTTTTTTGTGGTGTGAAGGTTTCACAAAAAGGGCCGCCTGGGGAGACCCGGGCGGCCCTTCATGTTTCCACAACCTTCACACAATGAGAGGAGCTACACAAAATGGTTATTGTCATGAAAAACGGGGCAGGTAAAGAGGCGCTGGCCGAAGTTAAGAAGCGGATCAAGGAACTCGGTTACAAGCCGCACGTAATTCACGGGGAGACCCGCGATGTGGTCGGAGCGGTTGGAGACGAGCGGGGCAAAGCTGTACTGCAGGTGCTCGAATCGCTTCCCGGGGTCGACAGTGTGGTGCCGATTCTCAAGCCGTACAAGCTGGCAAGCAGCGAAGTGCACCCGGAGCGCAGCGTGGTGACCATTGCCCCGGGGGTGACGGTTGGCGGCAACGATTTCCTGGTTATGGCTGGTCCTTGTTCGGTAGAGAGCGAAGAGCAGATCATGGTGACCGCCAAGGCGGTCAAGGCCGCTGGCGCCAAGGCGCTGCGTGGTGGAGCGTTCAAGCCGCGAACCAGTCCTTACGCCTTCCAGGGGCTCGAGGAAGAGGGGTTGAAACTGCTCGCCGCTGCGCGTGAGGAGACCGGCCTGCCAATCATCACCGAGGTGGTCAACCCGCGTGATGTCGAGCTGGTGGCACGCTACACCGATGTGATGCAGGTCGGGGCGCGTAACATGCAGAACTTTGCGCTGCTGAAGATGCTCGGCCAGCTCGATAAGCCGGTGCTGCTCAAGCGTGGCATGTCCGGGACTATCCAGGAGTTTTTGATGTGCGCAGAGTACATCCTCTCCGAGGGGAATCAGAAGGTGATCCTGTGCGAGCGCGGTATCCGCACCTTCGAGACCGCCACCCGCAACACCCTCGATATCTCGGCAGTACCGGTGCTCAAGCAGCAGACCCACCTGCCGGTAATTATCGACCCATCACACGCCACCGGTCACGCCAATCTGGTAGCACCGATGAGCTATGCGGCCGCAGCCGCCGGGGCCGATGGCCTGATTGTCGAAGTTCATCCCTGTCCCGAGGAGGCGACCAGCGACGGTCCGCAGTCCCTGCGGCCCGAAGATTTCGCAGCGATGATGACCAAGCTGCGCGAGTTCGTACGTGTCGCCGACAAGCAGCTGTAAGCGCATATCAACTAGGAGTTTTTTTGGGGGGGGGCAAACCCCAGTGGTTGCCCCCTGACGACGCCGCAAAAGAAGTCACCCCGGCGGTGTTGAATTAAGAGGTTGTTGTTACAACTCCATGTATTTCTAGGCTAAACCAACAAAAAAGGATCGCGATGTATCTCATTCCCCTTAACCAGTTCGAAAGTGTGGAGCTGGTGGTGCATGCCCTGCGCGCCGCCGGCGGTGAGGTCGACTGCAGCCAGTGCCCGGCCTACCGGGTCTGCACCAAGCAGTGCCTGACGATTGCCGGCGCCGTGCAGCGCATGCTCGAGGACGGGACCCTGCCGTTGCTGGGAGACGAGCCTGAGCCCGAGCCTCCTGCGCCGCAACCTCCTCAGGACAATGGCGGCAACGGTGGCCACCTGAAAGTGGTCAAGTAAGCGACACGCCAAGGAAAAGAGCTTGTATGGGGTGTAACTGCGTGTTATGAAAATATGATTCGGTAGTGGTCTGTGAACAGCTTTCCAGGGGGGGGAAGAGATGAACAGAATCCTTACCTACAACCAGATTTCAGTGAAGGGGCTCGAGCGCTTTCCGCGTGAAAAATACGAGGTGGCGAGCACCCTGGGCGAACCTTCGGCCATCATGTTGCGCAGCCACGTGTTGCAGCCGCAGGATATCGGCGCTACCGTCAAGGCAATCGGGCGGGCCGGGGCCGGGGTCAATAATATCCCGGTGTACGACTGTACCGAGCGCGGCATCGTGGTGTTCAACGCCCCTGGGGCCAACGCCAACGCAGTCAAGGAGCTGGTGATCGCGGCGCTTCTGCTTTCGACCCGCGATATTGTCGGGGCCATCGACTTTATCAAACACGAAGGGCCGGGCAAGGATGACGAGGCCCTGCACAAAGTCGTCGAGGGGGGAAAGAAGGCCTACGGCGGCACCGAGCTTAAGGGAAAAATTCTCGGCGTGGTCGGACTCGGGGCGATCGGTTCGCTGGTTGCCGAAACCGGCCTGATGCTCGGCATGAAGGTCCTTGGCTACGACCCGGCGCTGTCGGTAGAAGCGGCCTGGAGACTGTCGCGCGAGGTGGAGCGGCAGGAGAACATGCAGTCGCTGCTCGCCAAGTCCGATTTCGTCACCCTGCATCTGCCGGTGCTCGAGGCGACCTGCAACTTGATCAACCGGCAGCTGGTCGAGAGCTTCAAGACGGGCAGCACGCTGCTCAACTTCTCGCGCGAGAAGGTGGTCGATACCAAGGCGGTCATAGCCGGGCTCGAGTCTGGTAAGCTGGCTCAGTATATTACCGATTTCCCGGTCAAGGAACTGTTTGGCCGCGATGATGTGATGCTGATGCCGCATCTCGGAGCGAGCACCATGGAGGCCGAGGAGAACTGCGCGATCATGATCGCCGACCAGCTCGCCGATTTTCTCGAAAATGGAAACATCAGGAACTCGGTCAACTTCCCGAACATTCACCTTGAGCGCACCCAGGGCTACCGCATCGCCTTCTCCAACCGCAACGTGCCGAAGATGCTCAACCAGGCGCTGACGGTGCTGGCCGAGAAGAACTTCAACGTCGTAGATCTGATCAACAAGAGCCGTGGCGACGTTGCCTACACGCTGATCGATGTCGAACCGCAACCGAACGAAGAACTGATCGCCGAGATCGAGGCGATCGAAGGGGTCATCAATGTCCGCACCCTCTAGGGGCGGGCTCTCACGATGTTGACACAGGAGGAGCCACCAATGGGCAAGGTTTTCAATTTCGGTGCAGGTCCGGCGATGCTGCCGGAACCGGTGATGGAGAAGATTCGCGAGGAATGGCTCGATTTCCAGGGCATGGGTGTTTCGATCATCGAGATCAGCCATCGCGCCAAGCAGTTTGAGCAGGTGCTTACCAGCGCCCAGGAACGTTTTCGCGAGCTGACCAACCTGCCGGACAACTACAAGATCCTGTTCGTGCACGGTGGTGCGCGTATGCAGTTTTCGGCCCTGCCTCTCAACCTTGCCGGCCGTTCGCCGTCAAAGAAGTGCCTCTACGTCGAGACCGGTAACTTTGCCAAGCTTGCCAACAAGGACGCCAAGGCCTTTTGTGACGTGCAGGTGATCGCCAGCAGCGCCGACACCGGTTACGACCGTATCCCGACGCTGACTCCGGAGATGATCGACCAGGACGCCGCCTATCTGCACGTTACCGGCAACAACACCCTCTATGGTTCGCGCTGGCAGCGTTTCCCCGATGCCGGCAGCGTTCCTTTGGTCGTCGACCAGACCTCGGAGATGCTCTCGCGGGTGCTTGATTTCAGCCAGTTCGGCTGTGCCTACGCCGGCCTGCAGAAGAACCTCGGTCCCGCAGGCACCGCGCTGGTGGTGATCCGCGAGGACCTGCTCGGTCATGCCGGAGAGCAGACCCCGGTACTGCTCAACTACGAGCAATGCGCCAAAGACAACTCGCTGACCAACACCGCCAACACCTTCGCCATCTACGTCACCGGCCTGGTGCTCGACTGGATGAAGGATCAAGGCGGTATCGCCGCACTCGAACAGCGGAACGAGCAGAAGGCCAAGCTGCTTTACGACCTGATCGACGGCACCGACTATTACCGTGGCGTCATCCAGCCCGAGTTCCGCGGCACCATGAACGTCAGCTTCAACCTGGCGAGCGAGGATCTCGAGGCCAAGTTCCTCAAGGAGGCAGGTGCGGCAGGGCTCTACGCCTTGAAAGGGCATCGCAGCGTCGGTGGCATCCGCGCCTCGATCTATAACGCCATGCCGCTGAAAGGTGTGGAGGAGCTGGTCGGCTTCATGAAGGATTTCGAGAAGAACAACGGCTAATGGACCGTTGGTGCAGATAAACCTGGAAATGGGGGCGGTAACGTCCCCATTTTCGTTGCAGAAAGTCGTCGAAAATGGAATTGACAGAACAGCAACAGCTTGAACTGCAGGGCGAAGACGGCTGGAGTGACTTCGATGCCCCGGCCCTGGTCGGCGAGACGCTGCGCTTCGTCTCGGGCGATCGAACCGGCAATCGCTTCCGCATGAGCTACTTTCGCAACCAGGAGAACAACCTGGTGGTCAGGGTCTGGTTCGGTCCGGTCACCGAAGGCCCCCCGGGAAACGCCCATGGCGGCAGCATCGCCGCGGTAATGGACGAGGTGCTGGGACTCGCCGCATGGGCGGCCGGGTACCGTATCGTGGTCGGCAACCTCAACGTCAGCTTCCGTACGCTGCTGCCGATTCTTACCGTGGTCCAGGTCGATACTGAGGTGGTCTCGGTCGAGGGGCGCAAGGTGATGGTGCATGGCACGATCCGCAGCCTTGACGGCACTGTTTACGCCGAGGGCGAGGCCCTGTGCATCACGCTGAAAGAGTAAAAAGATGAGAGAATACATAGTGTAGCGGCGATGCTGCGTATACAGCGTTGACAGCGCCCGGTCGAGATTCTAAAATCTAGCGCTTCCGCGGTACCCTGTCCTGCCGAAATGTCTACAGAGGAGACCCTGCCCAGATGAAAGTCATCATTACCGACGAAATTTCCGAAAGCGGCCTGCAGCCGCTGCTGAGCGATAAACGTTTCCAGGTCGATGTGCGCCTCGGCTTGAGCAAGGACGAGCTGCATCAGGCGATCGGCGAGTACGAAGCGATCATCACCCGCAGCGGTACCCAGGTCGACCGCGCCCTGCTCGAACATGCCACCAACCTCAAGATCGTGGCGCGCGCCGGGGTCGGCATCGACAACGTCGACGTACCGGCCGCCAGCGAACGCGGCATCATCGTGGTCAACGCGCCCTTCGGCAACACCAACTCCGCCGCAGAGCACACCATGGCGATCCTGCTCTCCATGTGTCGCAACGTGCCGGTGGCCAATGCCAGTCTCAAAAGCGGTGAGTGGAAGCGCGCGCCTTTTACCGGCTACGAGCTCAAGGAGAGAACCCTCGGCGTGATTGGTCTCGGCAAAGTCGGCGGTCGTGTGGCACGACGGGCCCGTGCTTTCGAGATGGAGGTGTTGGTCTACGACCCTTATATCAGCGAGAAGCGCGCCAGCGATTTCGGCACCCGCCTGGTCGAGCTCGACGAACTGATCGCAAATGCCGATGTGATCACCGTGCACACCCCGCTCAACGACGAGACCCGCGACATGATTACCGCCGAGCACTTCGACAAGATGAAAGACGGCGTGATCATCGTCAACTGCGCACGCGGCGGCATCATCAACGAAGAGGCGATGGTCACGGCGATGGACAGTGACAAGGTTCTCGGCGCTGCTTTCGATGTGTTCAGTGCTGAGCCGCCTGTCTCCGAAACCCTGAAGAAACTGATCGGGCACCCGAAGATGGTAGTCACCCCGCACCTTGGCGCGAATACCTTCGAGGCACAGGAAAACGTGGCGGTTGATGTCAGCCGCGAGATTGTCAACTATCTCGACGGTCGCCCGGTGGAGAACGCGGTGAATATTCCGCGTTTCGACCCTGATCTGATGGACCATATGAAGCCATTCTTGACCCTGGTCGAGCAGATGGGCGACTTTATCTCTCAGCTCGCTCCGGCCAACCCGGGCAAGGTGACCTTTACCTACAACGGAAAACTCGCCGATAACGACTGTGCGCCGCTCACCGTCTGTGGACTTGCGGCACTGCTCAATCGCCAGACCGATATCGAGGTCAATATGGTCAACGCTCGCCTGGTGGCGGGTGACGTCGGCCTGGCCATCGAGGAGGTGCGTTCCAGCGAGTCGGAGTCGTACTCCAACATGGTGACCCTGCAACTCGAGTCAGGAGACCAGACGCGCACCATCGCCGGGACCCTGTTCGAGGGGCGCCCCAAGATCGTCAAGATGCGCGACTTCTACACCGACTTCACTCCTGAGGAGTACATGCTGGTGATCAGCTACGAGGATCGCCCCGGCATGCTCGGCAAGATCGGCACCATCCTCGGTACGAGTCAGATCAACATCGGTAACATGAATCTCGGTCGTCGCAAGGAAGAAGGAGAGGCTATGGTGGTGTTCTCTGTCGATTCCCCGGTTGATGAGGCAACGCTCGATGTACTTGGCCAGGAGATAGGAGCACGTTTTATCAAGGCCGTTCATATGAGAACCCTGTAGGTCGATAAATTGGGTTCGTTTGTAATAGGCTTCTCTACCGCAGAACCCTAGAAGCCTGGCTCACTACCTAATCCGAAAATAAAAAAGCGACTCCTGACCAGGAGTCGCTTTTTTGTGGTGCTTATTCGGGCTGCGACTGCTTACAATCCCCATAGCAGGGAGGAATGCATCCAGCCGCGTGTTCCACTGGCATGTTGGAGTTTGATCCAACTCCCTTTGACCCTGAGAACCTTGAAGCAGACTCCCCTCTCTGCATGCAGAACAACCTTATATTTGGTTCCAGGGCCACTGCGCAGGTTGCTCCGCTTGACCTTGACCACAACGCTTCTGGTTGAATCCACAACCGAATCATTGACCCAACCAATGTGCCCTTTGAAGTCCTGAACCTTTAGAAAATTGCCTTGTTTATCAATGACGCGCAACGGGTAGTAGCGCGGGGCTTGCAGAAACAGGTTGTATTGGTTGATCTTAGGGGTTTCGCGGATATTCGCCAAGCTTGAACTGACGGCAACCATCCGTGCCTGCGCCAGAGAGGCAAACAACAGGGTGAGTATAAATGTTAAGCAGAAAAGACGAGAAGTATTCATAGATATCCTCACTCGATTGGCAACGGTGAAGGGGTTTGATGACGTAATTCTTCGACCCGTTGCAGGTTCTGTTTGGCACGTGCATAGAATACAGGATCAAGCTCAAGGGCTTTATTGAATGCACGAGTGGCGTCATCCCATTCACCTTGGGTGAGATAGACATAGCCGAGGTTGTTCCAGGCGCCAGCTTGTCCGACGGTATTCTCAAACAAACCCATGCCGCGAGACTCGTCGCCGGATAGCATGTAGGCAATAGCGAGATTATTCTTGATCTGGGTATCCTGCGGGGCTTTTGCCAGGGCCTTTTGCAATGGAATGAGGGCGTCGGCATAACGGGTTTGCAGCAGCAGGTTAAAACCGAGATTGTTCAGCGGAGCAGATTTTTCCGAGTCCAGTTCGCATATCTGGCGATAGATAGGCTCGGCTCGTTGGTAAAGGCTACGATAATCGTAGACGATGGCAAGCTCCGTCAGCGCTTCGAGGTTTTGGGGTGCGGTTTCAACGGCACGCGCGAGATATTCCTCGCTCTTTTCGAGAGCGTTTTGAACACGCAAAGTCCGGCCTATGCCGATAAGGACTTCGATGTTTTGAGCGTCAAACTCCAGGGCCTGGGCAAAGGCTTTTTGCGCTGAATTCGCATTACCTTGTTTCCAAAACAGGTTGCCGAGGCCGGTCAGAGCTTTGACGGATTCTGGGTCGCGGACCAGAGCTTGATTGTAGTGGATCAAGGCGAGCTCGAAATTGCCCTTAGTGACATGTTCGTCAGCGCGTGCGAGTAGCGAGTCGAAAGGGAGGTTTTCGAGCTGTTGCTCAGGATCAGTGTCGCTGCCGATTTCAGGTGGCGGCGGACCCTGGAAAGACGTTGATTTCGATGTGCCGATGCAACCGCCAAGTAGCAGAGCGGGGAGCAAGAGTAGAATAGTGGTGAGGCGGATCATGGCAACTCCTAGTCATGCGTTATGAACAATCCGGACTGGCCGGCAATGAAACGAGCAATGCTAATCAGCCGAGTATGGGAAACAGGGTGCGGATGATACGGATAGCCGCAGGTCCCACCAGCACAACCAGTATGGCTGGGAAGATAAAAAATATCAGCGGGAAAACCAGCTTGACCGATGACTTTGCCGCGCGCTCCTCTGCATTGAGGCGGCGGCGGATGCGCATGGCGTCAGCATGTACCCGCAGGGCCTTGGCAACGCTGGTTCCAAAGCGGCTGGTCTGGGATAGAACCGTCATTAAATT
Source organism: Desulfuromonas sp. (assembly GCA_002869605.1). The sequence goes on along the minus strand of PKUI01000135.1, from coordinate 7,838 downwards.
ATGGATCTCACTTATGCCAGTGCGCTTGGACATATGTTTGTAGGCTTCTTCGCGGGCCTTGCCTGCGCGTACCTCGAGGTTTACGAGGTAAAATTCGTCACTGATATCGATACACAAGGGGCGTAACTCGTCGCCGACGCGTTTAAAAGTCATATCGAGTCCAAGGCCAGACTCAACACAGATTACCATCAGGTCAAGTGCATCCGGTAGGGCTCTCAATATGCGAGTTTGTCGTGAGCTGACCATCATGTTCACCACCAGATTCGGCAGGTAAAGGCCAACTGCAGCAAGTGTCGCGACGATAAACATCGTTTCCGGGGTGATCTTGATGACCAGGATGCTGAGCAGATATGTGCCGGGGAGCAGCAGTGTAAGCAGCACCTTGGCACCGAGGTATATCCGAAACGCGCGTTTGGAGCGGAGACCAGCCTGGATCAGTTTAAGGCGTACACGGCGTCGAAGAGCTTCTTCGCTCGGCATGGCGTAACGGTGCAGGGGGGAGAGAAGGTGGTCCAAAAGTCCCCGTTTCCGTTCCGTTTCGATCAGAACCTTCTTCTCTTTAGTTTTTTCAGGAGCTTTATCCGTACTCCCTTGACGGTTGAGTTTAGATAGCCGCTTTTCTACACCCTCACGAGACATCAGCAGCAAGGTCAGTGCACCCACAGCGAAGGCAATAGCAAAAAATACCAGCAGCAAGATGGACATATCGGAAGAGAGGTTAATAGATTCAAGAAAGCTTCGCATAGATGCCCCCTAGATCTCGATTTGGACGATCTTCTTAATGAAGAACGTGCCGAGCAGCATGCTACTGATGCCACCAGCCAACATGAAGATCCCGATTATGTCGTCCCAGAGTAGCGAGATGTATTCATAGTTGACGACGTAGATGTAGCCGAACATCAAAATCGGCAGGACGCATAAGACCAAGCCGGAGAGGCGTCCTTCTGCTGTAAGGGCACTTACCTGTCGAGCAAATTGATGCCGCTCACGAATCAGGCGACTGATGTTGTCGAAAATTTCCGCAATATTTCCACCGGTCTCTTTCTGGATCAGAATTGAGATGGCGAAGAAACGCAGGTCGCGGCTCGGAACGCGTGTGACCAAGTTGTCGAGCGCTTCCTTCAGTGAGAGTCCGAGGTTGATTTCATCGATGGTTGCGGAAAATTCATGGCTGATCGGTTTCTCCATCTCGTCGGCGACCATCTCCATACCGGAGGAGAGGGCGTGTCCCGAGCGAACAGCTCTCGCCAGAAGGTCGAGTGCTTCAGGCAGTTGCTCATCAAAATGCTTCAGCGATTTAAGTTCGGCAAGGCGTAAGTAGACGAAAGGCATCACCATCAGCAGGAGGCCGAAGACCACGGCGCCGATCATTGTCGGCAAAAATTGCGTGCCAACCAGGAACCCGAGCATCCCGAGGGCCAGTGAGCCAAGGGAAAAGGAGGTGGCGTTGATCGGCAAGTTGGCGCGCAACAGCATACGGTCGAGCGTGGCGATACGGGGGATGTCGAGCATGAATTTTTCCACCACACCGACATCTCTTAAAGCCCGATCCCGGTAAATTTTAAGTTTTTCCTCGCCATGCTTGCCGCCCGCAGAAATTAACAGAAGGCGACGTTTGACCTTGCGTTTTTCGGCAAAGCGCCCTTCCATCCAGACCAGATAAACGAGTTGGACGATGAGAAAGGCGAAAATAAATATTGTGACAAAGATGCCGATTGTCAGAAGGTCGATGTTCTGGAGAAAGCTCATACGTACCTCCGTGGCGTTTAATAGCGCTCGGAACGAAACAAGTCTTCAGGAAGTTCGATCCCGGCGGTAGCGATGCGTTCGGCAAACTTGGGTCGGATGCCGGTCGCCTGGAATTCTCCCAGCACGCGGCCTTCGGAGTCGATTCCCTTGCGGTTGTAAACGAAGATTTCCTGCAGAGTAACGATGCTGCCCTCCATGCCGACGACTTCGCTGATTGACATTAATTTACGCGAGCCATCAGTGAGGCGGCTCACCTGAATAATCATGTCGAGTGCCGAAGAGACCATGAAGCGCATTGACTGTTCTGGCAGGTTGGCACCGGTCATCAGAATCATCGACTCGAGACGGGTCAACGAGTCTCGCGGAGTGTTGGCATGGATGGTCGTTAGCGAGCCCTCGTGACCGGTGTTCATCGCTTGAAGCATGTCAAAGGCCTCGGCGCCGCGTACCTCGCCGACGATGATGCGGTCTGGGCGCATACGCAGGGAGTTGCGTACTAGGTCGCGCTGTGTGATCGTTCCGGCTCCTTCGATGTTGGCAGGCCGTGTTTCGAGGCGGACTACGTGTTCCTGTTGCAGTTGGAGCTCGGCTGAATCCTCGATGGTGATGATGCGCTCGTTAAAGGGGATATAGCCCGAAAGCACGTTGAGAAGGGTCGTTTTACCTGCTCCGGTACCGCCCGAGATCATAATGTTGAGTTTGGCGGTAACACATGCGGCCAGAAAGCGGGAAATCTCGTCGTTCAGGGTATGGTAGTTGATCAGGTCGTCCATCTTAAGTGGGTTGACCGCAAAGCGCCTGATCGAGAGCATCGGGCCGTCGACGGCAAGTGGTGGTACGATGGCATTAACGCGTGACCCGTCAGGGAGGCGGGCATCGACCATCGGCGAAGACTCGTCGATGCGGCGCCCGACCTTCGAGATGATCCGGTCTATGATGTTGCGCAAGTGACCGTCATTGATGAAGCGCGCTGAGGTTTTCTCGACTTTACCCATCCGCTCAATGTAAATGCTTTTAAAGCCGTTGCAGAGGATATCTGAGACGGTAGGGTCTCTCAGCAACGGTTCGAGTGGTCCGAGGCCAGTCAGTTCGTCAATCAGCTCACCTATGAGATGCTGCCGCTCATCCTCGTTCATCGGCAGCCCTTCTTGGCGCAAGAAGTCTTCTACGACGTCGGTGACCGCCGAACGGATTTCACCTTCGCTTAAGGTGTCGAGAGCTGACAGATCCGCCTCTTCAACCAGCTGAGCGTGCAGCCGGTTCTTGATGTCATAGAATTGTTCGTTGTGCTCCATGGGCGTGGTGATCCCGCTATTGGCATGGTCCTCAAATTGTTCTTTTAATGCCACGGCGCACCTCCTAGACTGCCTTGCCGAACATGCCCCGGATGCCGCGGAAATCTTTTGACGACGTCGGGTCGAGGAGTCGTTCGACAAATGCAGTGATATTTGTTGAGAATTGAGAGTGAGGATGCATCTGGACGACCGGTGTCCCCCGGTTGATAGAATGCATCACGTCGACATAGTCGTTGGGAAATAGCCAGAAAACTTTCTTCTTCAAGGTTTCTTCTGCACTTTCGATGCTGAGTGAGCTTCCCTTGTGGTAACGGTTGATGACGAACTCAACCCTTGGCTCGGGAATTTGCAATTCAGTGATCAGGCGTTTTAGGCGTACGGCGTTGCGCAGGGAAGGCAACGAAAGCTCGGTAACGATAAAGATTTTCTCCGACGCGCGGTACGATTCGACTTCGTTTTCGTCGACGTACATCGAAGCACAGTCGATAAGAACGAGATCATAGGCTTCTTTGAGTAATTCAATAATTCTTGCAACGTGCTCTGGGCGGATTTCCTCACTCCGTTCTGGCCGGTTCGGGGCGGCGAGCAGTTCGATTCCCGACCCATGATGGGTCATGCAGTCCTTTAGCAGTGCCGCGTCCAAGCGGTGAAAATAGCTCGCTACGTCGGCCATGTCGGTGCGCGGTTCCAGATCGAGAAGCACAGTACTGTCTCCCGATTGACAGCTCATGTCGCACAGCGCCACGGAGCGCTTTGTTTTTAGGGCGATCGCGATGTTCGTCGCCAGAACGGTGGCGCCGCCTCCGCCTTTGGCGCTGACGAAACTAAAAGCACGCCCTTTGCCAATCTGGCCATCCTGGGCCAACTGGGCGTGGGCATCTTCGATGGCCTTTTCAACCTGCTTTTGCTTGATTGGATGGACGAAAAATTCAGCCGCACCAGCTTTCATGGCCTGGACGATTTGTTGGGGCTGTTGGGTCTGCGAGGCCACGAAAATCGTCACGCTGGGGTAGGCTTCACGCAGGCGGTAGATCCTTTCCTCTAGGGAGCCGTACTGCGAAGCGTCGTCAAGGACGATGATGTGCGGGTGTACCTTGCTGGTTAGCACACCTTTTTCCCCGGCGCCGTTTTTCCAGTCTACGGTTTCGATTCCGTCTATTTTAGAGAGTATGGCCGCAACTTCCGTCGCCAGGTCCTTATTGGTGAGTTCAGTTGCGATGGTCAGTTTTTGGCCCATAGATGTTTCCCCCGTAATTCAAGACTCCTTGGTCTCGTTCGTTGTCATGTAGTCGACTCATTCTACGAGATACGTTACGGCACGTACGCCGGTTGGCCCTTCGCCGAAGCCGGGCGGCCGGACCAGACCTTCGAAAGCGATCGATCCACCTGGAAGGGGTACCGGGCAGGAGTATGAGGTGCCGTTGACGAGTGACGGGCTGTGGTCGGAGGGGTCGCATGTAACGCTAGCAGGCAGAGAGACGGAGAGCTCAACCCCTTGACTGCATTCGTAACAGTCGCCACCTTTCCATATCCGGGTAACGAGGAAGTTCGCAAGTCCGACGTAATGGAGTTCGTTTCCTTCTTGCACCTGGGCGGTGTTGGAATCGAAGCTATTCGGGTCGAAGCCGCCGCAGGCGCCGGCAAAAATGACCGGCACAGTGAAAAGCAGGGTCTCTCCCTTCCCGCCCGAACTTGCAACATAGTCGTCGTTAAAGGGGGGGAATTCGTCGGTCAGGGCCGCGCTGAACTGGATATCTTTTTTCTTTTTGAGATTCGGGGTGACTGCATCGAGAAGTTTGCTCATGACGGTCGTCATCGAACCGGTGGTTGCCGCAACTGGAGGATAGCCGGCATAGTCGATGGCGCGATTGTAATCAGGGATGTAGACCTTCTCGTTGGTAACCCCGTTTTCGTCAAAATCAAACTTGTCGTTGCCGTAGCGGATCAGCTGTTCCCCGCCGACGAGACCGATTTCGTCGAGGTTGGCGAAGCGATTGTCCCCGAACGGTTTTTGGTCGCCATAGTAGAGTTCTTTCAGGCGTGCCTGGAAGGCGCTGTTGGTTTCATCGTTGTCCGGGTTGCTGTCTGGCGGGTAGTTGCGGCTCAGCACTCCGTCCTGGGTAACGATATCGGAAAAGGCCATGAGCTCATCGGACGACAAGGTGATGTAGCGCGGCAGCTGGTCGTAACGGGTGAGCGGATTATCGACTCCTGAAGGTTGGTAGGCAACGAAATCGCCACCGAGCCCGCAGTTGATAGTTTCGGCGAAGTTTCCTTCGCAACCTGTATAATTTTCATCCCAGGTAGGCGGGCGCGGGTTCAAGGGTACGACCGAGGTGTCGTTTAATAGTTCGACGATCCGGTTGAACTGCTCCGCCCCGTTGCCGTCGAACAGGTCGGCGATCTCCGTCTGACTGGCTCCGCCGCTGCCGCCCAAGGTCAGGGAGGTCCAGCCGGCGGTATTTTCGTTAGAGGAGAAGGTGTAGGTCTTGATGCCGCAGACGTTTAAGGCCCCCACTTGCGGCCCGGTCGGGGGGATACAGCTGACGATTGCCAGCGGGAGTGTCAACTCGGTTTGGCTATGGACCGCCAAGGCGTCGACGGACACGGTACTACCACCCTTCAGGGCGTTGAAAAAATACTCAACTTCTACATCGGCCTCAACGCGTACGGCGTTGTACGGGGTTACTCCCGGTGACCAGCGCTCATCAAACGGAGCACCAAGATTTTCCAGGTCCCAACTGCCGAGGGTCACCACGACGTTTTCGGTGTCGAGATCCACGTTGCGAACCAGCACGTCGTTTTCCGTAATCGTGGTCTGGGCCGCAGCTATGGCGCCGCTGCCCGTTTCATCTACGGGACTGATCTGGCGGGCTCCGGCCAGCGCCGCAGCATCCACGGCCTGCTGAAGCTGGTTCTTCGCGGTGATGACGTGACCGATATCAACAACCAGCGAAACGATGACTATAAGCAGCAGCAGCATGATGGCAACAAATGGTGCTACCGCTCCCCTTTGGTTGTCCAATATCGCACTACGGATACACATGCACACCTTCCTTGCCGCTTGCGCTGTGCGCGCATTAAGCCTTAAGCGGCCCTGGCTGAGCTACTCTTTGCCTGCAACTCCAAACTCGAACAGGTTGATTTCCTGGGCCGGTGATTCCTGGAAACTCTTGTTATAAATATCCATGGTTCCTTCCGCGTTCACCCCTTCCATCCCCTCGGGAGTGGTGTTGGCGTAGCGGTAGTCGGGGTAGGCGATCTGGCCGTTGAAGCTCGTGCGGGTGGCGATTCCGTACTCATCGTCGAGTAAATAGGCCTCGTTAAATATGGTGCATCCGGACAGGGCCATAACGGCGGACAAAGCAATTAAGAGGTGTTTCATGGTCGTCTCCTTTACGTTGTCGGAGCGTACGGACGATGGCCGAAGCTACCTTCCAGACCGCCGGTGGTGGGTTCCATGGGCTCTACAGGTTCAACTGGCTCCGCGTCAGGGATAGAGGGATGCGCGTCAAATGATGCGGAGTAGTCGTTGCGTCGCCCTTCAAGCCGCCGTTCGATGTAAAACTCGAACCAATTTGGCGGTTGAAATTCCTCGCCAGGGAAGTGCATGGGCCCTTCCTGTTGTGGCTTGACGAGGTGCGGGGTCACCGCGACCAACAGGTCGGTTTTCTCCTGTGCGTATTCGGTGCTGCTGAACAGGGAGCCGATGATCGGCAGGTTGCCGAGGCCCGGAATCTTGTTAACGTTTTCACGAATATTGTCCTGCAGCAGACCGGCCAGGGCCAGGGTTTGTCCGTCCTGAAGTTGGACCATGGTTTCGAGTTTGCGGGTGGAGAATCCGGGAATATTGAAAACCGGTGCAGTGATGCCTGTTCCCGAGGTGAATTGGATGGTGCTGTCTGGAGTGAGCTGGGTCACGCTCGGTTTGACGCGCATGCTGATGCGGCCATCGGAGAGCACGACCGGGGTGAAGACCAGCCCGACGCCGAATTCGCGGAACTCGATGGTGATGGTGTTGTTTTCCTGAGCTATCGGGATCGGGATTTCACCCCCGGCGAGGAAGCTCGCTTCCTGGCCACTCATGGTGATCAGACGCGGTTCGGCGAGGGTGCGTGCCAGCCCTTCTGATTCGAGGAATTCAAGTGCGGCGGTCACTTCACCGTTGTTGAAGCTGCCGAAAATATTGGCGTTGTTGTCGAGGAAGTTGACGAAAACGCTACCGGTCGCTGCGCCGGCCAGTCCTCCGGCGGTGTCGACGCCGAGCTTGCCGAGTCCGAAGACGCCTGCAAAGGTGGTGTCGATCTGGTTGACGGCACCCGAGACGCTAAAGTCTTTGCCATGGGTGCGGCTGACTTCGGCGAACTTTACTTCGAGCATCACCTGTTGCAGTCCGGCGACCTTCAGCAGGTTGGTGACGCCGAAGCCTGATTTGCCGGAACCCTCCTCTCCCCTATTGCCGCTCCCTTGGCGTGGGAGGTAGGTTCGTGAGAGGCGCAGAACCTGGTCGACGATTTCCGGTCCGCTAACAGTTCCTGAGAGCACGATGCCGGTTTCGGAACCGTGAACCATGATTCGCTGATCGGGGTAGAGCGCAGCGATCCGTTCCTTGAGCCCGGTCAGGTCGAGAGTTACGGTTACGTCGAGCAGAGTCTTGCCGACGTTTTCCTGCCAGAGAATGATGCTGGTGTAGCCGACCTGTTTACCGTAGACATACAGGTCGCGGGGTGAAAGCACCACAACATCGGCAACCTTCGGATCAGCAATGGTGACCCTTTTGAAGGGGTGGGTGGT
>PKUI01000129.1 GCA_002869605.1 Desulfuromonas sp. | reverse complement strand
TGGGGGAAACCCTGCCCATGGGTTTGCCAGGAACGGGCCCGTGTACGGATACGGTTGACACCGATCAGCCAGTAGGTCAGGGGGCCGATGACAGGCAGCACGAAGCAGACGGTGATCCAGCCGAGCGCCGCACGCGGATCTTCCTTGTTCAGCAGGGCATGCCCGGCTGAAAAAATGGCGATCACCAGAAAGACCAGGCCGAGCACAATGTCGACGATCAGGTCAACGTCCAATCCTCCCCCTTAATATCAGCACGTGTGTTGGGTCTGTTTCTACTCCTTATGAAAGCGGTGTGGCACAGCGTGGGCAGGTCAGCATGCTGGTGGACGGAACCCGGTGCCCACAACTCGGACAACTGAACCAGTGCCGGCAGAATCGACATTGCGGATCGGACATGCCCTGCTTTTTCTTGCACTTGGGGCAGCGACGATACATCTTACGACGCTCAATATAATCCTCGAAGTAGATCCCACACTCCGGGCATTCCTTGGAGCCGCGCTTGCGCACGGGCTTGCCGCAATTGGGATGTGGGCAGACGAACACGGTCTGGCAACCACTGCACCAGTACTTGCCTTTCTTTTCTTCCTTACAAACGGGGCATTTGTCCATTTCATACCTCCACACCATCAGCTGTCATCAAGATTAAAAAAGCCGCTTCCTTCAGAACCGGCCGGACCTAACCCATCGAGGGGGTACCCTTAAGGAGCCAGCCGGTGGCAGGTTCATCGGGCATATCAATTGTAGTCGAGATTAAGGGAACTGCCAAGTCACAAAGAGAAAGAGACTGCCGCCAGGGGAAGACGCTCAGGGGCGAAAGGCTGTCAGCGCTGCCGGTTCTTCCTTGAGGTTGAACATATAGACGTTATGCAGGCGCTTTGTGAACAGGGTACCGAGCCATAACGGACTCCAGACAAGCCCGGCCGCGAGCCACTTGTTGCGTGCCTTCTTATCGGACTGCTCGGCGACCATTTCGGTAGTGGTCGTGCGATAACCGGGCTTGGAAACTTCCACCCGGTAGCGGTCACCGGCACTCAGACTATATTCGTAGGCACACGGGGTGAACCCGACCTGTTCGCCGTTTATCGCCACTTCTGCCCCCGGGGGATAGGAAAGCAGCATGGCCTGACGGGCACAGCCGCTGGTAAAAAGCACGATCATTAACAGGCAGATGATTCTGGTACGCATCGTTTGACCCTTCTCCCCCCGTATCATGCTATAACGCAAGGAGCGGGCCAATTTTCTCCGTTTAACTTTCCCTAAACCATGAATATATAGGCGTTTTTCATGAGGGGCAAAAGGCGAGAAATTTCAGAAACCTTGCTGTTTGCAGACACAGGCGGCGCTGAAGCCGTTTAGCATGACTGAAGCAGAAGGAGGCCGGGCAGGGTGTCAGTTGACTGACCTGGTGTCAAAACGCGAGTTACAAGTCGAGACACGCCCGCAGGTAACGCCCGGTAAACGATGCACTGCAGCGTGCCACGTCTTCAGGGGTACCGCATGCAACCAGCTCCCCTCCACGACTGCCACCCTCGGGGCCGAGATCGATAATGTGGTCGGCCATCTTGATGACATCGAGGTTGTGCTCGATAACGACCACCGTGTTTTCACCCTCCACCAGCCTGTGCAGTACCGCGAGAAGCTTCTTGATGTCGGCAAAGTGAAGCCCGGTGGTCGGCTCGTCGAGAATGTAGATGGTGCGGCCGGTGGAGCGCTTGCCGAGCTCCTTGGCCAGCTTGACCCGCTGTGCTTCGCCCCCGGAGAGCGTCGTGGCGCTCTGCCCCAGCTTGATGTAGCCGAGCCCGACATCCCTAACCGTTTCGAGCTTGTTGCTAATCCGCGGGATATTGCCGAGGAACTCGGCGGCCTGGTTAACGGTCATGTCGAGCACCTCGGCGATGTTCTTGCCCTTGTACCTGATCTCAAGGGTTTCGCGATTATAGCGCGCACCCTTGCAGACTTCGCACTGTACATAGACGTCGGGGAGAAAGTGCATTTCGATCTTGATAATGCCATCGCCCTGGCAGGCCTCGCAGCGCCCACCCTTGACGTTGAACGAGAAGCGCCCCGGCTTGTAGCCGCGCACTTTTGCCTCGGGGAGCTGGGAGAAAATGTCGCGAATATCGGTGAAAACGCCGGTGTAGGTGGCCGGGTTGGAACGTGGCGTACGCCCGATAGGCGACTGGTCGATGTCGATCACCTTGTCGAGATACTCAAGCCCCTCGATACGCGCCACACGTCCGGCGCGATCCCGCGAGCGGTAAAGATGCTGGGCAAGCGCCCTGTAGAGAGTGTCGATCACCAGGGTTGATTTGCCGGAACCTGAGACCCCGGTAACGCACGTCATGACGCCCAGCGGCAGCTCCACATCGAGGTTCTGCAGGTTGTTCTCGCTGGCACCGAAGATCTTCAGGTGGCGGCTGGCCTTGCGTCGCTTTTCGGGGATGTCGATGGACAGCGTGCCGTTGAGATGTTGCCCGGTGAGAGACTTTTCCTCCTGCATAATCTGTTTTGGCGTTCCCTGGGCGACCACTTGGCCGCCGTGCCGCCCGGCCCCGGGTCCCATATCGATCACATGGTCGGCTTCGAGGATCGTCTCCTCGTCGTGCTCTACCACCAGCACCGTGTTGCCGAGATCGCGCAAGCGTTTGAGGGTTTCGAGCAGGCGACGGTTGTCGCGCTGGTGCAGGCCGATCGATGGCTCATCAAGGATATAGAGGACACCGACCAGCGACGAACCGATCTGCGTGGCGAGCCGGATGCGCTGGCCTTCTCCACCGGAGAGAGTGCCCGAGGAGCGGTCGAGGGTCAGGTAATCGAGCCCGACGTGGGAGAGAAACGAGAGCCGCTCGCGGATCTCCTTGAGAATACGCCGCGCAATCTCCATCTCCTTGTCGGAAAGCGTCAATTGTTCGAAAAAGGCTTCCGCCTCGAGTATCGACAGCGAACAGACTTCCTGGATGTTGCGTCCGGCGATGCGGATAAACAGCGCTTCGGGACGCAGGCGGGCCCCCTCGCAGCTGGGACAGGGCATGACGTTCATGTACTGTTCGAGCTTCTCGCGCACCTGGTCGGAATCGGTCTCCTTCAGGCGGCGCTCCAGATTCGGGATCACCCCCTCGAACGGCTTGTGGTAAAAGACCCGCTGGCCACCGTGATCGTAGAAAAACTTGACCTGTTCATCACCTGAACCACGCAGGATGATACGCTGCAGCTTTTCCGGAAGCTCGGCAAACGGCGCCCGGATATCGAAAGCGTAATGTTCACTGAGCGCCTCAAGGATCTGGAAGTAGTAGAAACCGGTGCGTGTCGACCAGGGGGCAATCGCACCTTCGCGCAACGACAGGCTCGGGTTCGGCACCACCAGCTCGGGGTCGAAATACATGCGCGTACCGAGCCCGGTGCAGTCGGAGCAGGCCCCGTAGGGGTTGTTGAACGAAAACATGCGCGGCGCGATCTCGGGGTAGGATATCCCGCAGTCGGCGCAGGCGTGCTGCTCTGAATAGAGGCGGCTCTCTCCTTCCGGTTCTTCAACCCGCACCAGCCCGTCGGCCAGCCCGAGCGCCGTCTCAAGCGAATCGGCCAGCCGCGAAGCGATACTCTCCTTGACCACCAGGCGATCGACGACCACTTCGAGGGTGTGCTTTTTGTTCTTGTCGAGTTCGATCTGTTCTGAGAGTTCACGCATCTCGCCATCAACCCGCACACGCACAAAGCCGTCGGCCTGCAGCTGCTTGAGCTCCTTGCGATATTCTCCCTTGCGCCCGCGGACAACCGGCGCGAGAATCAGCAGGCGCGTCTTCTCCGGCAGGGTCATGACCTGGTCGACCATCTGTTCGACAGTCTGGGAGGCGATCTCCTTGCCGCAACCGTGGCAATGCACCCGTCCGACCCGGGCAAACAGCAGGCGCAGATAGTCGTAGATCTCGGTCACCGTACCGACCGTCGAGCGGGGGTTCTTCGACGTGGTCTTCTGCTCGATAGAGATCGCGGGGGAGAGCCCCTCAATGCTCTCGATGTCCGGTTTGTCCATCTGCTCCAGGAACTGGCGGGCATACGCCGAGAGCGATTCGACGTAACGCCGCTGACCTTCAGCGTAGATGGTATCGAAGGCCAGGGAACTCTTGCCGGAACCGGAGACGCCGGTAATCACCACCAGCCGGTCACGCGGAATCGAAAGATCGATATTCTTGAGGTTGTGCTCGCGAGCACCCTTAATCACTATTTGATCGGCCATCTTCTTTCCTTGCACGTGTTTACGTAAGCCATAAACATGAGTTTGATGTTCGAATCGTTTTGAACGAAACCTCTAGGTGACCCCACTCAGGACGACCAGAAGGGTCGCCCCCGTAACACAGGTCCATAACAGGGCTCCCATGCCGAGTGGTCGCAGACCGACCCGCTGCAGGGTCTCCCGGGTCAGGCTGACCCCGATGAGAAAAAGGGTCATGACCAGCAGCTGCCTGGCGACAATGTAGCCCCCACTCCAAACCGCCCCCTGCTCCGGCCACCAGGAACTGATGAAGGCCGTCAGGACAAATCCGGCCATAAACCAGGGAACGTTAAGTCGCTCGCGGTTTCCATAAAACCAGCCGGCCGCAAGGGTACAGGGAACTATCCAGAGCGCCCGGGACAGCTTGACGGTCGTCGCAACAGCCAGGGCTGCGCCTCCGAAGGTCGCAGCCGCACCGACGACACTGCTGGTGTCGTGAATCGCCAGGGCCGCCCAGACTCCGAACTGCTGCTGGTCGAGCCCCATCATGACCCCGATGGGTGGGAAGACCAGCAACCCAACGGCGTTCAGGGTGAAAACGGTCGCCAGAGATACCGCGACCTCTTCATTTTCCGCCTTGATCACCGGCGCCAGGGCGGCAATAGCGCTACCGCCACAGATGGCCGTGCCGAAAGAGATCAGGGCCCGCGTCTTCACCGGGAGGCTCATGACCCGGCCTAAAAAAGCGCCCAGCAGTACGGTTGCAACAATCGTGACGAGGGTCAGCGGCAAAGAATCTTTGGCTATACTGATAACCTGCTGGAAGTTAACGCCGAAACCGAGGCCGATGACTGCAACCTTTAATAACAACTTGCTGAGCACAGCTGTCTGTCGGGGCAACGGGTTGCCTGCCGTAAGCGCGTAGATCAGTCCGGCAACCAGTGCGATGGGCGACGAGACAAAGGGGAGGGCACACAAAAGAAACAGCACGCCCAGGCCCCATTTCGACAGGTCCCTTTTCGGCTCCGATATCATCACCGGTCACTACTCATGTTCTGTGCACTGCCATCTGATCCGCCAACTTGACAGCAGCCACCAGGCTTTCTGCGCTGGCTTGCCCGGTGCCGGCCAGATCGTAGGCGGTCCCGTGATCGACGGATGTACGCACGATCGGCAGACCGAGGGTCACATTCACGCCGTCATCGAAGTGCAACAGCTTGAGCGGGATCAAGCCCTGGTCATGGTACATGCAGATCACCGCATCGTAATCGCCGCGCGCGGCAAAATGAAACAGGGCATCTGCGCTATGGGGGCCGCTGGCGGCAAGTCCTTCACGACATGCCGCTTCGACAGCCGGGGCAATGATGTGCTGCTCCTCGTCGCCAAACAGACCCTGCTCCCCGGCATGCGGGTTAAGCGCCAGCACCGCCAGGCGGGGTTTTTCAATGCCGAAATGGCATCGCAGGTCGTGATCAACAATGCGGATGGTCGCCAGGATATCTGCGCGGGTAAGGACCTCGGGAACGTCTCGATAGGGGAGGTGGGTCGTCACCAGGCAGACCTTCAGGCGTTCACCGGCCAGCATCATCACCTCCCGTTCAACGCCACAGCGTTGCGCGAGCAGCTCGGTATGTCCTGGAAAGTCGCTGCCGGCAGCGTGAATTGCCGCCTTGTTGATCGGAGCCGTAATCATACCCGCCGCATCACCGTTCAAACACTGCGTGCATGCCCACTCGATGTAATCAAGCATGGCCTCACCACAAGCCTTGTCCGGATTGCCCCATTCGAGCCGTTCCGCGGGCAGTGTCGAAAGCTCAACGAGTTGCAGCTGGTGACCATCTGCTCTCAGCAGACAGCTCCCGGCGGGCTGCGCCGGTGACACCTCGAGAGAGACTCCGAGCACCTGCGCCGCTCGCCGCAAAACACCCGCATCACCGGCCACTTGCACGGGCCGAGACAGCTCGGCAAAAGACCCCGCTGCGAGAGCCTTGAGAATGATTTCAGGGCCGACCCCGGTCGGGTCTCCCATGGTTACGACCAACGGCTTGTTCACGAATATACCTCCGCGCCAAACTAACACTATAGTCCAGCTTGCCCGCCAACTTCAACCACATGCTGCTTATGCAAAAACAGGTTCATTGCTTGACAGCGAGGAGTGCGGATGGTCTCCTTTAGAGGCATCTGATACGGAGGCGTCATGCGCAACCTGGTTACCCTGCTTCTTTTACTCTTTACCCTTTCAGCCCATGCCACGACCCCGACCGGGCTGGCACCCCGCACCGGCCTGCTGCTGGTCGCCAGCGAACAGATCGCCGACCCCCGTTTTCAGCAGAGTGTTATCCTGATTACCCGGCATGATATGCGCGGCACCTCCGGGCTTATACTCAATCGCCAACTCGGAAAACTTCCGCCAGATCTGGAGAAAACCCTGCACACCCTGCCCCGGGGTATCTTCTGGGGAGGTCCGGTTGAGCCGCTGCAGGTCCGAGCCCTTTTGTTCGGCCAGCCCCCTGCCGGCAGCGATCCGCTTGCCCCTGGGCTGCATCTTCTACACGGGCAGCCGCTCAATGAGTTGCTCCATCAGTCCGACTTACCAGAGGGTGAACTGCGAGTCTATCTCGGGTACGCAGGCTGGGCACCTGCTCAGTTGGCCCGCGAGATCTCACGAGGAGACTGGATAGTCGTTCAGCTCGGCGCAGACACCTTGAAGGATCTCCAGCCTCTACGTATGTGGCCGGCCCTACTGCCGGCATCACCTTCCCCCTGGATATAAAAAAAGGCCCCGCCAGCAGCGGGGCCTTTTCCTTTTCACATCCTGTCCAGGATCAGAGGCGTATATCGATGGTCGCCTCTTTGCGTAGCTCTTTCTGCCATTCTTCGAACAATGCCTGGGTCTTTTGCTCACGCACGATCGCTTCAATTTCAGAACGAACTTCTTCAAGGGGGCGGGTACTTCCGGGGAGGCGGTCGAGAACCTTAAGCAGGGCGAAACCGCCCGGAACCTCCAGGATGCCACTCAACCCTCCAATCGGCAGGTCTTGAATGGCCTCAGAAAACAGGGGAGACAACTCCTGCTCGGCAAACATTCCCAGGTCGCTGCCGTTGACATCAGGGTCTTTACCGACCTCTTCCAGGATGTTCTCAAAAGGCTCATCCTCATCCAGCCTCTCCAGAACTTTCCCCGCCTTGGCCTGCAGCATGCGGCGGCCTTCATCCGAAACGTTTTCAGGCAGGGCAACATTCACCACGCCCAGGCGTACCCGGGGCGGAAGACGATATTCGTCGGCGTGCTCTTCGAGATAGTTGCGAATCTCCTGGGTAGTCACATCGGCCTTCGCCTGCACTTCACGGCCCAGCAGCTTGTAGCGCAGGATTTCCCCGCGCAGGGTGTCACGATAGCTGGCAAGAGTCTGACCCTGACCCTGCAGGGCCTGCTCAAGCTGTTCAAGGGTCAGGCGATTCTGCACCTGGATATCGCTGATTGCAGCGTCAATTTCTTCGTCCGTGACGCCAACACCGACCTCCTCGGCACGCTGTTCAAGCAACAGCTCTTCAACCATTCTCTCCAACATCGATTCCCTGGCCGACTCGCGCTGGTCTGGCGGAAGGGTCTCGAGGCGTTGCGCCAGTTGATAGGTGGTAATGGCGTCATCATTGACCACGGCAACAATCCGGTTCAGGGTCTCGGCAAAAGAAGGCGTCGCCAGCAGCAGGCCCAACGAGGCGGCCATCAGGATTCGTTTAAGGGTCATTATCGTTACCTTGTTCATGGTTTAGGCATCTCTCTTAACAGGCTCCAGTCTACGTCGATGACGGCTTCACTGCCGAGCTTCTGTAACCAGGCCTGGTAGGCATTGGCTTCCTTTTCTCGGCGTAGAAGCATTTCTATGTCGTCGTGGACTTCCGACAGGGTCAGGCGCTGTGCCTTGCGCCGTTCCTCGACCAGGAAAATATGGTATCCGTATTCCGTTTTGACCAGGTCGCTCAACCGGCCGACCGGCAGCGTAAAGACCACGTCATCAAACGCGTCTGGCATCTGACCACGTGAAAAATAACCGAGGTCGCCACCCTGCTCGCTGTCCGGAGACAAAGAGTATTTCTGTGCGACCTCCGCAAATGGCTCCTCCTGACGCAACAAACCGAGAACGCGTTGTCCTTCATCTTCACGGGCAACTACGATCTGACGCGCACGGACCTGCTCGGGGCGCTCGAAATCCTCGCGATTCTGCCTGAAATAGGTTTTAATCTCGCTCTCTTCTACCGTCAGCCCCGCATAGACCTCCTGACGGATTACTTTCTCCATGCGCAGGCGCTCGATCAACTCCTTGCGCCAGGCTTGTTCGCTGATTTTCTGGCTCTGCAACATCTGCTGAAATTCCTGTGCCGGGTAATCCCGCTGAAACTCTTCCAGCAGGGACTCAACTTCTGTCGGCGATACCTGGACATTGAGTCGATCAGCTTCTGCCAGGGCAAGTTGTCCATCGATCAATTGCCGCAGGTAATTACGCTTCAACTCTTCCCTTTCTTCGGGATTCAGCGCCTGCTGCTCGGGCATGCTGCGTTCGAACCCCCGGCGGAAATCATCAAGCAACAGCGTACGCCCGTTGACCTGCAGCAGCACCTGCGGCTCCCTGGGTGGTTCCGTTTTTTGACATGCAGTCATGGCAACGCTGAACAACAGGGTCAGAAGGACCAGTCCTCCCGTCAGGAAGCGGGACATCAGACACTCCTTGAAGCGGCGGGCTCGTGCTGCCAAACGGCGACACGGCTCATCACGCTAGCATAGTTAAAGAAAGCCTTGCAACGCTTTTTTGGCCAGGGATACCAGCTCCTGGGGCGCCAGTTTCCCGACCTTCACGGTCAAGCGATAGTCGGGTGAAAAGCTGAACCTCTGCGGATCTTCCTGGAGCAGTCCAAGAATCTTTTCAGGCGGCACCGGGGTCTGGGGGTGGAAGGCAAACACCAGGCGCTGCCCGTCATATTCAAGTCCTTCGATACGCAACTGTTTCATGGTGACCCGCAACTTCATGTTTTCCAGCAACAGCTTTGCCGCAGGCGGAAGGTCACCGTAACGGTCACGCAGTTCGTCGCCCATATCATAGACTTCTCGTTCATCCCCGGCCCGTGCCAGGCGCTGGTAGAGCAACAGGCGCTGGTTCGGGTCACGTACGTAGTCCTCCGGAAGAAACGCCGATAAACCAAGGCGAATCTCGGGATCGATCTGCGCTTCGCGCTCCAACCCCTGAAGCTCGGCGACGGTCTCCTCGAGCAACTCGGTGTACATTTCGAAACCGATCGCCGCGATCTGTCCAGACTGCCGCGCGCCGAGCAGGTCCCCTGCTCCGCGCAACTCGAGGTCGTGGCTGGCGATCTGAAATCCCGCACCGAGTTCCGACAGCTCCTGCAGTACGCGCAATCGCTCCCGGGCGTCGGAGGTCAGGGCCGCTTCACCGGGAATCAACAAGTACGCGTAAGCACGCTGGCGGGATCGACCGACCCGACCGCGCAACTGGTAGAGCTGACTGAGACCGAAGCAGTCGGCGCGGTTGATAATCATGGTATTGGCGCGCGGGATGTCGATACCGTTTTCGATGATAGTGGTACACACCAGCAGGTTGCTCTCGCCGGCGATAAAGTCGACCATCACCTGCTCGAGCTCCTTCTCCGGCATCTGCCCGTGACCGACGGCAATCTTCGCTTCCGGCAGCAGTTTGGCAAGGTATTCGGCGGTTGCCACGATCGACTCGACCCGGTTGTGGACGAAAAACACCTGCCCGCCGCGACGCAACTCTCGCATCACGGCGCTCCGGATCACCTCATCATCGAAACGGGTGACGTAAGTGCGGATTGCCAAACGATCAACCGGCGGCGTCTCGATAATCGAGAGGTCGCGCATACCGACCATGCTCATGTGCAGGGTGCGCGGGATCGGGGTGGCACTGAGCGTCAGAACGTCGACTTCGGCGCGCAGTTTCTTGAGTCGCTCCTTGTGCGTGACCCCGAAACGCTGCTCCTCGTCGATGATCACCAGGCCGAGGTTTTTGAAACGCACGTCACGTTGCAACAGGCGGTGGGTTCCGATCAGGATGTCGACCTGTCCGGCGGCTGTTTTTTCGAGGGTTTTGCGAACCTCGGCAGCGGTCCGAAAACGGGATACCATTTCGACCATAACGGGAAAATCGGCAAACCGTTCCACGAAGTTCTGCCAGTGCTGACGCGCCAACACGGTGGTTGGCACCAGCACCGCCACCTGACGGCCATCAAGGACCGCCCGCATCGCGGCACGGATCGCCACCTCGGTCTTGCCGTAACCGACATCCCCGCAGATCAGGCGATCCATCGGTTGCGGGGCGGACATATCGGTCTCTACTTCTTCGATCGCTGCCAGCTGATCCGGGGTTTCTTCGTATTCGAAGGTTGCTTCGAATTCCCGATAGTCGCGACCCGCTTCAGAATACCGGTGCCCCTCGCGCATCTCGCGCAGGGCCTGGATCTTGAGCAGATCGCGTGCCAGCTCCTCGATCGCTGCACGTGCCTTGAGCTTGACCTTTTCCCAGGCCGTTCCGCCCATGCGGTCAAGCTTCGGCTGAGCACCTTCACCACCGAGATATTTCTGGACTTTCTCGATCCTCTCTACCGGCAGGTAGAGATTGTCGCCGGCGGCGTATTCGAGGTGCAGGAAGTCACCCTCGACACGACCCATCTCCAAGTGCAACAACCCCTTGTAACGGGCGATGCCGTGGTCGATGTGTACCACATAATCGCCTTCGCGCAGCTGCGCCAGCGACGACAGGGCGGCGC
Source organism: Desulfuromonas sp. (assembly GCA_002869605.1). The sequence goes on along the minus strand of PKUI01000129.1, from coordinate 5,293 downwards.
GGGCCCGCGCCACACCGCGACTGCGTCGCGGAGCTTTTTGCCCGAAGATCTCCTCTTCGGTGATCAACGCCAATTGTTCATCGACAAGCCGGAAACCGGAGCTTACCCGACCGAGTAAAACCACAGCTTCGCCAGCCTGTACGTGCCCGATGCCCTCTTGCGGAGCATAACGCAGACGGCAGTCATAGCCCTCAACCAGGTCGAGCAGTCGTTCGGCCTGCCCTTGCTGATGGCATACGATGACGATTCGCCAGCCATCGCGCTGCCACGCGTTGAGGCACTCGACCAGCCTTGCGATGCCACTGTGTTCCTGTTTCTGGCGCGGCTTGAGATCGGCGTTCCCCTCCCACCGGAAACGCCAGCGGCTGGCACTGCTGTCGGGCTGAAACAGCTCCAGTCGGCAGATGTCCAGGTTCCCGCGCTCACCCTCAAGCTGTGCCAGCCACTGCGGTTCCCGGAACAGCTCGGCCGGATCGGCATAGACCTCGCCCAGATCCTGCAGGTGCCGGGTTCCTGCGGCCACATCCTCGGCGTGATTATCGGCAACCTGCAGCAACTCTTCGGGCTCGATCCGCACGATGCGTTGCGGCATGAAATACTCGGTCAGGTCGTCCAGGGCGGGATAATTGAGCGACATCAGCCAGTGCCGTCCGGGCGAGAGGATTCCGGTTTCGATCTCCTCTTCAAGAGCCTCGCGGCGCGTCCGCGGCAGGTCGAGGTCATCGCAGCGCTCTTTCAGCTTCTCCAGTAGATGGCGCCGCGGCTCGCCGCTGAGCAACATCTCTCGCACCGGGAAAAGTTCGACGCTTTTCGGCCCGTGCTCCTTCGAACGCTGACTTTCCGGATCGAACCAGCGCAGCCTTTCGATCTGGTCGCCGAACATTTCAAGGCGTACCGGCTGTTCGCTCGTCGGCGGAAAGATGTCGACGATATCTCCCCGCACCGAAAAACTGCCCCGCTCCTCGACCAGCGGTACCGCCTGGTAACCACCCTCCTGTAACTGCGCTACCAGCTCTTCGCGTTCTCTCTCGTCCCCCTCGTGCAGCCACCAGTGATACCTTTCGAGCGTTGCCCTGGGGATGACCTTCTGCAGCAGCGCCCGCACCGGTGCAACCACGATGTCGACGTCGCCTGACAACAGCGCCGCAAGGGTCGTCAGCCTTTCCGCCTCGACCTCGGGATGTGGAGACATTGGCGCGTAGGGGGCAACTTCCCATTGTGGGAAAAGCATGACCCGTTGCGGTTTGTCGCTGAAAAAACGCAGGTTTTCATGCCACTGGCGGGCATCATCTGCCTCTGCGGTAATCAGCAGTAACGGCCCGCACCCGTCTGACTGCACGCGCGCCAGAACATAGGCTGCCGCACTGGCGTTCAACCCGAACAGCTCGCTGTGACGGTCTCCGGCCTGCAGCGCGGCCAGTAAGCCTTCGCAACTGGCGGCGTCCTGTATGTCGTGTGATTCAGTGCTCATAACGAAAAACGGCAGGGCTTGATTAGGCCCTGCCGGTCATGGTAGGTCGCTGTAGTTTAATCGCGTGGCACGGCGAGCATGCGATCGAGAGCTTGCCGGGCCTTTTCCCTGACCTCGGCGGTCACCGTGACCTGAGGGCTCAGGGTCTGCAGGCAGTGAAGGACATCTTCCAGGGAGGTAAGCTTCATGTTCGGACAGATCAGGGCACCGCTCGGCAGGATAAACTCCTTGTCGGGGTTCTCCTTGCGCAGACGGTAGAGGATCCCCGCCTCGGTCCCGATGATATATTTGCGAGATGAATCTGTACGGCAGAACTCGTACATGCCACTGGTCGAGCAGATGTGATCGGCCAGCGCGAGGATCTCGGGAGGACATTCGGGATGTGCCACGAACAGGGCCTCGGGATGTTCTTTCTGGGCCCGCTCGACCTCAGCCACCTGCAGGCGGTCGTGCGTCGGACAGAATCCTTCCCAGTAGTGAAAAGTTTTACCCGGAACTTTCTCTGCAACATAACGACCGAGGTTACGATCGGGTGTGAAGATCACTTCGTGAGACTCAAGCGATTCGACCACCTTGATGGCGTTGGCGCTGGTGCAACAGATGTCGGTCTCGGCCTTGACCTCGGCCGTCGAATTGACGTAGGTGACCACGGTTGCCCCGGGGTATTCGGCCTTCATCTTGCGCAATCCTTCGGCGTCGATCATGTCGGCCATGGGACATCCGGCATCGGCACGCGGCAGCAGCACCGTCTTTTCTGGCGCCAGAATCGCCGCGCTCTCGGCCATGAAGTGTACCCCGCAGAAGACGATTACATCGTGGTCTGCGCGTGCCGCCTCCATCGACAATCCGAGCGAGTCTCCGGTAATATCAGCCAGCTCCTGAATTTCATCGCGCTGGTAATTGTGTGCCAGGATCAGGGCATTGCGCTCTTTGGCCAGCGCACGAATTTCCTTAACCATGTCTGTCTGATTCATAACCAATACTCTGTGAGTCAGTAAGAAACTGTAAAGCTGGTGTTACCCGAACACCGGCAGGCAAAAGTGCTGCGTAGTCTAGTTTAAAACCCCTTATATGTCAAACCCTTATAGCCTTTTGTACCGCTTGACAGGCGCCACTTTTGTAGCTATGCTCTCCGGGCTTGGTTACCCCTGCCCTGAGAGTTTTCTATGTTCGGTTTCGGTTTTCCAGAACTGCTCCTGCTGTGCGCCATCGCTTTGGTAGTGATCGGCCCCAAGAAACTGCCCGACCTCGCCCGCGCACTGGGCCGCGGCTTTGCCGAATTCAAACGTGCTACCGACGAGCTGAAAACCTCTTTCACTGAAGAAGTGCGCACCACACAGACTCGCGAGGAGCTGCTTAAATCGGGCAAGCTTTCCGCTCCAGGCTCAGAGGCGCCCTCTCCTTATGACGGAGCGGGAGACCCCGCAGCCGAGAACGACGAACCGACCCAGGTCAACCCCGGGCCACCTGCACCAGCAGTAACGAAAGACTCCGCCAGTAACGAAGAGGCTTCCCGCGATGTCTGATGAAATGCCCTTCATGACGCATCTCGAGGAGCTACGCAACTGCCTGGTCCGTTCTTTTATTGCCTGGATTATCGCTTTTGTTGCCTGTTATGCCTACGCCGGTGAGCTTTTTACCATCATTTCCGAACCGGTTCGTAACGCCTTGCCGGAAGGGTCTTCGCTGGTTTTCATTTCCGCCACCGAGCCTTTCTTCACCTACCTGAAGATTGCCGCGCTCGCCGCCGTGATCCTGGCATTACCGATTATCCTCTGGCAATTCTGGTCGTTTATCGCTCCGGGTCTTTACAAACATGAAAAACGCTATGCGATCCCCTTCGTCATGGCGAGCTTTCTGTGCTTTGGGTGTGGCACCTACTTCGGGTTCATGTTCGTCTTTCCAACGGTTTTCAATTTCCTGATTAATTTCGGGGTTTCGAGTGCCGACATGCAGGCGATGCTCTCGATCGCCACGTACCTCTCTTTTGCCAGCAAGTTGCTGCTCGCTTTCGGCTTGGTTTTCGAGCTGCCGATTATTATTTTCTTTCTTGCCCGCCTTGGGGTCGTTGACCACTTTTGGCTGCGTCGCAACCGCAAGTATGCCCTGCTGGTCGCTTTCATCATCGGGGCTATGCTCACGCCTCCCGATGTTCTCTCCCAGACGGCGTTGGCCATCCCGTTTATCATCCTGTACGAAGTCGGTATCATTGTCGCACGCCTGTTCGGCAAACCCATCAACGACAGTGACACCTCGGAAACTGACCCCGCTACGGCTCCCGAAGATACATAATTCCGCCAGGTCTTGTCTCCTGTGCACTCCGGGTCTATAGTACCGCCATGAGTTCCGCTCTCGACATCCAGAACCTTTCCAAAAGCTACTCCGGTGATAAAGCTGTAGACGGGATCTCCTTCGAGATCGCGGAAGGGGAAATCTTCGGCCTGTTAGGGCCGAACGGGGCTGGCAAAAGTACTACCATCAACATGGTTGCCGGTGTTACCCGCATCGATTCCGGTCAGGTCAAGGTCTTTGGCTGTGACAACCGTAAGGATTATCGCCTGACCCGCCGCCTGGTCGGGGTCATGCACCAGGAGATTGTCATCGACCATTTCCTCGATGTCGATCATACCCTGCGACTTCACTCCGGGTATTACGGTTATCCCACCGATCACGCCTGGCGCGAGCTGCTGATAGAGCGCCTCGACCTCGGACCGCATTTGAAAAAATCGATGAACAAGCTCTCCGGCGGACTCAAGCGCCGCCTGATGGTAGCCAAGGCACTCATTCATAAGCCGCAGCTGCTGATCCTTGATGAGCCGACCGCCGGAGTCGATGTTGAGCTTCGACATACCCTGTGGGACTTCGTGCGCGAGATAAATCGCCAAGGGACGACGGTGCTGCTGACAACCCATTATCTCGAAGAGGCCGAGGCGATGTGCGAACGGATCGCCATCATGAACCACGGCCGCATTGTCGCTCTCGACCACACGGCCGCCCTTATGGGCCGGGTCGGCACCCGCACTCTCTCGTTTCGACTCGGCACACCACTCGTTGAGGTGCCCGAACCGTTACAACGCTACTCTCCACGCCTCGAAGAAGACGGCTCCCTGCTGCTGCTCACGTTGCCGCGCGACTGCCCGGGGGGCGAGGTTCTCTCAGCGACATGCCGTCTCGGCCTTGATATCATCGATCTTGAAACCCAGTCGACCGGCCTGGAAGAAGTTTTCCTGGAACTGACCGGGCGCAAACTCGGCAACGGGAGCTCTCCATGAACGGGGCCTCTCGACAGACTTCGAACTTTTATCCCCTGCTGCCTTTTTTAACGCTGTTGCGCCGTGAAGTTCATCGCTTTCTCAAGGTCTCGGTGCAGACACTTCTGACGCCGATCATTACTGCTTCTCTCTACCTGTTTGTCTTCGGTGCCACTCTCGGTGAACGACTCAGCGTTGTCGAGGATTTCAGTTACGCCCAATTTGTCATTCCAGGTCTGATTCTGATGGGGGTCATCAACAACTCTTTTGCGAACTCTTCATCGTCTCTCTTCATGGCTCGCTATCTAGGCAATATTGTCGATCTCATGGTCACCCCGATGTCCCCGGCTCAGCTCATTTTTGCCTATACCTGTGCCTCGATGCTGCGCGGCATCCTGGTTGGCAGCGCAGTCCTTCTGGTTTCGCTGTTTTTTGCCCCGGTCCCCTGGACAAGCCCGTTTCTGGCCTTGCTCATGGTTTTGCTGGCTTCGTTTATCTTTGCACAGTTCGGTTTAATCGCCGCGATCTACTCGAATAACTTCGACAACCTCTCGATGTTTACGAATTTCAT
>PKUI01000024.1 GCA_002869605.1 Desulfuromonas sp. | reverse complement strand
GGCCCGCCCGAGACTCCCGGGTTGGCTGCTTGAGGCTGCCGGCAACGGTAGCCCTAGAGGAATGATTACCACCCCGCCGCGGGTAACCGGAGCGGGGGACAGAACCCGGCTTACGGACTTCTTCGACCACTTTATCTCGAGACGCGGCGGTTCCTTTCGTGGGCCGCCGCTTTTATTGCGCGTATGCAGAATTCTGACTGGTGCCTAGAGTGGGCGTCCTGCGTCGTTACGGTACAGCGTGAGCTGATGCTGTGCGGTGCCGACGAACGGCAATGGCAAAAGCAGCACATCGACCAGGTCGTGGCGCTCAAAGACCAGCTGCATCAGCTGTTTGTGGCGGCCGGCGGTCTCGAGGGCTGTGCCGAGTGTGACGGCGCCTGCTGTGCGCGCGGCCAGCACCATATGACCCTGGTCGAGGTGCTGAGCGCGCTGCTGCGTAACCGCCCCCTGCCGTCCCCCGACCCTGCCGTGACCTGCCCGTTTCTGACTCTGGAAGGCTGTTCCCTGGAGCCGGGACTGCGCCCGTTTAACTGCGTGACCTTTAATTGCGAGATCGTCGAAGAACATCTGACGGCCGAACAGGTAGCGCGCTTCTACGCCCTCGAGCGCGAACTGCGCGCTCTGTATGAGGTTTTTGAGGAGCGTTACGCAGGCGCTTCTCTGCGCGGGCTGGTGATCCGTTCCCGGCGCCTAGGCGGAAGACGTCTGCTCGGCCCTCCACCGGCTCCATAAAAGAAGTGCCCCGGGAGAATATTTCCCGCCGCAAATCCTACCGCCCCTGCTACAATACAGGCCTGCTGCAATGAACAAGGCGTCAGTCGCCCCGCTGGAGGTGTTATGAATATATACTTTGATCGCCCCAACCCTGAACTCGATGAGCTGATTCAGGGACTGATCGACAAGGTCGGGGTCAATCACGAGCGCATGGTGCGCGAAATGATCCTGACCGCGCTCAAGGCGGGCCAGGAAAACGACTACCTGGCCGATCTCAAGCTGATGCGCACTACCATGAAGGAGATGCGTTACACCAATAAGGTCTTTGCTCCGTATCGCCAGACCCGCAAGGTGACGATCTTCGGCTCGGCGCGTACCGAACCGGAGGAACCGATCTACCAGAAGTGTGTGACCTTCTCGCGGCTGCTTGTCGAGCGGGGCTACATGGCGATTACCGGTGGTGGTGGCGGGATCATGCAGGCCGGCAACGAAGGGGCCGGGGCTGATAACTCCTTTGCGGTTAATATCCACCTGCCGTTCGAGCAGGAGACCAACCCGGTGATGAGCTCAAGCGACAAGGTGATCACCTATCGCTACTTCTTCAATCGCAAGGTTGCGTTTCTCAAGGAGGCCCACGCCGTGGCGCTGTTCCCCGGAGGCTTCGGCACCCTCGACGAGGCGATGGAGACCCTGACCCTGGTACAGACCGGCAAGAACCCGCCGATCCCCCTGGTGCTGATCGATGACGACACCGGCGATTACTGGGAAGAGTGGTTCGAGTTCGTCAAGAAGTCGCTGCTTAAGCGGGGCCTGATCTCGGGCGAGGATTTTAGCCTCTTTTCGATCACCCGTGATCCGGTCGAGGCGGTGGAACTGATCGATAGTTTCTACCGTGTCTACCACTCCAGTCGTTACGTGCGCGAAACCCTGGTGATCCGCCTCAACCAGGCGCTCTCTGAGGAGCAGGTGGCGACCCTGGAGGATGAGTTCAGCGAGATACTCAAGCCGGGGACCCATATCCGCAGCTGTAGCGCCCTCCCCCAGGAGGCCGATCAGCCCGACCTGATCCAGCTGCCGCGTCTGGCGCTGGAGTTTAACCGGCGCTCTTTCGGGCTGCTCAAGGCGTTTATCCGGCGCATCAATTCGTTCGATGCAGGTATTGCTGCATCGAGGGACGAGGGGTAAGCGAACGTCTCTCGCCTGTTTTAAGAGCGTTTCCGGCAAACCGCCGCTATGAGACGGATCCTGACGCGGGTCTCCTGAATGGAGGCCCGCGTTTTTTGTTGCGGGGCAGGATGGGCAGATTTTTTTTACTTGACGAAGTTGGCTATTTGGCTATATTGCCAAATAGATTAGGAGGAACCATGAACCATGAACCAGGAACGTAAGAGTTTGCTCGAGGCACGCGCCAATGTACTCAAGGCGATGGCTCACCCGACGCGACTGTTTATTATCGAGGAGTTGGAAAAGGGGGAACGTTGCGTGGCCGACCTGACGGCACAGATCGGCGCCGATGTGTCGACGGTCTCGAAACATCTGTCGGTACTCAAGCAGGCCGGGGTTGTGATGGATGACAAGCGCGGCAACCAGGTCTTCTATCGTTTGCGCGTGCCGTGCATCATGAATTTTTTCGGCTGCGTCGAATCGGTACTCGAAGCAAGTGCCCGTGACCAGGCGACCTTGTTGAACGCTGTCGCCAAGTAAAAATTTTTACCTGAGTATTTGGCGATATCGCCAAGTGGTTTATGTGAGGAAGGTCTATGCGTTGGAAAAGTGAATGGAAGCCGTTGCTGACGATTGTGGCCGTATTCGTCGCCCTTTATTACCTGCCGGTCGATTGGCTGCAGGCCTCAGAGCGGGTGCAGAACTCCCTGTGGGAAGCACTCCATCTGGCCAAATGGTATGCCCAGGAACATGTGCTGCTCTGTCT